>NZ_CP022600.1:2951230-3279145 GCF_002952215.1 Porphyrobacter sp. HT-58-2 | reverse complement strand
CAGGCCTGTTATATCCCATTGCGACAGGCACTGCCTTTCCCTTCTCCGAATCGATGAATCGGAGAACCCCCCTGTCGGTCAGTTTGTAAATTGCCCGGACTGTCCCGCGCCGGACGTGCTCTCTGTAAAGAACGCTGCGGCGCTTTGCGCAAGCGCGGACTTTTAAAAAAAATGAAATATTCCTGTTGACTCGTCGCAGTCCCGCAGACTTGCGTTCAAGATTCTGTTTTTAATAGAAAAGTGGGAAACAGGATGCGCGAATCGCGAGAAATCCTGACATTTGCTCCGGTCGCTGCGGTCACAATGGCCACAAACGAAAAGGGCCGCGCTGGTCAAGCGCGGCCCGTGCATTTCGTTGCGTGGTTTACAACCGCCATTCACCCCATGGGGATGACTACCTAGCGGCCTGAAAACCGAATCAGAGCGTGGCGACTCGGCGGGTCAGGCGCGACATCTTGCGGGCCACGGTGTTCTTGTGCAGCACTCCGCGGGCGACGCCGCGCGCCATTTCCGGCTGAGCCGCCTTGAGGGCAGCGGCGGCGGCATCCTTGTCACCAGCTTCGCAGGCCGCTTCGACCTTCTTGATGAAGCTGCGGATGCGGCTGATGCGCGCACCGTTGATTTCGGCGCGCTTGGCGTTGCGGATGATGCGCTTCTTGGCTTGCGGCGTATTGGCCATAATTCGTGTCTGTCTCGCGTTTGGTTCAGGCCGCGCTGAGCGACCGGAAGGAAATCCGTGGGTGTGCTCGAAAGGGGCGAGCAGACTCATGGTCCGACCGCCGGAAAGCGGCGCACATAGTCAGAAGCAGCCCGAAGGTCAACGATTCCCTTGGCAGAGCACGTTGCACCCGCTCTACTTCTGGCAAACCGGGCAATACCATGTGCTGCGTCCACCTTGCACGATCCTCTGGATCACGCCGCCATCGTCCCGGCGGCAGGCCTCGCCTTCGCGCCCGTAGACATCAAAGCTGCTGGCAAAATAGCCCAGCTCCCCATCGGGCCGCGCATAGTCGCGCAAGGTCGAGCCGCCGTCGCGGATCGACGCTTCGAGTACGGCGATGATCGCCGGCACCAGCCGTTCAAGCTGCGGTCCTGTGACCTTGCCGGCGGGCTTGGTCGGCCGGATGCCCGCGCGCCACAGCGCCTCGCAGACATAGATATTGCCGAGGCCCGCCACGATCCGCTGGTCGAGCAGGCACAGCTTGATCGACTGGGTCTTGCCCTTGAGCGCGGCCTTGAGATGCGCCGCCGTCAGCCCCGGCCCCAGCGGCTCAGGGCCGAGCGCGGCGAATTGCGGCCAGTGATCCAGCGCGTCCGTCCCCACCAGATCGACCGAGCCGAAGCGGCGCGGATCGCACAGGGCAAACGTGTGGCTGGCGGTTTCGAGCAGGAGGTGATCGTGGGTGTCGGGGGTTTCCGGATCGATCCGCCAGCGCCCGCTCATGCCGAGATGGAAGATCATCGTCGCCCCGCGATCAAGGTGCATCAGACCATACTTGGCGCGGCGCGACAGGGAGCTGACCGTCGCCCCGGTCATCACCTGCACCAGATCGGCCGGAAAGGGCCGGCGCAGGTCGGGCCGGTTCAGCTGGACGCGCGTAATCCTCTCCCCTTCGAGGAAGACGGCAAGACCGCGAACGGTGGTTTCGACCTCGGGCAGTTCAGGCATCTCTTCGGTGTTCGCTCTCGCTGACTGGGCCGTGCCACCTGCTCCATTGCCCTTTCACCCTTCAGGATATGATATCCGGGGGGGGAGGGGCGGGGGAGCGGGAAGCGCAGCGGACGCAACAAAGATTGCCTCTATCACCCTTTGCCAATGGGGCAATTCCCTCTAGGGAACCACGCATGAGCGAAACCACCGACCAAACCGTTTCCTTCGGCTACAGCGAGGTAACCCCCGAGGAGAAGACCCGCAAGGTAGGCGAGGTCTTCTCCAGCGTTGCCAAGAAATACGACATCATGAATGATGCGATGAGCTTCGGGATGCACCGCGGCTGGAAGGATCGCTTCGTGCGCCGCGTGAAGCCGCAGCCGGGCGAGAACATCCTCGACATGGCAGGCGGCACCGGCGACATCGCTTTCCGCATGGCTGATCGCGGCGCGAACGTCACGGTCGCCGATATCAATCAGGACATGCTCGACGTGGGCGCCGAGCGCGCGATGGAGCGCGACGAGGCGGAGGGCGCGGGCAGCCTCGTGTTCTCGCACCAGAACGCCGAGGCCGTGACTTTCGCTGCCAACACCTTCGATGCCTACACCATCGTGTTCGGCATCCGGAACGTCACCTTCAAGGACAAGGCGCTGGCCGAGGCGTACCGCGTGCTACGGCCCGGCGGGCGGTTCTTCTGCATGGAATTCTCGGTCACCGATTGGGCGGGCTTCCGCGAGATCTACGATCTTTATTCGATGCACATCATGCCGCGCATGGGCCAGGTGATTGCCGGGGATGCGGATTCTTATCGCTATCTCGCGGAATCGATCCGCAAGTTCCCTCAGGCGCCCGAGTTCGAACGGATGATTGCCGCGGCAGGGTTTGTGAACACCAAGGCCGAAATCATCCTTGGCGGCGCGGTGGCGATCCATTCGGGGTGGAAGATCTAGGCCAGTGACATCTTCCGTCGTCCACCTTTCCCGCCTTGCGCGCTGGGGCGTGACGCTTGCCCGGCGGCGCGCGCTGGTTGGGATCGAGAATGATCCCAATGCGCCTGCTGCCTTGCGCAGTCTCGTGCGGCTTGCCCGATTGGCGACGCTGACCGGCAAATCCGGCACCCGCGACTATGCGGGCGCTTTCCGCGCCATTGGCCCGGCCGCGATCAAGCTGGGCCAAAGCCTTGCCACCCGCCCCGATCTGGTCGGCGAGGAAGCGGCCAACAACCTGCTGTCCTTGCAGGATTCGCTGCCGCCGGTGCCTTTCGCGCAGATCAGGGCGGCGATCGAATCGAGCTTCGGCCAGCCGCTCGAAAAGCTGTTCAGCGAAATCGACCCCGTGCCGGTCGGCGCGGCGAGCATCGCGCAGGTGCACAGGGGCGTCACCACCGATGGCCGCAAGGTCGCCATCAAGGTGCTGCGCCCCGGCATCCGCGAAAAATTCGCGCGCGACATCCAGACCTATGAATGGGCCGCCGCCCATGTCGAGGCGATGGGCGGAGAAGCCAGCCGCCTGCGCCCGCGCCTCACCATCGCCAACTTCAAGCGCTGGACGAACTCGGAGCTCGACCTGCGGCGCGAGGCGGCTTCCGCCAGCGAACTGGCCGAGCAGATGGCGGGCGTCCCCGGCTACCGCATCCCGGCGGTCGACTGGGACCGCACCAATGGCCGTGTGATGACAGTCGAATGGATCGACGGGATCAAGATCAGCCGTGTCGATGAATTACGCGCGCGTGGGCACGACCTTGGGGCCATTTCAGAGCGGCTCGTTATCAGCTTCCTCACCCAGGCGATCAGCGCCGGGTTCTTCCATGCCGACATGCATCAGGGCAACCTGTTCGTCGAGGATGACGGCACCATCGTCGCGATCGATTTCGGGATCATGGGCCGGATCGACCGGCGTGCGCGGCAATGGCTGGCGGAGATTCTCTACGGGCTGACCACCGGCAATTACCAGCGCGTCGCGGAAATCCATTTCGAGGCGCAATATGTGCCGAGCTATCATTCGGTCGGCGAATTCGCGACCGCCCTGCGCGCGGTGGGCGAGCCGATGCGCGGCAAGCCGGTGAAGGAGCTTTCCGTCGGCCAGATGCTCGACGGGCTCTTCGCGATCACCCGCGATTTCGACATGCAGACCCAGCCGCACCTGCTGCTGCTGCAGAAGACGATGGTGATGGTCGAAGGGATCGCGACGCAGCTCAATCCCGATATCAACATGTGGGACACCGCCGCGCCCTATGTGCGCGAGTGGATCCGTGATGAACTGGGGCCGGAAGCCGCGCTCGCGGACCGCCTCAAGCAGGACACCGAAACCCTGCTGCGCCTGCCGGGCCTGATCCGGCGGGTGGAAGAAATGTTCCCGCCCAAGGGCGGCGCCCCTGAACCCCCGCCGCTGCCGGAGATTCCGCTGATCACCGACAAGCGTGAAGGGCGGGGCGTGCTTGGCTATGTCGCGGCGAGCCTGATCGGGGCCGGCGCGGTGTGGGGTGCGGTGGCGCTGGGCTGGATCGGGTGACATAATCGCGCTTGCACCGGCGTAAGCGCAATCTTAACCACACCGCACCCATCATGCGCGCCAAGACTGTGCGCGCGCTGCTTGGCGCAGGGGCAGGGCGGGTCTAGGTTGGTGTGGCGGTGCCGCGCAAGGATGGCGGCACCTCGGGAGTTTTTCGGTTCGATGGCACTGATCGGCATTTACGGCGGGCAAGCAGGATGACGGGCGCAGGTCCGCGTATCCTGCTGGTCGTGGGCGGCGGCATTGCGGCCTACAAGGCGTGCGAGCTGGTGCGCCTGATCCGCAAGGGCGGGGGCGAGGTCACCTGCGTCGTCACCAAGGGCGGGCAGCAGTTCGTCACCCCGATGGCGCTGGCAGCCCTGTCGGAAAACCAAGTCTACACCAACCTGTTCGATCTCAAGAACGAGGCCGAGATGGGCCATATCCAGCTCTCCCGCGAGGCTGATCTGGTGGTCGTCTGTCCGGCGACAGCCGATCTGCTTGCCAAGATGGCGAACGGGATCGCCGATGATCTGGCGACCACGCTGATTCTCGCCACCGACAAGCCGGTGATGGCCGTGCCCGCGATGAACGTGCGGATGTGGGAGCACGAGGCCACCCAGCGCAATATCGCCACCTTGGAGGGCGCGGGCGTCACTGTGCTCCAGCCTGATGAAGGCCCGATGGCTTGCGGCGAGTTCGGCTATGGCCGCCTGCCCGAGCCCGAGGCGATCTGGCGCGAAATCGCGGCCCATTTCGGTATCGCGGTCGCTGCGCCTCCACGCCCCCGGATCGAAGTCGAGGCGCTGGAGCCCGAGGACGAGGAGGGCGGCGAGCTTGAACCGGCAGGCGGCCTCGGCGGGCTGCTGTCGCGCATCATCCCGCGCTCCACCGCCAAGCGCAGCCATGACGAGATCGAGGCGGAATTCGAGGAATTGCCCGAACCTTCGCCCGATGATCTTCCGGTTGAAGCCGAGGAACCCGCACCCGAATTCGCCCCCGATCTGTCCGGCCCGCTGCTGGCAAAGAAGGGCAAGGCAGGTGCAGCGCCGCCGATCGACGCCGAAGCGATCAATCACCTCGTCGATCCCCGCAAATCGCGCCCCGAACTGATCGCACCAGCCGTGCCGGATGCCATCGAGACCGTGCTGGACGAAGTTCCCGAAGGCGCGGCGCTGGGTGTGGAGGCCGGGCATCGTCCGCTTGCCGGGCGTCACGTCCTGGTCACCGCCGGGCCCACCTGGGAAGCGATTGATCCGGTGCGCTACATCGCCAACCGGTCAAGCGGCAAGCAGGGCTTTGCCATCGCGGCAGCGGCGGCCGCGCTGGGGGCGCAGGTGACACTGGTGGCCGGGCCGGTATCGCTCAGGACCCCGGCTGGCGTTACCCGTATCGATGTCGAAAGCGCCAATGAGATGGCCGACGCGGTCAAGCGCGCTCTGCCGGCCGACGTTGCGGTCATGGTGGCTGCGGTGGCGGATTGGCGGCCCAAGGAATATCGCGGGGAAAAGATGAAGAAGCGCGGTTCGGCTCCGCCTGCGCTGATGCTGACCGAAAATCCCGACATCCTCGCCAATGTCGCCTCCGCGCCCCGGCGGCCCGGTCTGGTGATCGGCTTTGCCGCAGAGACCGACAATGTCCTCGATCACGCCAAGGCCAAGCGCAAGCGCAAGAGCGCCGACTGGATCGTGGCCAATGACGTATCCGGGGACGTGATGGGGGGCGACTTGAACCGCGTCCACATCATCAGCGGCGACGGGGTCGAAACGCTCGACGAAATGCCCAAGGCAGCGGTCGCGATGGCGCTGGTGGAGCGGATCGCGGCGACCTTGCACGCAGAGGCGGCGGAATGAGCATCCCCGTTCAGGTCAAGCGCCTGCCACACGGCGCGGGTCTGCCGCTGCCCGCCTATGCCACATCGGGCGCGGCGGGGATGGATGTGGTGAGCGCCGAATCGGTGACGATTGCTCCGGCTGCGCGTCATGCAGTCGCGACCGGCCTCGCGCTGGCGATCCCGGAAGGCTATGAGATCCAGGTGCGCCCGCGTTCGGGATTGGCGCTGAAGCACGGCATCACCGTGCCCAACACGCCCGGCACGATCGACAGCGATTATCGCGGCGAACTGAAAGTGATCCTGATCAACCACGGCGCCGAGCCCTTCGCGATTCAGCGCGGCGACCGCGTGGCACAGCTGGTGCTCGCGCCGGTGGTGCAGGCGGCGTGGGACGAGGTCGCGGAACTGGACGCGACCGAGCGGGGCGAGGGCGGCTTCGGTTCGACCGGGGGTCATGCCAAGCTTTAGGTTTGCGGGTGGCATGCGTCACCAAAGGTGGCCGGACACAAAAAAGGCGGCGCGATCCCCTGCGCCGCCTTCTCGTTCCCGTCCAAGGGTCTCTTGCGTGCAGCCTTACACCATCAATCGGTCGGGCGCACGGTCTTTTCGTTGTCGTCGCGAATGGTGATCCGCAGGGTCTCGCCGGAATTGCCGGGGAAGCCGGTGAAGATCGCGTCCACCAGGTTCGGCACGAGGCGCGGCAAGCGGTTCGAGCGCGACACGGCTTCGGCCTTGCCTTCGAACAGACGCTGGCCATCGGCCGCACGGTCAATCTTCAGATCGATGCCGCTGGTGTAGATCGTGTAGCTGCGCACGTTCGGGCCGCCGAAGAACGGATCATTGAAACCGAGGCCCCAGCCGCCGAAGCCGCCACCCCAGCCGCCCCACGGCCCCCACGGGCCCCAGGCACCGCCGGCAAAGCCAGCGCCGTTGAAATCGGTGCGCACGCGCTCACGCCCGCCATCGACGCGGTAATCGAACCGCACCAGCAGATCGGCCGATTCCGGGGACGAGGCACGGACATAGCCCAGTTCCTGCATCTCGGCAGCGACCGCATTGGCATAGGTGGCAAATTCCAGTCCGCCCGCCAACTTCGGATCTTCCGGCACAACCGCAAAACTCTGCCCGGCGGGCGCGGGCAGCGGCACGGCAAAGCGCGACACGTCGGCCTTGAACGGTGTGGTGCAGGCGGCCGCGCCAAGAGCGAGGGCCACCGGCAGCGCAAGGCGGGTCAGGGACTTGATCGAGTTCATCTTCGTCAACATGGCACAACCCTTGTTTCGCTTCCATTGCAATGTCGGCAATGGAGCTTGTGCGCGATATCATATCTCTCGCGAATGAACCGCAATTGAATGATTTGCCGCACGCCTGCTGCGGTTCGTCGCAAGGGTTTGCTGCGCCGGAGCGGGCGGATCAATGCCGCACCAGTCCCAGCGCCTTGTAGGCTGCCGCCAGCGTCGGTGCGCCCCGTTCACGCGCCTTGGCCGCCCCGCGTGCGAGGATCGCGTCGAGCGCCTCGGTATCTTCCTTGAGCGCCACGAAGCGGTCGCGGATCGGGCCGAGCTTTGCCACCAGCAGATCGGCGAGGGCAGGCTTGAACGCCCCAAAGCCCTGCCCGCCGAACTGCGCCAGCACCTCCGCCTGCGATTGCCCGGCAAGCGCCGCGTAGATGCCCACGAGATTGCGCGCTTCGGGCCGTTCGGCCAGCCCGGCCTCTTCCGAGGGCAGCGGCTCGGGATCGGTCTTCGCCTTCTTCACCTTCTGCGCCATCGTGTCGGCATCGTCGGACAGATTGATGCGGCTCATGTCGGATGGGTCGGACTTCGACATCTTGGCGCTGCCGTCGCGCAGGGACATGATGCGCGCGGCCTCGACCGGGATGATCGGTTCGGGCAGCGTGAAGATCGGTGCGTCTTCGCTGCCGAAGTCGTTGTTGAACTTCTGCGCGATATCGCGGGCCAGCTCGAGGTGCTGCTTCTGGTCCTCGCCTACCGGAACATGGGTCGCCTGATAGAGCAGCACGTCGGCGGCTTGCAGCACGGGGTAGGTGAAGAGCGCGACCGACTGACCTTCGCGGTTCTTGCCGGCCTTGTCCTTCCACTGGGTCATGCGGTTCAGCCAGCCCATGCGGGCCGTGCCGTTGAGCAGCCATTGCAGTTCCGGGTGCTGCGGCACCTGCGCCTGATTGAACAGGATCGCCTTGTCCGGATCGAGCCCGCAGGCGACCAGCGTCGCCACCAGTTCGAGCGTCGAGGCGCGCAGCTCGGCCGGATCGTGCGGCATCGACAGGGCGTGGAGATCGGCGATGAAGATCAGGCACTCGCCGCCCGCCGCATGGGCATCGTCCTGCAGGGCCACGTAATTGCGGATCGCCCCGAGATAGTTGCCGAGATGGGGCTTGCCAGTGGGCTGGATGCCGGAGACGACGCGCATGATATGTCCTGATTGCTTAAGTCTGACGGCGCATTAGGCGCTGGATCGTGGCCTTGTCGAGGACTCCCAGCACCACCGTCGCCGCGCCATAGGTGACAAGGCTCACGCCGAGGATTGCGCCAATGGCGGCAAGGCGCATGGTGAAGGGGCCGTCAAGCCACGGGCTAATGATCTGCATCAGTCCCCACAGCGCCGCCCCCATCAGAGCCGAGGCGAGCGCAATCCGTCCGATCCGACCCAGCACGCGGGCAGGCAGGCGGAAGAAGCCGCGCCGCGCCAGAATGCTGCCCAGCAGCGCGATATTGACCCACGCCCCGATGGCCCCTGCCAGCGCAAGGCCGACGACACCCAGCACCGGCACCAGCAGGAAGTTCAGTCCCACCGTCACCGCCAGCGATGCAGCGGCGGTATAGACCGGGGTGCGGGTGTCGGCCCGCGCGAAGAAATTGGGGGTCAGCACCTTGACCAGCACATAGGCGGGCAGGCCCACCACCAGCGCCGAGGTGACCATGCCGGTTACCGCTGCATCCTCCGCGGTGAAGGCCTGACCCTCCATGAAGGCTTTGACGAAGGCAAACCCGGTGATGAACAGCGCCACTGCGCAGGGCAGGGTCAGCAGCATCGCGAGTTCCACCGCATTGGCCTGAAGGCGCACCGCCTCCTCGTCCTCGGACTTCGAGATATAGCGCGACAGGGCGGGCAGGATCGCCGTTCCCAGTGCAATGCCGATAATGCCCAGCGGCAACTGGTTCCAGCGGTCGGCCATCGCCATGTAGGTGAGGCTCCCGTCAGGAAGTCCGCGGATAAAGGCGAGATCGATGAAACGGCTGATCTGATAAACTCCCGCACCGAACACGGCCGGCACGATCAGCACCCCCATCTCCTTGACGCGGGCAGTGACCTTGGGGGTGAGGCGCGGGATTCGAAACCCTGCGCGGCGCATGAACCAGTAAAGCCACAGCAGTTGCAGCATCCCGCTGACCGACACGGCAATCGCAAGGCCGATGCCGGTTGCCGCCCGCGTCGCCTCTCCGGGTGACTGCAACGCGCCCCACACCAGCGCCGTTAAAAGGCAGATGTTGAGAAGGATCGGCGCAGCCGCCGCAGCGGCGAAGCGCGACAGCGAATTGAGGATCGCTGCCACCAGCGTCGCAAGGCTCATGAACATGAGATAGGGGAACGCAATTCGCCCCATCAGCACCGCGAGTTCATAGGTCTGCGGATTGCCGCGCAGGTCTTCATTGGCGAATGCCCACAAGACCCACGGCATCGCCAGCATCATCACCGCACCGAACACCACGAGGATCGGCAGGAGAACGGCAAGCACCTCACCAGCAAAGCGTCGCGCGGCGTTTTCGTCTGCGGCCATGTGGCGGTTGAACAGCGGGACGAAGGCGCTCGCAAAGGCGCCCTCGGCAAACAGGCGGCGGAACAGGTTGGGGAGCTGGAAGGCGAGCTGCCACGCGTCAGCCGCGCCCCCTGCGCCCATGACGCGGGCGAGCAGAATGTCCCGGGCAAAGCCGAACACCCGGCTCACCAGCGTAAGCCCGCCGATCGTGCCGACGTTTTTCAGCAGGCTCATGGCTTCAGCAGGCTCATGGCTTGAGGAGGCTCATGACTGGTGGGCCGCCCCGTCCGGTCAATCAGGCGTTGCCCGTGACCGGCGCGATCGGCGCGCCGCCCGCGGCTTCCTCGGCGCGGCGCGCGGCAAGCTGCTGGGCATAGAGGCCGTTGAAGTCCACCGGATCGACCATCAGCGGCGGGAAGCCCGCATCGCGCACCGCATCGGCCACCACCCGGCGGGCGAAGGGGAACAGCAGGCGCGGCGCTTCGGCATAGAGAAAGGCGTGGGCCTGATCTTCAGGCACGTTGCGCATCCCCACCAGACCACAATAAGCGAGGTCGACAATGTACATCGTGCCGCGCTGCGAGGTGGCGGTGAGGGTCAGCTTCAGCATCACCTCATGCACATCGGCGCTGACATTTTCGGCCCCGATGCTGAACTGCACGTCGATCTGCGGCGGTTCCTGCCACTGGAACACCTCCGGCGCGGCCGGATTCTCGACCGAAAGATCCTTCACATATTGCGTGATGATCCCCGCCGTCGGCATGGTGTCCGCGCCATTGGGCTTGGGCTCGCCGCTGTTCGTGTTGTCGAGATCGGTAAGGACGCCTTCTTCGTCGGCCATGGCTGGGTGTGTCTTTCAAATTGGGTAACAGGATGTGCGTCCGGTGCACGCGATCATGCCAAGGACATCGTAGCCGCGCGCCTAGCAGGGGCAGCCCGCGCCCGCAACTGCGGCCACACGTGCACCCTGTTCGACCTGTGCAGCAACCTATCGGGCGTTGGCGAATTGTAATAAGTACCCATTTAAGGCAGGGTAGGCGTCCTTGGGCCAGGATGCGCCGTAACTCGTGCCCCGGCCCTGATCGAAGATCGGAAAGTGATACAGTGCTCGAAATCGTTCTCCTCGCCATGGTGGCCGCTTTTCTCGGCCTGCGCCTCTATTCGGTGCTCGGACGCCGTGCCGAGCAGGAAGAGGAGCCGGCGGTGCAGCGGTTCGAATCGGACGACAAGCCCGCGATCGCCCGCGCTGCCATGCCGCAGCCGGTGGCCCCGGCCCGTCCGGTTGAACTGGAAGGCGTGATGCCTGCGGTCGAACGCGGCCTGCGCGACATCGCGGCAGCCGATGGCAACTTCAATATCGGCCAGTTCCTCGATGGCGCACGCGGCGCCTATCGCATGGTGCTCGAAGCGTTCTGGCAGGGCGACCGCGAAACCCTGCGCGATCTGTGCGATGATGACGTCTACGCGGGCTTCATCGCCGCCATCGACGAACGCGAGGCCGCGGGTGAAACGATGGACAACACCCTGATCCGGATCGAGGAAACCCGCATCCACTCCGCCTCGCTCGACGGACGCATGGCGCGCATCGCGCTGCTGTTCGTCGCCGACATCGCCGCCGTGACGCGCGACAAGGATGGCAACGTCATCGCCGGTTCGCTCGACGATGCGATCGAGAGCCGCGACGTGTGGACCTTCTCGCGCAATGTCACTGCGCGCGATCCCAACTGGCTGCTCGACGAGACCGACGAGGGTTGATTTTCGGGGGCTGCGGCCCGCTTGCTACACAGGAGTTGTCGATGCGCGGGGTGCTGGCTCTGGCCGTGATGCTGGCGCTGGCGGGCTGCGGACGGATCATTCCGCAGGGCAGCGTGCCGCCCCCGGCAGTCACTTCGCCGGTGGCTGCGAGCGCGGTGTTGGCTGGGGTGGCGCTAGGCCCGTCCTTTCCCGCTCTTTCGGTCAGCGACACCGATGCGCGCGGCGCGCTGGCGAGTTTCGTCGAATCATGTCCGCGCCTGATCGCTCGCGAGGATGCCAGCGGCCTTACCCGGCCCGATGAGTGGCGCGGGGCCTGCAATGCGGCCCGCGCGACAGCGCCTGAGCGCGCGCGGGCTTTCTTTGCCGAACACTTCACCCCGGTGCAAATTGGCGACGGCAAGGCCTTCGCCACCGGCTATTTCGAGCCCGAGATCGCTGGCAGCCGCACCCGCCGCCCGGGATACGAGGTGCCGGTCTATGCCTTGCCCGGCGATCTGGTGCGCGACTGGCCCGACGATGTGAAACCCGCCGAACGCACCGGTCGCCCGCCCTTGGGCCGCTATGACGAACAGGGCCGATTCGTGCTCTATCATGACCGCGCCGCGATTGAGGATGGGGCGCTGATGGGCCGTGTCCCGGTGATTGCCTGGGCTGCCGATCCGGTCGAGTTCTTCTTCCTCCAGATACAGGGCTCTGGGCGGCTGATCACGCCGGAAGGCGAGGTGATCCGCATCGGCTATGCCGGGCAGAACGGCCGCGAATATGTCGGCATCGGCAGCGTCATGCGCGAGCGCGGTCTGCTGGGCGAGGGGCCGGGCAAGTATGCGGGCTCGATGCAGGGGATCATGACCTATATCCGCGAAAACCCGCGCGAGGGGCGTGATCTGATGCGGCTCAACAAGAGCTGGATCTTCTTCACTGAATTGCAGGGCGATGGCCCGCTGGGCGCGCTTGGCGTGCCGGTGCGGCGCGAAAGCTCGGTGGCAGCGGACCCGGCCTTCGTGCCGCTGGGCGCGCCGGTGTGGCTCGATCTTGACCGGCGCGAGGCCAATGGCCTGTGGATCGCGCAGGATACTGGCGGGGCGATCAAGGGGGCGAACCGCTTCGACACCTTCTGGGGCGCAGGGCAAGATGCAAGGGTAATCGCAGGCGGGATGAGCGGGCGCGGTAAAGCCTATGTGCTGATCCCCAGAGCCGCCGCGATGCGGAATATCGAAGAACGCCGATGAGAACCCCCCGCGGGCTTTCGGTCGGGGAACAGGCCGCATGGGCGCATCTCGCCGCAAGCGTGAAGCCGCTGCCCGGCAAGGCCCGGCCTGCGCCGCCCGCCATGGCTGAGACCAGGGCCAAGCCTGCGCCCGTTTCCTCCCCATCCGTGAAGGAGGTGCCGGGGGTGGGTGCGCGACGCCCGAAGGCCGGCGGCGTCCGCCCGTCGCCGCCCGTGCCTGCGCCGCCGCCCCATCCGGGACTCGATTCGCACTGGGACCGGCGGGTGAAGTCCGGGCGGCTGGAACCTGACCTGACGCTCGACCTGCACGGCCATACGCTTGATACCGCCTATGACCGGGTGATGAGCGCGCTCGATCAGGCGCGCAGCATGGGCGCGCGGGTGGTGCTGGTGGTAGCGGGCAGGGAACGCCCGGTCGATCCGGCCGACCGGATGGCGAAACGCGGGGCGATCCGCGCCAAGCTGCTCGATTGGCTGGCTGCAAGCCGTCATGCGGGCGCGATCACGGCGGTGCGCCGCGCGCATGTGCGGCACGGCGGGGAAGGCGCGCTCTACCTGATCCTCAAGCGCGGCTAGAGCAGGCCTCGACCGGGTGTAGCCCCCCGCTTGCCTTGCCTCGCCGCTCTTTTGCGCCGCGTCAGCACTGTTTCACATGAAACATCGGCGCCGGTTTCCGGGGTAGTTCCCCAAAGGGTGGGGAAGGCGCGATCTTGCGGATGAAAGTGGCGGAGACGGAGGGATTCGAACCCTCGGTACCCTGATAGAGTACGGTTCCTTAGCAGGGAACTGGTTTCAGCCACTCACCCACGTCTCCGGGCAACAGCTTGGGCTGTAGGGGCGGCGCTATAATCGGCCCTTGGGCCAGCGGCAAGGTGGCTTGGACAAAAAAGGCATCTGCCCTTGCCCATGCCGGGTGCGGTCTGGCGGAAACCTGCGCAAGCATCTGGTTCGGCAGGCGTTCAGCCTTGCCGGGTTAGCGCCGCGTTAACCACTCGTCGCAAATCCGATTCGCTCCGGCGACGGGCGGTTGCGTATGGGCCGGGAAGCGATTCTCGTGCGGTGCGTAGAGAACCGGGGGCTGACACGAGCTTGCGAAAGGCTGACTGATGCGCATGATGACCGCCCGTTTCCCCGATCTTCGTCGCCGGTTTTCGGCGCTTGCCGTTGCGGCGCTGGCGGGCCTGGCGTTTGCCGTTCCGGCGACGGCGCAGGATCTGGAAACCTTCGATCCGGATGCCGCCTATAACGCGCAGGACAGCGGGATCGACGGCGATCTGATGAACCCGCAGGCTCAACCGGCTCCGGCCCCGGCTCCTGCACAATTGCCCGATGAGCCATCGGTCGACAGCGCCTTTGAAGACTATGCCGCGCCGCCCGCTGGCGATGTCGCGCCGCTGCCGGAGCAGGGTGCCGCCGCAGCGCCGGTTGCCACCACCGCCTCGGCAGGTGCTGCGACCTATGGCGAGGATGACCTGATCGGTGCAGCCGAGGGCGTGTTCGGCAAGGGCGCGGAAGGGCTCGCCAAACTGATCGAGGATCTGCTGAAGAAGCAGGGCGAACCCAATGGCTACATCGTCGGGCGTGAGGCGGGCGGGGCGTTCATCGTCGGCGCGCGCTATGGTTCGGGCACGCTGCATCACAAGATCGAAGGCGAACAGAAGGTCTACTGGACCGGGCCTTCGGTGGGCTTCGATGCGGGGGCCAATGCCGCCAACACCTTCGTGCTGGTCTACAACCTCTACGACACCGAAGACCTGTTCAAACGCTTCCCGGCAGGTGAGGGGCAGGCCTATTTCGTCGGCGGACTGCACGCCAGCTACCTCAGGCGCGGCGATATCGTGCTGATCCCGATCCGGGTCGGCGCGGGGCTGCGTCTCGGGGTCAATGCCGGTTACATGAAGTTTTCGAAGAAGCAGCGCTGGTTGCCGTTCTAGGAAATTGCGCGAAAACCCGGTTGCGATACGCCGAGTGACGCGCCATGGCCGCGGCCATGATGCTTGACCGACTCAGCCCCCAGGCGCCCGACGCGCTGCTCGCCCTGATCCGCCTCCACAATGCCGACCCGCGCGAGGACAAGATTGACCTTGGCGTGGGCGTCTACCGGACAGAGGACGGCGCGACCCCGGTGTTTGCCGCAATCAAGGCGGCGGAACAGGCGCTGGTCGATACGCAGGATTCCAAGTCGTACCTCGGCCCGGAAGGCGACATGGGCTTCGTCAACGCACTGATGCCCTATATCTTCGGCGCTGACCCGACGATGGGCGGGCGCATTCAGGGGATGCAGACCCCGGGCGGCACGGGTGCGGTGCGCCTTGCGCTGGCGCTGGCGCAGAAGGCGGGTGTGAAGCGCGTCCACATGGGCGTGCCGAGCTGGCCGAACCACGCGCAGATCCTCGCCGATCTGGGCATGGAACTGGCACCGTTCGATCACGCCAACCCCGACGGCACGGCCAATCTCGACGCCGTGCTGGCTGCGATCAACGGTGCGGGTGCGGACGAAGCGGTGCTGCTCCACGCCTGCTGCCACAACCCCACCGGGATCGATTACACTGCGGATCAATGGGCCGCGATTGCCGAGGCCTTCGCCGCCAGCGGCACCTTCCCGATCATCGATTCGGCCTATCAGGGGCTGGGCCAGGGCATGGAGGAAGACGCTGCCGGGATGCGCGCCGTGCTGGCCGCAGTGCCGGAAGCCTTCATCGCCTATTCCTGCGACAAGAACTTCGGCCAGTACCGCGACCGGGTCGGCGCGTTCTATGTGCTGGCGCGTGAGGCCGGGCAGCTCGACACCGCCTTTTCCAACGCCAATGCGCTGGCCCGCGCGGCGTGGTCGATGCCGCCCGATCACGGCGGCGCGGCAGTGCGAATCATCCTGCGCGATCCCGACATGACGAAGCAGTGGCTTGCCGAACTCGATGACATGCGCGCCCGGATGCGCGGCGTGCGCGATGCACTTGCCGGTGCCGGGACGGCCGGGCGGATCGACCTGACGCCGCTCGGCACCCAGAACGGGCTGTTCGCGATGCTGCCGGTCACCAAGGACGAGGTCGCGAAGCTGCGCGAAGATCACGGCATCTACATGGCCGCATCCGGCCGCATCAACATCGCCGGACTGACGAAAGCCAACCTGCCGAAATTCATCGCCGCACTGGCGGCGGTGGCACAATAGGCGCGCGCTCATGCTCGACCGCCAGCCGGTGCTGGAGGACGAGCATATTCGCTTGCGCCCGCTGCGCGCCGAGGATTGGGACGCGCTGTTCGCAGTCGCCTCCGATCCGCTGATCTGGGCTCAGCATCCCGCGCATGACCGCTGGCGCGAACCGGTGTTTCGCGCCTTCTTCGATGATGCGCTGGCGAACAGGGGCGCGCTGGTGGCGCTGGATGCCAGGACCGGCGCGGTCATCGGCTCCACGCGCTTTCATGGGCTGGAAGAGGCGCCCAATGAGGCAGGCGGCGGATCGGTGGAGATCGGCTGGACGTTTCTGGCACGCTCGCACTGGGGCGGCACTTACAACCGTGAAATGAAACGCCTGATGCTGGCCCATGCGCTCGCCCCTGAACCTTTCGGCGTCGCCGAAGTGCGGTTTCTGGTGGGCGAGGGCAACACCCGCTCGCGCCGCGCGCTGGAGAACATCGGTGCGCGCCTGACCGACCGGCACGAGGAGCGGATCATGGCGGGCGGCACGATCATCTCGCACCTCACCTATGTCATCACGCGCGAAAGCTTTGCGATAGGGCCGCTGGCCTAGCGCGCCGCCGCCGCAAGGCTCTGCATGCGCTTCAGATAGCGCGCCAGCACGTCGATCTCGAGATTGACCCGGTCGCCTTCCGCCAGCGCCCCGAGCGTGGTGACAGCGGCGGTGTGGGGGATGATGTTGAGCAGGAAGTCGCAGGTGCCGTCAGGCCGGTCGCGCACGTCGTTGACGGTCAGCGACACACCATTGACCGTGATCGAGCCCTTCTCGGCGATGAAGGGTGCCATCTCCGCGCGCGCTCTGATCGCGATCTTCCAGCTGTCGCCGTCACGCGCGACCATCACCACCTCACCGACCGAATCGACATGGCCGGTGACGATATGCCCGCCAAGCTCGTCGCCGAGCCGCAGGGACGGTTCGATATTGAGCTGCGCGCCCGCTTCCCACATGCCCGGCACGGTGCGGCTGACCGTCTCGCTCGACAGATCGACATCGAACCACGCATCGCCAGCCGACCCGCCACGCTCGACCACGGTCAGGCACACGCCCGAGCACGCAATCGAGGCGCCGATGTCGATCCGCGCCGGATCGAGCGGGGCGCTGATGCGCAGCCGCATGTCGCCGCGCTGGTCGGCTCTGGCGATGGTGCCGATGGCGGTGACGATGCCGGTGAACATGGGGCGGGGATCCTTGTTAGTTGCGGGTGCGCCAATAGGCGGTGAACTGGTCGCTGCCAAGCTGACGGCGCTCGGCCAGTTGCCAGCGGTCATGCGCAGCGGCGAGGCTGGCAAGGCCCAGAGCGGCCAGTGCGCGGCGTCCGTCACCGATCAGGATCGGCGCGGTGTAGAGGTGCAATTCGTCCACCAGATCGGCGGCGAGGAAGGCGGCCGCGGTTGCGGCCCCGCCTTCGACATAGAGATGGTGCACGCCCTCCAGCCCGGCGATGGCCTGCGGCGAAGCGAGCGCGGTGGTGCCTTCGGGGGGTGTCCCGCCTGTCAGCACGACCCTTTGCGGCGAGCGGCTCTCCAGTCCCGGCAGGCGCACATCGAGCCGCGGCGCGTCAGCCCGCCAGGTGCCGCCGCCCACCAGGATCGCATCATGCTGGGCGCGGCGGGCATGGACATGGGCGCGGGCAGCCTCGCCGGTGATCCAGCGGCTGGTGCCGTCGGCCAGCGCGATACAGCCATCAAGCGAGGTCGCCAGCTTGAGCGTCACCCACGGGCGGCCCGCGCGCTGGCGGGTGAGAAAACCGGCAAGGCTGGCGGCAGAGGCGGGATCATCCAGCAAGCGCGTGACGATTCCCGCCGCTTCCAGCCGGGCGATACCTTGCCCGCTGGTACGCGGATCGGAATCGTGCTGGCCGATGACGACCCGCGCAGGCCGTGCGGCCACGATCAGGTCGGCACAGGCTGGCCCGCGTTCTGACTGGTGCGCGCAGGGTTCGAGCGTGACGTAGAGCGTTGCGGCTGCAAGCTGTTCGGAGGTGAGGCCCGCCAGCGCCTCGGCCTCGGCATGAGGGCGACCACCGGGCTGAGTCCAGCCGCGTCCGATCACCCGGCCCGAATGGACGACCAGCGCCGCGACACCCGGATTGGGGCGGGCAAGCGGACGCGCACGCAGCGCCAGCCGTGCGGCGGCGGCCATCCACGCGTGATCATCGGGGGGCAGGGTTGCGGCTATTGCTCGGCACTTTCCTGAACGGGAGCCGCGCTGGCATTGGTGCTGGCATTTGCCGCCTCCTCGCGGCGCCTGTCTGCGGCGGCTTTCTCAGCGGCCCGCTCGGCCTCGGCCTTGCGCTCGATTTCCTCGACATCCATCCCCGCCGCCCGGCCGAGCGCCTTGTACATATCCTTCTTGCGCGCGGCGATGCGGGCTTCCTCGGCGGCGCGCAGGTCCTTCACTTCCTGATTGGCGACGAGTTCGGCCATGATCTCGGCATCGCTGCGGCCTTCCTCAAGCGTGGTGATATAGGTGATGCGCGGGCGTTCCGGCTCGCCGTAGAATTGCTGATCGAGCGCCCAGTAGAGGATCCCCGCCACCGGCAGCACCGAGGCCGCGAGGATCGGCCAGCGATAGGGGTTGGGGCGGCGGAATTCGTTCCAGAAATCGGCGAAACCGCCGACCGGGTTGAAGCGCGACTTTGAAAGCGACTTGAAGGCCATGGCGGCAATATAGGCGCTGCGGGCGCAGAGGCCAACCGCCGCGTCAGCCGAAGCTGGCGTAGAGCGTGCGCCCGTGTTCCTTCAGCCAGCGGTCGGCCAGTGCGATCTCGCCCTCGAAGATCCGGGCGAGCAGGGCGTGGAAGGCGGGCGAATGGTCGAAGTGGACGAGATGCGCGACCTCGTGCGCGACTACGGATCGGCGCACGTGATCGGGGGCCTGCACCAGCCGCCAGTTGATGCGGATGCGGTTCTTGTCCGAACATGATCCCCAGCGGCGCTGGGCGCGGGTGAGGCCGATCGGCACCGGATCGAGCTCGGCAGCGGCGCAGTAGTCGCGCATGTCGGCTTCGGCCAGGCGCAGGGCTTCGGCCTCAAGCCAGCGACGCAGACGCCCTTCCAGCCCGCTCTGCGGCCCGCCGATGTGCAGACTGTCTCCCTGCACCACCGGAGTGCGCGGGGCGCGCGGTTCCCACGCCAGCCGCAGCGGCGCACCGCGATAGCGAATCTCGCCCCCCGGTTCGGGCGCGGCGCGGGGCGGCATCTTGGCGAGCTGTCCGGCCAGCCAGCCTTGGCGGGCATGGGCAAAGGCAATCGCCTCACGCCCCTCGGCCCAAGCGGGCAGAGTGATCCGCACTTCCGAACCATCGGGCGCCAGCCGCAAGGTCAACCGCCGGGCGTTGTGCAGCCGCTTGAGCCTGATCGGCAGGCGCTTGCCCCCCAGCTCGATCTCGGGGTCGAGCGGCTGTCGGCGCAGCCAGTCGATCATGCCTCCTCTCCTTCCCCCGCCAGCGACGCCGGGTTCCAAGCGCGGGGCGCGGGCCATTCGGTGATATGGTGTTCCATCGGCCCGGCATCCGTCTCGCTGACGACCCGGCCGATCACGGACACCCCGCGCGGCGCACCGCATCGCGATCACCGCAAATCAGGTAATGCCAGCCCGGCAACGGCCGCCCATCGGCCCGTAGGCGATAGGCGCAGGTCGAGGGCAACCAGCTGACCTGCTCGACGATCCGCAAGGTCAGGCGCAGGCAATCGGGCACGAAGGCCTTGCGGTTGCGATAGTCACTGCATTGCGCGGTGCGCGTGTCGAGCAACCGGCAGGCGATGTTGGTATCGACGATCTCGCCGGTGTCCTCGTCTTCCAGCTTGTGCAGGCAGCAGCGCCCGCAGCCGTCGCACAGCGCCTCCCACTCGGGCCGGGTCAGCTCGCCCAGCGGCAGCTCCCAGAAGCGCGTCCTCAGTTCACCCATCGCGCCAGTTCCGCCGCCACGGCCTCGCCGCCCTTGTCTGTGGGCAGGGTGGCGATCGGCTCGCCTTGCGGGCCGAACAGGTAGGTGACGTTGGAGTGATCGACCAGATAGCCGCCACCCTCCACGTCTTCGCCCTTGGCGTAGTAGACCTTGAATGCCCTGGCTGTGGCGGCGATCTGTTCGGGCGTGCCGGTCAGGCCGATGATATCGGGCGAGAAGGCGGCGGCAAATTCGCCGACCACCTGCTGATTGTCGCGTTCGGGGTCGATGGTGATGAAGATCGGGACAATTCGCGCGGCCTTGTCGGGATCGCTCGCCTTCAGCGCCTTCAGCCCCTGTGCCACGCGCTGCATGTCGGTGGGGCAGATGTCGGGGCAAAAGGCATAGCCGAAATAGACCACCCGGTACCGGCCCGCAAAATCGTCCCAGCGCACGGTTTCGCCCTTGCTGTTCGTCAGCGCAAAGTCACCGCCGATGGCCGCGCCCGCCAGCGGCGGTTCGGGCATGGGCGCGGCGGAATCGCACCCGGCCAGCGTCAGCGCGCCAAGGATTGCGAAGGTGAATGCGGCGGAAGGCTTGTTGATGCGGTTCATGCTCTGCTAACTGACTTCTTGCGAGTGGCGCGTCAGGCTTGCCCGTGCGCCCGATATCTGCCGATGGCCCAACGGGCCGATGGTGTGACAGGTAATGCGAAAGGATCAAACCGTGTCCTGCGATGTTTTGCGCAAATTAGGGCTTCGCTCCGGGATTGCCAGTGCGATCCTTGCAGCCTTGGCGCTGGGGCTGACTGCCCCGGCCGCCGCGCAGTTCCAGTCCGAGGGTTACAAGTTCCTCGAAGCGGTCAAGGATCGCAAGGGGGACGAGGCGACCGACATGCTCAACAAGCCGGGCAATCAGCTGATCAACAGCCGCGACATCACCAGTGGGGATACGGGCCTGCATATCGCCGTCGCACGCGACGATGCGCTGTGGGTGCGGTTCCTGCTGCAGCGCGGGGCCGATCCCAACATCCGCAACAAGCGCGGCATCACGCCCTTGCAGCTGGCCACCCAGCGCGGCTTCATCGAAGGGGTCGAGGAGCTGATCAAGCGGGGCGCCAGCATCAATGTCTCCGACCAGACGGGCGAAACGCCGCTGATCGCGGCTGTCCATGCCCGCAATGTCGGGCTGGTGCGCCTGCTGCTCGACAAGGGCGGCGATCCTGACCGCAACGACAATTCCGGCCGCTCGGCCCGCGATTACATGGAGCTGATGAGCGGCAATTCGCTGATGAAGCAGGAATTCATCAACGCCGACAAGAAACGCGCCGAAGCGGGAACCAAGAAAGATTACGGGCCTTCCTTCTGACATGACCATGACCACAACCGATTTCGCTGACCTGACGCTGGACGAACTGCGCGTCGCGCTGGCCCCCGATATTGCCGCCTCGGCGATTTTCGATGGCTGGAACGAGACGGCGCTGATTGCCGCTGCCGAAATGGCGGGCTGCGATGTCGATGTGGCAAGGCTTGCCTTTCCGGGGGCAAGGCCGATGGACATGATCGAAGCGTGGATCACCTCGGTCGATCAGGCGATGGAGGCCGAATGGCCCGCCGAACGTCTCGCCAGCCTGAAGATCCGCGAACGCATCCGCACGCTGGTCGCCTTCCGGCTGGAAGCGGTCGCGCATATCGACGAAGCGGTGCGCCGCGCGCTGGCGGTGATGGCCCAGCCGCAGAATGTGCGCCGCGCGCTGAAGCTGGGCTGGCGCTCGGCGGACATCATGTGGCGGCTCGCGGGCGACACCGCGACCGATTACAACCACTACACCAAGCGCGCGATTCTGGCTGGCATCTACTCGGCGACGCTGGCGGTGTTCGTCAACGACGATTCGGAAGGCAAGGCCGATACCCACGCCTTCCTCGAACGCCGCATCGACGGGGTGATGAAGTTCGAGAAGGTCAAGGCGCAGTTCCTGAACAAGGACCGCGAACTGCCGAGCCTGACGCGCTTCCTCGGCCGGCTGCGCTATCCGGCGCGGTAACCCCGCCTCAAGCAGCGAAGCGGTAGGCAACGAAAACACATCCGAGCCGTGGATTAACCGCGGGGCGATGATGCGCCTCGGGCTAACCTTGCCTATTGTCTCGGACAGATTCGCGGCGCATTCTGGATGCCGGGGTTAAGTAATTGACGGGAAGGGTTATTCGATGGCGGGTTCGCTCAACAAGGTCATGCTGATTGGCAATCTGGGCAAGGACCCCGAAGTGCGGACCTTCCAGAACGGCGGCAAGGTCTGCAATTTCTCGATCGCGACCTCGGAAACCTGGAAGGATCGCAATACCGGCGAACGGCAGGAAAAGACCGAATGGCACAATGTCGCGATCTTCAACGAAGGTCTGGCGGGCGTGGCCGAACGCTATCTGAAGAAGGGCAGCAAGGTCTATATCGAAGGCCAGCTCCAGACCCGCAAGTGGACCGACCAGAACGGGCAGGATCGTTACACCACCGAAGTGGTGCTGCGCGGGCCCAACTCGGTGATGACCATGCTTGACGGCGCACCCGGCGGCGGCGGCGGCGGCGGCGGCGGCGGCGGTGGCCGGTCGGGCGGTTATGGCGGCGGCGGTGGCGGCGGCTGGGATCAGGGCGGCGGCAGCAGCGGCGGCTCTGGCAGTGGCGGGTTCGGCGGCGGCCCCTCTGGCGGTGGCGGTGGCGGCGGCTACGACGATCTTGACGACGATATTCCGTTTTGACACAAGCATTTGTTTGACGGTTAAGCTGGCCCCCGTCGGGCTTTCCGGCGGGAGACAGGCGATGCTGGCGCGATTTTCGGTTCTTGCTCTCGCGCTGGGTTCGCCCGCGCTTGCCGTTCCGCCGCCGCCGCCTCCGGCCATTGATGTCGTTCCGGGCGCAACCCCGCGCGACCCGCACGTGCTGACCTGGCAGGCGTCAGGCGTCACCTGCGGCAAGGGTGTCCGCATCGCGCCCGCACGATTTGTCGCGCCCGATCCGCAGCCACTGGTCACGCGGCTGGCCAATGCCCCCGACGAGGTCACAATCCGCTTCGCGATCGACGCCGATGGCCGCGCCTTCGGCATGACGGCGGTGGTCGAGCCGAGGTCGCGAATGCTGCTGCGCGATTTCATGCCTTCGCTGCGTGCCAGCCGCTTTGCTGTCGCCGCACCGCAAACCGACTGCACCATCCGTTACACCGCGCAGACGCAGAGCATCGCCGAGGCACCTCTGGAAACGCTCGCCGCGCTCGGCGTTGCCCAGCGCCTGCGATTGGGCAAACCGGTGTGGGAGCGGATGTCGCCCGGCGATTGCCGCGACAAGCCTCGGCTGGCACCCTTGACGCGCAGCTATCCCGATTTCCGCAAGCTGACCCGCCGCGAAGGCGATCGTCACTGGACCTATGTCACCTATGACATCGACAGTGACGGGGTGCCGGTCAACCTCGCCACGCCGTTCACCACGGGTGATGCCGCGCTGGATGCAGAGGCGCGTGCGGCGGTGGCGGCAGGGCGCTATGCCGGCGGACCACGCACCGGCTGCCTGCAGGCATGGTGGTCGGGGGCAGAGACGATTCCCGCCCCGCCGATCCCGCCCAAGGAAGATACCAAGGGCAATCCGGCCTGCGAGATCAAGGACCAGTGGGACCGGGAGCCGCGCCTTGTCTTCCCGCCCAGCTACCAGCGGCGCGCGATCGAAGGCTGGGCGATCCTGCGCTATGATGTGGCGCCCTGGGGCGAGATCGGGGCGATCGAAGTGCTGGACGCGCAACCGAGCAGCGAATTCGGCGAGGCGGCCGTCAACGTGATCAGGAACGCGCGCTTCAAACCGCTCGAAACCGGGCTCAAGGGCTGCATTGACCGTGTGATCTTTCGCCTCCGTTCGAAGGAGAGCGGGGAGGACGAGCCAGGCACGGCGGATCCGGCCTAGGCCGTTTCAGACTGGGGTCAGGTTCGGATCAGACCGCCCTTAGCCCCCCTTCAGCCTCCCTTCGACCCCTGTTTGACTATGGCTTGCGAGGGGGTTTCACGTGAAACAGCGGCGGGGCGATGGCCTCAATCCCGCTTCAACCCCGCAAGCAGCGCCGCGAGCGGGCCGTCCTGTTCGCCCTCCTGCACGATCCCCGCAGCCTTGCGCGCGGCATCGGCGTTCGGCCCTTCGGCATAGGGGTCGATCGCAAGTCCGAGCGTCTGCGCCACGGCCTCGCCGAGGTCGAACATCTCCCCGGAAAACTCGATCTCGTCGCAATCGTCAGCTTCGAGCTCCAACTCCTCATCCTCTGAGGCAATATGCTGTTGTTCCTCGATAAACCTGAGGTCTACCGGCTCGTCGATCGTCACCGGGAAGTCTTCGCCCGAAACCGCGCAGGGCTGCATGATCTGCGCGCTGAGGCGTCCGGTGGCGCGGATCGCGCGGGGTTTCTGTTCAAGCTCGATTGCGGCCCGCAGGCTGGCGATCGCGCCCAGCCCGAATCGTGCGGCCAGTGCGGCGCGCTCGGCCTCGCTCGCCTCGATGATGACCGGCCCGGCGGGCAGCGGGCGGGTCTTGACCATCCGGGTGAGTTCGGAAGGGGGAAGGGGGCTGCTGGTCACCAGATCGCGCTCGCTTTCAGCATTTCCGCGTCGGAAAAGCGGCCCAACCGCTCGAACAGCTTGAGCAATCGCTCAGCCACTGCGCTCGCGCTGGCGGCCTCGTCTGCGCCCTCGGCAAAAGTGACATTGCGCGAGACCGCAACGGTCAGCTTGTCGAGATCGCCTGTGTTGAGCGCGCTGCGATAGGCGCCGAGCCTTCCGCCCAGCACGCTCATCAGCTTGCCGATACGCTTGCCCACAACCACGTCATTGACGCCGAATTCCCTGAGTTGCCCGTCCATGTCCTCGACGAACAGCTCCGCCAGCAACGCACTTTCTGCCCGCATTTCAGAGGCTTCGATGCGCACCATCACCGCGCTCAGCACGGCGGTGATCATGTCGAACCGGCCCGCGATCGAATCCGCCACGCCGCACTGGGTGTAGTAATCCCGGTCACGGGCAAGCTCGATCACCCGGTGCCACAGCGGGCGCACCGCCTCACGCGGATCAGGGGCGGTGCCGAGCAGGCGGGAGAGGAAGGACATGGCGTGCAAACCCTTTTGCGCGTGTTGCAGAATAGCTGTGTTCATCATGGGCTGGAAGCCCCGCCCTCGATACGCCAACGCACGAAGCCCGGATGCGTTCAAGCGCGGTTCAACCCGCCTCGCCCACCGGTTTGGCACATGGTGCGTTGCAAGCTTGCGACTAGCCCCTTAAAGCACCACGCCCAAGGGACAAGAGCGCGGCTGCGCGCACCATAGGACGGGACGGACACGGTTTGGCGCAAATGACGAAGGCAGGCGTGAAAAATTCCGGCTCGAACAGGTTGCGCGCGGCAGTGCTGGTTGCGGCTGTGACAGTGCTGCTGCCCGGCTGCTCGGCGATCCGCGAATCGCGGGGCTATATCGTCGATCCGGTGCTGACCGACGCGATCCAGCCGCGCATTGACAACCAGCAATCGGTCGAAGGCACGCTCGGCCGGCCGACCTTCACCAGCCAGTTCGGGAAGCCGACCTGGTATTACGTCTCGAGCATCACCGGACAGCGCCCTTTCAACCGGCCGCGAATCCGCGTTCACAACGTCCTTGCGGTGCAGTTCGACGAGAACGGGCGCGTTGTCGATGTCAGCCGCAGCGGGATCGAAAAGGTCGTGTTCCTCGATCCCAACGGCAACAAGACCCCGACCCTCGGGCGTGAGCGCGGCTTCCTTGAAGACCTGTTCGGCAATATCGGCCAGGTTGGCGGTGGCGGCTTGCCGGGCGGGGCGCCGGGCGGTGGTCCGAACGGGCAGTAAGGCTGCTTGAACCTGCCGGTCTGCGCGCCATATTGACGCGCATGACACACGATCCTTCGGCCCATGGGCTCATTCAGTGGCACGGTACCACGATCATCGGCGTCAGGCGCGGCGGCAAGACCGTTATCGCTGGCGACGGGCAGGTGTCGATGGGCAATACCGTGATGAAGCCCAATGCCCGCAAGGTTCGCCGCATTGGCGATGGCAGTGTCATCGCGGGCTTTGCCGGGGCGACGGCGGACGCTTTCACCCTGTTCGAACGGCTGGAAAAGAAGCTTGAACAATATTCCGGGCAGCTGATGCGCGCCAGTGTGGAACTGGCCAAGGACTGGCGCACCGACAAGTATCTGCGCAATCTCGAAGCGCTGATGATCGTTGCCGACAAGGACACGCTGCTGGTGCTGACCGGCAATGGCGATGTGCTGGAACCGATTGGCGAAATTGCTGCGATCGGATCAGGCGGCAATTTCGCCCTCGCCGCCGCCCGCGCGCTGGCCGATTACGAGGCCGACGCCGAAACCATCGCGCGCAAAGCGATGGCTGTTGCGGCCGACATCTGCGTCTTCACCAACGGCAATCTGACTGTCGAGACGGTCTGATCTTCTCCCCTTCTCCCCGGACACAGCATGGACAACCTCACTCCCAAGGCGATTGTCGCCGCACTCGACGAACACATCATCGGCCAGCAGGACGCCAAGCGCGCAGTGGCTGTGGCGCTGCGCAATCGCTGGCGGCGCCAGCGGCTGGGCGCAGATCTGCGCGATGAGGTCAGCCCCAAGAACATCCTGATGATCGGGCCGACCGGTTGCGGGAAGACCGAGATCAGTCGGCGTCTGGCGAAGCTCGCCGAAGCCCCCTTCATCAAGGTTGAAGCGACCAAGTTCACCGAAGTCGGCTATGTCGGGCGCGATGTCGAACAGATCGCGCGTGATCTGGTTGAGGAGTCGATCCGGCTGGAGAAGGAACGTCGCCGCGAGGCCGTGCGCGAGGCTGCCTCGCAGGCGGCGATGGACCGGCTGCTCAATGCACTGGTAGGTGAAAACGCGTCAGAAGCGACTCGCGAAAGCTTTCGCCAGCGCATCGTCCAGAACGCGATGAATGATGTCGAGGTCGAGATCGAGGTAAGGGATACGCCAGCCACGCCTTTCGACATGGGCAATATGGGCGGGCAGATCGGGATGATCGACCTCTCCGACATGATGGGCAAGGCGCTGGGCCGCAAACCCACCCGCCGCCAGAAGCTTCGGGTGCCGGATGCCTGGGACAAGCTGGTGGACGAGGAGGCTGACAAGCGCCTCGATCAGGACGATGTCGCGCGCGCAGCGCTCCAGAACGCCGAGACCAACGGGATCGTGTTCCTCGACGAGATCGACAAGATCGCGGTCAGCGATGTGCGCGGCGGCAGCGTCAGCCGTGAAGGCGTGCAGCGTGACCTGCTCCCGTTGATCGAAGGCACCACGGTCGCCACCAAATACGGCCCGATGAAAACCGACCACGTGCTGTTCATCGCCAGCGGCGCGTTCCATGTCGCCAAGCCTTCGGACATGCTCCCCGAATTGCAGGGCCGCCTGCCGATCCGGGTCGAGCTGCGCGCCCTGACCGAAGGCGATTTCGTGCGGATCCTGTCCGAAACCCGCGCCAATCTGGTGGCCCAGTACAAAGCACTGCTGGGGACGGAGCAGGTGACGCTGGACTTCACCGATGATGCGATCCCCGCCATTGCGTCCATCGCTGCGCAGGTCAACGCGACGGTCGAGAATATCGGCGCGCGGCGGCTGCAAACGGTGATGGAGCGGCTGCTGGAAGAGATCAGCTTCGAGGCCGAGGATCACACGGGCGAAACGATCACCATCGATGCCGCCTATGTCAAACAGCGGCTCGCCGGTCTGGCGGGCAACAGCGACCTGTCCAAGTACATCCTGTGAGCGCGTCCGGCCCGGTCAGCGATCTGTCGGCGATGCTGTCTGGCATGGCGCCGGTGCTGGATGCACGGGCGTGGAATTTCGAGGTCGGAGAGGGCGATCCTCCTGCCGATGCCTTCGCGCTGATCCGCGAGGATGAAGGCCTGACAGTCATTCGTCCCGCCGAGGGCGGCGGCTTTGCGCGCATCACTTTGATGGTGCATTCCGCGCTGGAGGGTGTGGGGCTGACCGCGGCGGTCGCGGGCGCGCTTGCCGAGGGGGCGATTGCCTGCAATGTCGTGGCGGGCTTCCACCACGATCATCTGTTCGTGCCGTGGGACCGGCGTGACGAGGCGCTGGTCATTCTCCAGCGCCTCGCGCTTTAGCTGCGCAGACCCCCCGCCCCGCCTCCCCACCCGGCCACCAAGAGTACCACTATCCTGTGGTGGCCGGGTGGGGAGGCAGGGCGGGGGGGTCTGTGATCCGCGTCAGCGGATCACTCGGACAAAAGGTGCTTCTTCCAGAACACCAGCTGCGACAGGAAGGCATAGTCCGAATTGGCCTTCTTGGCGAAGCCGTGGCCTTCATCGGCGGCGACGAGATGCCATGCCTCACCCCCGTTTGCGCGGATCGCGGCGACCATCTGGTCGGCTTCTGACTTTGGCACGCGCGGATCGTTGGCACCGGTGATGACGAACATCGGCTTTTCGATTTCGGCCACACGGGTGAGCGGGCTGATTTCGGTCAGCTTGGCGCGCTGCACCGGATCGCGTTCGTCGCCGTATTCGACCCGGCGCAGATCCTGCCGGTAAGGATTGGTGTTTTCGAGGAAGCTGACGAAATTGCTGATCGCCACGGTGCACTGGGTCGCCGCGATCTTGGCTTTCAACTGCACTGCGGCAGCATAGCACATATAGCCGCCGTATGACCCGCCGGTGAGGCCGACCTTATCAGCATCAACCGCAGGATCGGCGCGCACCGCATCCACCAGCGCCTCCATGTCGCGCACCGAATCCTCGCGCTTGAACGGGCCGTTGTCGAGGCTGACAAAGGTCTTGCCGAACCCGGTCGAGCCGCGGACGTTGGGGTAGAAAACGCCGATGCCCAGCTCATTGAGGTAGTAGTTGTTGCGCCCGATGAAGCCCGCCGTGCTCTGCCCCTCAGGGCCGCCGTGGACGGACACGATCAGCGGGCGCTTGCCCGGAAATTTCGCGGGATCGGGCAGATAGAGCAGGCCGGTGACCTCCAGCCCGTCAAAGCTTTTGGTAGTCACGATGCGCGGTTCGACATTTACCTCGGTATCGAGCCCGCCGGTCTCGCTGCGGGTCCAGCGGGTTAGCTTCATGGTCTTCGGGTCGAGCGACCACACGTCGGCGGCGCTTTTGGCGCTGGAGAAGGAAAAGCCGATTTCGCCCCATGGCGCGATTTCCAGACCGCCGATCTGGCCTGCGGGCAGAACATCGACCTTTGTCACCTTGCCGCTGGCGACATCGAGGATGCGCATCCTGTCAGACCCTGCCTCGTTGACTTCGTAGACGATGGTCTTGCCGTCGGCCGAGATGTCGAAGCCATTGACGTCCCATGCCTCGCGCGAGACGGGGGTAAAGCTGCCGGTGGCCGGATCGAGCCGTCCGAGCTGCTTGAAGTCCGAGCCTGCATCGCTCGTCACCCACAGCGTGCCATCGGGGGCGACCTTCAGTCCGCTGTAGGAAATCTCGGCCGCCGGATCGCCGATCGGCGTCATCGCGCCGGTTGCCAGATCGAGGCGATAGACATCGACATCCTGCACCGAATTGTAATCGACCACATAGGCAGTCTTCTTGTCGGGCGCGAAGGCGGTCAGCGCCCAGCCGCCGCCCTTGCTTTCATGCACCATCCGGGTTGATGAGGGATCGCGCGGGTTCATGACATAGAGATCGGAATCCACCCCGTTGCGGCGGGTCGAACTGAAGCCGATCAGTTCCCCGTCGGTGCTCCAGGCGTTGATCTGATTACGGCTCTGTCCGTCGGTCAGCAGGGTGAGGCGCCCGTCTTTCAGGGTGTGGAGCTGGAAATACTCATCCCCGCCGCGATCCTTGCTGACGACGATCACATCGCCCTTGATCGGCGCAAAGGAGCCGCGCACCGGCTCGGCCTCGAAGCTGATCTGGGTGCGAGCGCCCATCGGCGTCTCGACCCGGTGCAACTGGTTGACGTTGGCAAAGCGGGTGGAAATCAGCACGGCGCGGGCGTTCGGGTCCCAGCCTGCAAAACCGGCACCGCGTGCTTCCAGATAGGGACGCACGTCTTCGGCCAGCGCCAGCGGGACGTTGGGCATATCCTCGGCAGTCAGCGCGGCCGGGATCGGGACAGCAGGCGTGGGCGCGGCGCTGTCTTGCGCGGCGATCGGCGCTGTAATCGTGGTGGCAAGCAGCAGGGCAAGCAAACGGGCATGACGCATGTCAGGGGTCTCTCTTCAACATTTTGTCCCGCAGCGCGCGGGGGAAGGCAAAGAGAGGTAGCGAGCGCCCGGCGGCGCGGCAATCCTGCCGTTATTCGGCGGCCTCGGTGGCAGCGGGATCATCGGCGCCCTGTTCGTTCGCCTGCCGCGCCCACATTTCGGCATAGAGCCCGCCGCGCCGCAGCAGCCCGGCATGATCGCCGCTTTCCACCAGCCGCCCGTGATCGAGCACGAGGATGTTGTCGGAATCGGCGATGGTCGAAAGCCGGTGAGCGATGGCGATGGTGGTGCGTCCTTCCTCCAGTCGCTTCAAGGTTCCGAGAATTTCCTGTTCGGTGCGCGTATCCAGCGCGCTGGTCGCCTCGTCCAGCAGCAGGATCGGCGGGTTCTTCACCAGCGTGCGGGCGATAGCGACACGCTGCTTTTCTCCGCCTGAAAGCTTGAGTCCGCGTTCGCCTACCATCGTGGCATAGCGTTCGGGGAGGCGTTCGATCAGCGGGGTCAGCGCCGCATCGCGCGCGGCCTGCTCGATCATGGCCTCGTCGGCATTTTCTGCCCCGTAAGCGATGTTATAGGCCAGGCTTTCGTTGAACAGCACCGAATCCTGCGGGACGATGCCGATGGCGGCGCGTACGCTGTCCTGCGTGACCTTGGCGATGTCCTCGCCTCCGACCAGCACGCGGCCTGCTTGCGGATCGTAAAAGCGGAACAGCAGCCGCCCGATCGTGCTTTTGCCCGCCCCCGAAGGCCCGACGATCGCGGTGGTGGAACCGGCAGGCACCTCGAACGATAGGCCGTTGAGGATCGTGCGCCCCGGATCATAGCCGAAGGTCACGTTGTCGAACACGACCGTCGGCGTGCGCACGATCAGCGCGGGCGCGCCGGGTGCGTCCTTTACTTCGATATCGGTGTCGATCAGGCGGAACATCTCGGCCATGTCGATCAGGCCCTGCCGGATCGTGCGATAGACCCAGCCCAGCACATCGAGCGGACGGAACAGCTGGATCAGCAGGGAGTTCACCAGCACCAGGTCGCCGACCGTCATCGCCCCGGTGCTCCAGCCCCACACCGTATAGGCCATCGCCGCCCCCACCAGCGCATTGGTTATGACCGATTGCGTCATATTGAGCAGGCCGACTGAATTTTCTGACCTGATCGCGGCCTCGGCGTAGGCGCGGGCGGCCTGCGCGTAGCGGGCCTCCTCGCGCTTTTCGGCGCCGAAATATTTCACCGTCTCGTAGTTCAGCAGCGAATCGACCGCGCGGTGCAGCGCCTTGCCGTCGAGATCGTTCATCTCGCGCCGCAGCTTGGTGCGCCACTCGGTGATCGCGCGGGTCACCCAGACATAGGCGACCACGGTAACGGCTGTGGCCGCGACCAGCTCTATCCCGAAATTGATGTAGAAGATAACCCCGACCGCGATCAGCTCGACGATGGTCGGCGCGATGTTGAACAGGAGGAAGTAGAGCATCTGGTCGATGCTCTTGGTGCCGCGCTCGATGATCTTGGTGACCTCGCCGGTGCGCCGGGCAAGGTGGAAACGCAGCGACAGGCGGTGGAGCCGGTGGAACACGTCCTCGGCCAGATGCAGGGTGGCGACCTGACCGACGCGCTCGAAGGCGATATTGCGCAGGTTGTCGAATGCGACAGAAGTGAAGCGGCCCAGCGCATAGGCTGCGACCAGCGCCAGCGCGACCATAAGTCCTTCGTCGACCTGTTCGGCCTTGGCACCCGACATCGCATCGACCGCGCCCTTGTAGGCGAAGGGCAGGGCGAGGGTCACGCCCTTGGCCGCCAGCACCAGTCCCATTGCCAGCGCGATGCGCAGGCGCAGGGCCGGATCATCCTTGGGCCAGAGATAGGGCAGGAACCGCTTGAGCGTCGGCCAGCTTTCGACGTCGCGCGCGCGAGTCTTCTTATTGGCAGCGGCGGGATCGGCGGGGGCTGTGGCTTCTGGCGGCATCTCGCCTTGTCATGTGGGCGCAGCCGACGCCAACCGCAAGGCGGTGTCGCCTAGAAGGAGAGCCGGTAGTTCCCCATCTGCCGCGCATGACGAAGTGCGCGGGCGACATCGCTTGGCAGGTCGAACATGATTCGCTGGCGACTGAAATCGATCGCCACCCGGTCAAACAGGGCAAGGTGCTGCATGCCGACCGAGATTACCGGTTCGTCGGCAAGGCCCAGCGCAGCAAAGGCTGGGGTATCGGCAAAGGTCAGCGGGACATCGCTCATCGTCAGTCCCTCGATCGAAAGGGAGCGCACCACGGCAAGTTCGCCGACCAGATCGACACCATTGACGTCTCTGGTGATCACATCCTCCGCGCGCTTGGCGCGAATTCGCTCGCGCAAGGCGGTATTGCCCAGGCTCGCCTGCGCGCCGGTGTCGATGATCACCGTTGCGCGGACGCCTTCCACTAGAGCATCGGTGATGAGCAATTGGCCCAGCCTCTGATGCGCGCGCACCACGATCTCGAACCCGCTGCGGCCTTTTCTCGTATCCGTATCCTCAAGCGCGATGGTCTGCTTGCGGAAATCGATCAGCACCCGGAAGTCCTGCAGCGCGTCGAGCCCGATGATGCCGTCCGCGCCAACATGTTCGCGGGCAAGCACGGGGGCGGAGAAATTGGTGAAGCTGTTGGTACCGAACTCGAGGCGGCGGACATCAACCAGCTCGACCTCGCGGCGGCTGGCCATGCCGACCAGAACTGCCTTGCCGGCTGAAGGCAGGCGAGCGATGGTGCGGATCTCATGGGTCACCGCAGTAGCCTGACTGCCGGTGTCGATCATGAAGGCGAACGGACCGACACCTTCGACCATAACTGGCAGGGTAAGGCGGTTGTGGCGTTCCTGGTCAAGCGACAGGGTTTCTGCCGCTGGATTGACCAGTCCGGCAGCGCCTGCTGCTTGATCGGGCGGAGGCACGGGGCTCTCTGCGGCGGCGGGCAGTGCAGCCCACAAAGCGAGAAGCGGAACGATCGGTCGCGCAAGCATTGTTCTCTCCCATGCGGCGGAACCCGTGTCGGTTCGTCCACGATAGCGATCCTACCACTGGAGAAGGCAGTTCCCAACACCAAGCCGCTGTGTGTGGAATCGGGAATCGCGGAAAGCCTGCGCGTGAATCGCACCAGCAAGGGCCAAATGCGCGTCTGACGGAGGGTAAAGAGAGGCTGGAGAGCGCTTCAGAGCCGTGATTCACCCAGATTCGCCGGGCTAATGGCACGATCCAGGCGGCCAAAATGGGCTTCGAACAGCCAAAATGTAGGACAAAAAATGGCGAAAATCTGCCGTTTTTTGAGGCTCGTGAAATAAAATTGCAAAAAGCCGTTGACCGAATCAGGAAGCGCTCATAGATGGGCTCCACCGACGCGGCGCTGACGGCTTCCACCGCCACCGCAACGCTCGGTCGCCAACAAATTCGGATAGCCGGTCCCCCGGTGTAAATCGGGGAACCAAGCGCTGTCCGCCATTTCTGTCTGGCGGCTCTTTGACATCGTTGGTTTTTGATGAAGGGACATGTGGGCGACGGCGCCCGGTCCGGGGACCTCAAGGCTCCGGTAACCGGTTAACTCAAGCCGATCGCCACATCCGATCGCAGGCTCCACGCCTGCCCGGATGGCAAGCATGTTCATTCGTATCCATTACGTTTGACAGTGCAGGTATCGGCTCCTTGCAGCTCATGCCAGTCTGGCGGATGGGGTTTTCCCCATGCCTGATTGGTGTGTGACACAACTTGAGAGTTTGATCCTGGCTCAGAACGAACGCTGGCGGCATGCCTAACACATGCAAGTCGAACGAGACCTTCGGGTCTAGTGGCGCACGGGTGCGTAACGCGTGGGAACCTGCCCTTAGGTTCGGAATAACTCAGAGAAATTTGAGCTAATACCGGATAATGTCTTCGGACCAAAGATTTATCGCCTTTGGATGGGCCCGCGTTGGATTAGCTAGTTGGTGGGGTAAAGGCCTACCAAGGCGACGATCCATAGCTGGTCTGAGAGGATGATCAGCCACACTGGGACTGAGACACGGCCCAGACTCCTACGGGAGGCAGCAGTGGGGAATATTGGACAATGGGCGAAAGCCTGATCCAGCAATGCCGCGTGAGTGATGAAGGCCTTAGGGTTGTAAAGCTCTTTTACCAGGGATGATAATGACAGTACCTGGAGAATAAGCTCCGGCTAACTCCGTGCCAGCAGCCGCGGTAATACGGAGGGAGCTAGCGTTGTTCGGAATTACTGGGCGTAAAGCGCACGTAGGCGGCTTTTTAAGTCAGGGGTGAAATCCCGGGGCTCAACCTCGGAACTGCCCTTGAAACTGGGAAGCTAGAATCTTGGAGAGGCGAGTGGAATTCCGAGTGTAGAGGTGAAATTCGTAGATATTCGGAAGAACACCAGTGGCGAAGGCGACTCGCTGGACAAGTATTGACGCTGAGGTGCGAAAGCGTGGGGAGCAAACAGGATTAGATACCCTGGTAGTCCACGCCGTAAACGATGATAACTAGCTGTCCGGGTTCATAGAACTTGGGTGGCGCAGCTAACGCATTAAGTTATCCGCCTGGGGAGTACGGTCGCAAGATTAAAACTCAAAGGAATTGACGGGGGCCTGCACAAGCGGTGGAGCATGTGGTTTAATTCGAAGCAACGCGCAGAACCTTACCAGCCTTTGACATCCTAGGACGACTTCTGGAGACAGATTTCTTCCCTTCGGGGACCTAGTGACAGGTGCTGCATGGCTGTCGTCAGCTCGTGTCGTGAGATGTTGGGTTAAGTCCCGCAACGAGCGCAACCCTCGTCCTTAGTTGCCATCATTAAGTTGGGCACTTTAAGGAAACTGCCGGTGATAAGCCGGAGGAAGGTGGGGATGACGTCAAGTCCTCATGGCCCTTACAGGCTGGGCTACACACGTGCTACAATGGCATCTACAGTGGGCAGCTATTCCGCAAGGATGCGCTAATCTCCAAAAGATGTCTCAGTTCGGATTGTCCTCTGCAACTCGAGGGCATGAAGGCGGAATCGCTAGTAATCGCGGATCAGCATGCCGCGGTGAATACGTTCCCAGGCCTTGTACACACCGCCCGTCACACCATGGGAGTTGGATTCACCCGAAGGCAGTGCGCTAACCGCAAGGAGGCAGCTGACCACGGTGGGTTCAGCGACTGGGGTGAAGTCGTAACAAGGTAGCCGTAGGGGAACCTGCGGCTGGATCACCTCCTTTCTAAGGATACTTGCGAAAGCGCCGATGCCAGCCATCGGAAGTGCTTCGCGGTCTTCCAAAGAACATTGCCGTCGTCCTCATGTCCTTTCATCAATCGGAATACAGCGCGCCCCAAGGTTACTTGGCGTTGCGCTGTGTGCCTGAGCCGGCTCACGCCCATGCGGCAGCCTGTTCCTTCGGGAATGGCAGCCGGATACGGTGGTGTGGGCCTGTAGCTCAGTTGGTTAGAGCGCACCCCTGATAAGGGTGAGGTCAGAGGTTCAAATCCTCTCAGGCCCACCATTACCTCAAGGGGCCTTAGCTCAGCTGGGAGAGCACCTGCTTTGCAAGCAGGGGGTCATCGGTTCGATCCCGATAGGCTCCACCAGGTACATCACATTCCGATAGATGAAACGAAACCAGATCCTGCTTCGGCAGGTCAGGCGATCGTGCTGATTAGTCAGCGTCGCCGATCTTTGACATTGTGAATGGGTTTTTAAATCGATGCCGTGGCGCATGGATTGTAACGGACAGGGTTCGCCTTGTGGCGACGATCGTGCATCACAAATCAATCAAATTGATTATCTGGCTGAGATAATTCTCCCACCATCTTCAAGCGCTCAGGCTTTTATGCAGGCCTGACGTTGATGGTGTGGATTCTCAAGCGTGAGGTAAGAGCATTTGGTGGATGCCTTGGCATGTACAGGCGATGAAGGACGTGGCACGCTGCGATAAGCGTCGGGGAGTTGTGAGCAAACTTTGATCCGGCGATTTCCGAATGGGGAAACCCACCTTCACCATTTCTTCCAGTTGGCTTTCGGGCTGCCTGGGCGAGGTGGATAAGGTATCACCGAGCTGAATATATAGGCTTGGTGAAGCGAACCCGGGGAACTGAAACATCTCAGTACCCGGAGGAAAAGACATCAACAGAGATTCCCGTAGTAGTGGCGAGCGAACCGGGACCAGGCCAGTGCCTTCATTTCAACTAGCAGAACACTCTGGAAAGTGTGACCACAGCGGGTGACAGTCCCGTATGCGAAAGTGATGATGAAGGACTTGAGTAGGGCGGGACACGTGAAATCCTGTCTGAACATAGGGGGACCACCCTCTAAGCCTAAATACTCGTACATGACCGATAGCGAACACAGTACCGTGAGGGAAAGGTGAAAAGCACCCCGATTAGGGGAGTGAAACAGTACCTGAAACCGAATGCTTACAAGCAGTTGGAGCTCCATAGGGAGTGACAGCGTACCTCTTGCATAATGGGTCAGTGACTTAATCTAGCATGCGAGCTTAAGCCGTTAGGTGTAGGCGAAGCGAAAGCGAGTCTGAATAGGGCGACTGAGTATGTTGGATTAGACCCGAAACCCGGCGATCTAGGCATGAGCAGATTGAAGGTGCGGTAACACGCACTGGAGGATCGAACCGTTGCATGTTGAAAAATGCTCGGATGACTTGTGTTTAGGGGTGAAAGGCCAATCAAGCCGGGAAATAGCTGGTTCTCCGCGAAATCTATTGAGGTAGAGCGTCAGATGTATGCCGATGGGGGTAGAGCACTGGATGGGCTAGGGCTGCGCGAGCGGTACCAAACCTAACCAAACTCCGAATACCATCGAGTCTTGTCTGGCAGACAGACGGCGGGTGCTAAGGTCCGTCGTCAAAAGGGAAACAGCCCTAACCTACAGCTAAGGTCCCCAAGTCGTATCTAAGTGGGAAAGCATGTGGGAATCCCAAAACAACCAGGAGGTTGGCTTAGAAGCAGCCATCCTTTAAAGAAAGCGTAACAGCTCACTGGTCTAAATAAGGGTTCCTGCGGCGAAGATGTAACGGGGCTAAAGATACGCACCGAAGCTTAGGGTTGCAGTTTACTGCAGCGGTAGCGGAGCGTTCCGTAAGCGAGCGAAGGAGGAGGGTAACCGACTCTGGACGTATCGGAAGTGCGAATGCTGACATGAGTAGCGACAAACAGGGTGAGATACCCTGTCGCCGAAAGACCAAGGGTTCCTACGCAATGCTAATCAGCGTAGGGTGAGCCGGCCCCTAAGACGAGCCCGAAGGGGGTAGTCGATGGGAACCACGTTAATATTCGTGGGCCTGGTGGTGTGTGACGGATCTCGTAAATTGTCCTTCCTTATTGGATTGGTTGGGCAGTGAAGAGGTTCCAGGAAATAGCCCCACCGTATAGACCGTACCCGAAACCGACACAGGTGGTCAGGTAGAGTATACCAAGGCGCTTGAGAGAAGTATCCTGAAGGAACTCGGCAAATTGCCTCCGTACCTTCGGAAGAAGGAGGCCCCATCTTAAGGCAACTTTTGGTGGGGGGCACAGGCCAGGGGGTAGCGACTGTTTATCAAAAACACAGGACTCTGCTAAGTCGGCTTCAAGACGACGTATAGGGTCTGACGCCTGCCCGGTGCTGGAAGGTTAAGAGGAGGAGTGCAAGCTCCGAATTGAAGCCCCAGTAAACGGCGGCCGTAACTATAACGGTCCTAAGGTAGCGAAATTCCTTGTCGGGTAAGTTCCGACCTGCACGAATGGCGTAACGACTTCCCCACTGTCTCCAGGATATGCTCAGCGAAATTGAATTCTCCGTGAAGATGCGGAGTACCCGCGGTTAGACGGAAAGACCCCGTGCACCTTTACTGCAGCTTCAGAGTGGCATTAGGAAAGAGTTGTGTAGCATAGGTGGGAGGCTTTGAAGCACCGGCGCCAGCTGGTGTGGAGCCATAGGTGAAATACCACCCTGCTGTTTTCTGATGTCTAACCACGCACCGTTATCCGGTGTTGGGACCCTCTGTGGCGGGTAGTTTGACTGGGGCGGTCGCCTCCTAAAGAGTAACGGAGGCGCGCGATGGTAGGCTCAGGACGGTTGGAAACCGTCTGTTAGAGTGCAATGGCATAAGCCTGCCTGACTGCGAGACTGACGAGTCGAGCAGAGACGAAAGTCGGTCATAGTGATCCGGTGGTCCCTCGTGGAAGGGCCATCGCTCAACGGATAAAAGGTACGCCGGGGATAACAGGCTGATGATTCCCAAGAGCTCATATCGACGGAATCGTTTGGCACCTCGATGTCGGCTCATCACATCCTGGGGCTGGAGCAGGTCCCAAGGGTTTGGCTGTTCGCCAATTAAAGTGGTACGTGAGCTGGGTTCAGAACGTCGCGAGACAGTTTGGTCCCTATCTGCCGTGGGCGTCGATACTTGAAAGGAGTTGCCCCTAGTACGAGAGGACCGGGGTGAACGTACCTCTGGTGTACCTGTCATTCTGCCAAGAGTGCCGCAGGGTAGCTATGTACGGACGGGATAACCGCTGAAAGCATCTAAGCGGGAAGCCTCCCTTGAGATTAGGTATCTTTGAACCGTGATAGACCATCACGTTGATAGGCCGGGTGTGGAAGTGCAGTAATGTATGGAGCTAACCGGTCCTAATAGTTCATATCGCGCTTGAGAGTCTGCACTATCAACGTCAGCCCTGCCTCGTGCAGAGCGCGTTGGTGGAGAGTGTCTCCAGCCAGATACGCCCTTTACCACTCACCCAAAGTGAGTGTGCATCGATTTAAGACCCGCATCCACTGGTCCCATTGCTTGGTGGCCATAGCGTCTGTGACCCACCCGATCCCATCTCGAACTCGGCCGTGAAACCAGACAGCGCCGATGGTACTAACGCTCAAGCGTTGGAAGAGTAGGTCGTCGCCAGGCATTGCGACCAGTGGGAGCGGGTTTGACCCATTCACAAGTCAACAGGGCTGACCCGCAAGGGCGGCCCTTTTGGCGTCTATGGTGCCTATGGCACTGCAGGCGCGCTTCCTTATCCTAACGGTGAGGAAGCAGGCCAACCGGCTCCGCAGGAGTCGCAAGGCCGACTGGCCGCCCGCAGCGACGCGACCGCAGGTCGTGAGAGCGAGGATCGCCAGAGAAAAACGGTATCGCGGGATGGAGCAGCCCGGTAGCTCGTCAGGCTCATAACCTGAAGGTCGTTGGTTCAAATCCAACTCCCGCAACCACCGTTTGAAACCCGGAACAACACCGCAAGATCACGCCCGCAGCCCTGCTGCCGGGCGCAATCGACGTTTGCGCTCTCTCGGCCCGGCCAGCGTTGAATGGGCAGCCAACGTGCGTCGGATTTGCAGTCAGCAAGCTATGGGATATCGGCTCAAGCACGCGGGCCCGCGCTGACCAAAGCGCGGCTTGGTTCGCTCACGCGGCAAAATGAGGAACGCTCACCGATGACCCACCCTTCGATCCTAGCGCTCGCGCGGATGGCAGCGAAAGGCAGTTTGGAAGTCGAGCACCTCCTGCAAGCAGCAACGCATCCTGACCTGCCCCCCGTTGGTCCCGCGTTCATAACGAGAGTCCGCCGTTTTGATATTCGTGCTCGCCCGCCGGCACAAGCGCGCCGGGTGTGATGCTTCCATCTTGCAGGAACGCCCGGCGCGCTTGTGCCGGCGTTCGGTTCCCCAGGGATGAGTGCGGCCTGACGTTGTTGTAATCGTAGCGCCAGACCGCCAGCTTGCGCCGGGCATCGGCGAGGCTGTCGAAGAGCTCCTCATTGAGCAGCTCGTCGCGCAGCGACCCGTTGAACGATTCAATGAACGCATTCTGCTGCGGCTTGCCCGGATCGATGTAGTGCCACTCGACCCGGTTCTCGCTCGCCCACTTCAGGATCGCCCGGCTCGTAAACTCCGTCCCGTTATCGCTGACGATGCAAGCCGGTTTGCCATAGAGCCGCACCAGCGTGTCGAGTTCACGTGCGACCCGAGCGCCCGAGATGCTGGTGTCCCCCAGCAGGCACAGGTTCTCCCGGCAGGCGTCATCGTTGATGGCCAGGATACGCAGCCTGCGGGAAGCGCCGAAGGTGTCTGCCACAAAGTCCATCGACCAGCGATCGTTCGGCCGCAGCGGCACTGGCATCGGCGTCCGACTGCCGCGTACCCGTTTGCGACCGCGCCGTCGCCGCACCGACAAGCCTTCTTCGCGATAGAGTCTGTAGAGCTTCTTGTGGTTCATCACATGCCCCTTGCGTTCGAGCATGACGCCCACACGCCGGTATCCAAACCGACGGCGCTGAGCGGCGATCTCGCGCATCTCCTCGCGGATCTCGGCATGGTCAGGCGGACGTTCTCGCCTGACCGTCTTGGGGTCGACGCCAACCAGCCCGCAGGCCCGGCGCTGTGAGATCTGGTGTAATCTCGCATCACGCCGAGCGCTACGTCCCGTCGCTGGCCTGACGTCGTCAGACTTTTCCCAAGAGGTCCTTGAGGATCGCATTGTCCAACACACTTTCGGCCAGCAGCCGCTTGAGCTTGCTGTTCTCCTCCTCGAGCAGTCGCAGACGCCGCGCCTCCGATACCTCCAAACCGCCATACTTGGCCTTCAGCTTGTAGAAGGTGGCAGGGCTCAATCCATGCTTCCGGCAAACCTCGGCAGTCGGCAGCCCAGCCTCCTGCTCCTTGATCATGCCGATGATCTGCTCCTCGGTAAAACGACTCTTCCTCATTCATCTGCTCCTTCGATCAGGGCAGACTCTACATCAAATCGAGGGAGCCAGCGGGGGGCAGGTCACCCCCACTTGCTCCCCTTTGTCCTCGGCCTCCTCGAGGCGCTGAAAACTGATGAGGCACTGGCTACGGTCGTGCGAATTGCAGCGAGTGACGAAATTGCCGGTCGGGCTGACCCTCAGCAGACAGGAGCGATCGTCAATGCCCTCAACCTTGCTGCGATGAATAGCCCGACCGGTGGCCCGACCGAACCGGACCGCGTGGTTGGCCGGGATTTTCTGCATGCAGCATCGGCGCGCCCGGCGAGCGAAGATCAGTGGGCTTCCCTGCTGTGCGCCCTAAGGTTCTTCGGCGACGAGACTTCGCTAGGATTGATTTCGGCCTGTCCGCCTTTGCCGCCCCATTGGGAGCCTGTGCGTAAGAGCGCTGTCCGGGCCATCAGAAAGGCCATGAAGCGTCCCGACTAAGCACGCTCTAGGTTGTGCTCACGTCCATTACAGATCCGCGAGGCCTATCGCCGAAACGAAGGCAGCGTCGCTACCCCGCCCGCACCGTCCGCAGGAAACCGCGCACCTGATCGCCCAGATGCGCCGCCTGCGCTTCCAGCTCGTTGGCGCTCAACAGCACCTGAGAAGCCGCCGCGCCCGTGGACAGTGACAGCTGGCGCACATCCTCGATATGCGCACTGACCTTCTCGGTTCCGCGCGCCGCGAGGTCGATGCTCTGCGCCAGATCGCGGCCTGCGACCGATTGCTGGTCGACTGCGGTTGCGATGGAGACAGCAGTGGATTCGAGATCGCGCACCTGGCCTGCAATCGCCCGCAGCGCCTTGACGCTGGCACCGGTGGTGGTCTGCATGGCGCGGATCTGGTCGGCGACCTTTTCGGTCGCGCGACTGGTCTGCATGGCGAGCTCCTTGACCTCGCTGGCGACAACCGCGAACCCGCGCCCTGCCTCGCCGCCGCGCGCTGCTTCGATGCTGGCGTTGAGGGCGAGGAGGTTGGTGCGCTGGGCGATGGTCTGGATCAGCTCAACGATCTGGCCGACTTCCTCGGCCGATGCTGCCAAAGCCGAGATGGTTTCGTCCGCTTCGCCGGTCGCGACTGTGGCAAGCCGTGCCAATTCGCTGGAGGAGGCGGCCTGACGGCTGATCTCGCTGATCGATAAGGCGAATTCATCACTGGCGGCAGCAGCGGCAGTGGCACCAGCGTTGGCTTCTTCCATCGAGGCGGCGACTTCGCCAGTGCGGCGACTGGCTTCCTCTGCGCTTTGGGCCATGCGGCTGGCGGTGGTGTGGAGCTGGCTGGAAGCGGCCGCAACGCCGCTTACCACATCGCCGACGGTGCGTTCGAACTGGCGGGCGACATCATCGAGCAGCGCTGCGCGCTTGGCTTCGGCTTCGGCCCGCTCACGCTCGCGTTCCTGTTGCAGCTGCAATTCCTGCTCTGCGCGCTCCGAGCGTTCGCGGGCGCGGTCTTCCATCCACTTGTTCGCCTTCTTGAACAGGTCGAGTGCGCGGACCATCTGGCCCACTTCGTCCTCGCGATCGGCCCCTTCGACGGTGAAGTGGCGGTCACCCTCGGCCAGCTGGTTCATCCCGCCCGCGATTTCGACGATCTTGCGCGAAAAATCGCGCGACAGATAGGCAAGGCCGAGCATCAGCACCACCGCACCGATCGCGGCGAGGATGGCGAGTATCACGATCATGTTGAAGAAATAGGCGATCCCGCGGGCTTCCTGCGCTTCGCCGCGCGCGGCGATGGCGGCGGCGAGGCGGTCGCTGGCGGCCATCACGGCGCTGCCCTGCTGCGAGACATCGGCCGCAGCGGCATTCGCGCTCCCCCCGGCGCGCACGCTGTCACTGGCGGCGTCAAAGGTTGTTGCGAAGCTGACGAGCTCTTCGCGCACGTCGGCGACCCCGGTGGAGAGTTCGGGCAGATCCTTGCCGACAGCGGCCTCGATTGCAGTGATCTGGCTCAGCACGGCGCTCGCACTGCTGCGCTGGGCCTCGCGCAGAGCGCCGCTGCGATCATACAGCACGCGCACCGAATGATAACGCAGTTCCCCCGCACCCGATTGCAGCTGCCCGGCGGCGACCAGCGTTTCCTGCACGCGGGCCGAAGCATTGTAGCGGTTCCACAATTCGGTCAGACCGAGGCCGAGCACCAGCGTCATCAGCAGGCCGACGGCGAAGAATGTGCCGAAGATCGTGTTGATCTTGCGTGCCAGCGAGAGGTTGCGGAACCATGCGAGCCGTTCGAGCAGCGTGGTGCGCTGTGCAGCAGCACCCCCGCCCACCCCGCCGGGGCCATCCTGACGTTCGAGATCGACACGCAGGTCACGCACGAATTCGGGAACGGCCTGTTCCTCGCGGTGCTCCTGCCAGCTCATCATGTTCATGCCGCAATCCCCCGGGGCTCTGTTGCAAGCATTTGTGAAGGATATTCCTTTCCAAATGCTTGATTCTGGCCCGGCGGATTACGGGAATTTGCGGATCAGCCGGCGCGCACCCTTGCAAGGAAGTCCTGCACCTCGCCGCGCAGTCTGGCGGCCTGGGTTTCCAGACTGGTGGCGCTGAGCAGCACCTGACTTGCCGCTGCACCGGTCGAAAGCGCCATCTCGCGCACGCTGTCGATATGACCGGCGACCTTTTCAGTCCCGCGCGCGGCCAGATCGATGCTGCGCGCCAGATCATGCCCGGCGACCGACTGCTGATCGACAGCAGCCGCGATCGAGACAGCGGTCGTCTCAAGGCTTTCGATCTGAGCGGCGATAGTGCGCAGCGCGGTGACGCTGGCGTCGGTGGTGTCCTGCATCGCGCGGATCTGTTCGGAAACCTTCTCGGTCGCGCGGGACGTCTGGTTGGCGAGTTCCTTGACCTCGCTGGCGACGACCGCAAAGCCGCGCCCGGCCTCGCCCCCGCGTGCGGCTTCGATACTGGCGTTGAGGGCGAGCAGATTGGTGCGCTGGGCGATGGTGCGGATCAGCTCGACGATCTGCCCCACTTCCTCAGCCGATGCCGACAAGGCGCCGATGGTGCTGTCTGCCTGCCGCGCCGACAGGCTGGCTTCGCGCGCCAGCGTCGCGGATGAGGCGGCCTGACGGCTGATCTCGCCGATCGACATGGCGAATTCATCGCTGGCGGCGGCTGCTGCGGTTGCGCCGAGCGTTGCTTCCTCCATTGAGGCAGAGACCTCGCCCGTGCCGCGGCTGGTGCTTTCGGCGGTGCTCGCCATCAGGCTGGCGGTCGATTGCAGCTGGCTAGAGGCGGCGACGACACCGGTGACGACTTCGCCAACGGTGCGTTCGAACTGCTCAGCGATGCCTTGCAGCACCCGGTCGCGTTCAAGCCGCGCCTCTTCGGCGATGACCTGCATTCGCGCCTGTTCGTCAAGCTCGGCGCGGGCGCGGTCGGCGCGTTCACGGCTGAGCTTTTCCAGCCGCACGCCGGCGCGGTGGAACACTTCGGTGGCGCGCGCCATTGCGCCGATTTCGTCGAGCCGGTCCTTGCCGATGATCGCGATATCGCGCTGTCCTGCCGCAATGGCCGACATTTGGCGTGCCATCTCGGTCAGTGTCATCCCGACATTGCGGTTGAAATAGCGCTGCGCGAACAGAGTGATAAGCGTCAGAACTGTCGCCAGAGCGATCCACATGGCCAAAAGGTTGGAAATCAGCGCAGCGCCGTCATCAGCCATTGTGGCCGCCTGCTCGCCCAGCGTGGCGGTCATAGTGCGGGCCGTTTCCAGCACCGCGCCGCTGGCCGCGGCAATGGCGGCAGCATCGCGGCGACGGCTCGCGCTATCGCCGGTTTCCGGGTCGAATGCTGTCACCTGACGGTTGAGGTCGACGATACCCTGGCGGATCTGGACGAGGCGGTCATCGGCGATGATGCTGGTGCTGCGTGCATCATCGGTCAGTGCCGCAGCGGTGACACCGGCGCGGTCGAGCGCCTCGCGCGCAGCACGGGCGCGGGCAATGTTACCATCCACAACCAGCATTTCGGCATGGCGCTGGCTTTCGCTCAGCTGCACCAGCAGGCGTTCGGCCTTGAGCGCCTGATCATGTGTGATCCGGCTGCGTTCGGCCCGCTGGCCGAGTTCGACATAGCCGCCGACCACGAACAGTCCAGCCAGCAATGCAAGGCCTAGGTTGACGCTGAAGAACAGCGTGATCTTGCTGCCGATCGACAGCGCATCGAACCCGCGCCGCAAGCGGCCGCTGCGGGTGGCCTGCCCAGCGGGAGCCGCCGCGAGACTTTCCGCCGCTTCGGCTTCGAGATTGAGAGCGATATCCTGCAGCGCGCTCATGCCGCTTGCCCGCCCTTGCGGCTCTGCCCGGCGGCGCCGGCAGCAGTTGCGGCGTCCTGCGCCGCGATCAGCCGGTCGATCTCGGCCGCAGGCAGTGCGCGGTAGTAAAGCCAGCCCTGAATCTGGTCGCACCCGGCAAGACGGACGAGTTCGGCCTGTTCTTCGGTTTCGACACCCTCGGCTGTCACCCCCATGTCGAGCGCGCGGGCAAGCGCGATCGAGGACAGCATCATCGCCCGGCTGCCATCATCCACGCCCGCCAGTTCGACAAGGCTGCGGTCCAGCTTGAGCTTTTCGAACCGGAAGCGCCGCAGGAAGCCGATCGAGGCATAGCCGGTGCCGAAATCATCGAGCGCAATGCGCACGCCGAAGCTGCGGATCACGTCCAGCGTGCGTTCGGCCACCACCGGATCAAGCACAAGGCAGGTCTCGGTCACTTCCAGTTCCAACCGGTGCGGGGGGAAGTCGGTTTCTTCCAGCACTTCGCCCAGCTTGATCGGGAATTCGGCATTGCGCAGCTGTGCGGCCGAAATATTGACCGACAGCGTGATGTCGCCCCAGCGCAGCGCGTCGCACACGGCCTGACGCAGCACCCAGATGCCGAGCGGATTGATAAGCCCCGATTCCTCCGCCACCGGAATGAAGATATTGGGACCGAGCGGGTCGCGTTCCCCCCGGTCCCAGCGCAGCAGTGCTTCGACGGCGACGATGCGCGTATCTTCGGTGCTGACCAGCGGCTGATAGGCAAGGCTGAATTCGCCCGCAGCAATGCCGGTGCGGATTTCGTCCTCGATCTCGCGCATGCGCTCGCGGCGACGGTCGAAGCTTTCGTTGAACCAGGTGCAGCGCATCTTCCCGCCACGCTTCGACATCGACATGGCAACATCGGCGCGGCGCAGCATTTCCGAAGACGGCACCCGGCAATCGGGGGTCGACCGGGCAAGTCCGATACTGGCACCTACGGCAATATGGCGATGGCCGAGCGTGACCGGCGCGCCGAGCTGATCGAGCAGGGTGCGGCAGATCCCTTCAAGGATGGTGCCGGCCACCTTGCCACCCATCACGGCCGCGAATTCGTCACCGCCCAGCCGGTAGGCGCGCGCTTCATCGCCGCAGACAGCACTGAGCATTTGCGCGCATCTTTCGATCAGTTGGTCGCCGACAGCGTGGCCATAGTGATCATTGACCTGCTTGAAGCTGTCGAGATCAATGATCGCAAGCGCGACTTCCTCGCCAGTTTCGGACAATTGCTGCACATCTTCGTGCAAGGCATGGCGGTTGGGAAGATTGGTGAGGGGATCGGTGATCGCGCGCTTTTCCAGCCCGCGCACATTGGCAATGCCGCTTCGGCCGAGAAAGAAAAGTGCCGCTGCATAGATCAGGATCGCCGAAATCAGCAGTGCGCCATGCGATCCGATGACCCAGCGATCCGATAGGCTGACCGCCAGCATCAGCGCTCCGGTCATGACACAGGCCACCGCGATCGGGATCGCCACCAGGCCGGTGGGCGTCAGGTGCAGGGGTTGTTTCGCCTTGAACACGAACGGTTTTCCCGAAACGCGCGCCGGTCAGAGCACGCTGCCAACCGATTGTCCTAAAGATAAGCGGCTAACGAAGCGTAAAGCACGGGCCACGCGGGATCGCAGAAAATCCCGGAAAAGCGGCGTTTCAGGCCGTTTTGCGCAATGTTACGGTGGGTTGCGCGCAGGCTGGTTCAAAGAAGCTTGCGCGGCGTGAGGTGGGCACGAAGCGGTCGGTCTGGCCAACCACTGTCTCGCCCGCGCCCAGCATCAGGAAGCCATCGGGCATCACCGCACCGGACAGGCGGGCAAAGGCTTCGGTGCGGGTGGCGCGATCGAAATAGAGCAGCACGTTGCGGCACAGCACGAGGTCGAACGGGATCCGTCCGGGGTGCGGGCCGAGCATGTTGTGCTGGACAAAGCGCACCATCGCGCGGGCCTCCTGCCGCACTTGCCAGCCGCGCGGGGTCTCCTCGAAATGGCGGAGCATCTGTGTCACGCCCAGCCCGCGCTGGACTTCGAACTGGCTGTAGATGCCGCTGCGCGCGGCGTTGATCGCGCGGTGCGAGACATCGGTGCCGATGATGTCGATGGTCCAACCCTGCCAGCGTTCCTTCTGTTCGGCAAAGATCATCGCCAGCGAATAGACCTCCTGCCCGGTCGAACAGCCTGCCGACCAGATCGACAGGCGGCGCACGTCGCGGCGGCGTTCGGCCAGTTCGGGCAGGATTTCGGCGGGGAGCTGGTCGAAGGTCGGCTTGTCGCGGAAGAAATAGGTCTCGTTGTTGAGCAGCGCCTCGACCACTTCCTGTGCAAGGTCGGCGGTGCCGGGATCAGCGAGCAGGCAGACGAGCTGATCGACATTGCTGATGCCATGCGCGCGGAAAATCCCGGCGAGCGCCGAATTGACGCGCCAGCGCCGGCTCTCGGTCAGGTGCTGACCGGTGCGGGCTTCGAGCAGATCGGCTATGATCTGGTGGGAGGCTTCGCTGGCGTCCATCGCGTCCGGGCCTTAGCGCAGCGCCGCAGCGGTGGGGGCGGGTGCTGCACCGGTGCGCGCCATGACAGCATCGCCAAGCCGGTCCGGCGGAGCGATCAGGCTGGCGAGCCCGGCCCGCGCCACCGCGCCCGGCATGCCCCATACTGCGCTGGTATCGGCATCCTGCGCAAAGATCGCGCCGCCTGCATCGACCAGCGCCTGCGCGCCCAGCGCCCCGTCGCGGCCCATGCCCGACAGGATCACGCCAAGCGCGCGCCCTTCGCAGGCGTCGGCGAGACTGGCGAGCATAGGGTCGACCGAGGGCATGCAGCCGCTGGGGGAGGGTTCGGTGCAGATCCGGGTGACCAGCTCCGCCCCCTTGCGACGCAGGGTGAGGTGACCGTGGCCCGGCGCGATCAGGATGCGCCCCGGCGTCAGCACCATTGCATCCGCAGCGATCTCTGCCGGACGACCGCACGCAGTTTCGATCTGCCTCGCGAACACCGGCATGAAGGAACCGGGCAGGTGCTGGGTGATAAGGATCGGCAGATCGAACCCCGGCCCCATCTGGCGCAGCATCAGGCCGAGCGCGTGGATCCCGCCGGTCGAAGCGCCGATCGCGATCACGTCAGGCCGGCGGCCGCACGCGGCAATCCCAGGCCGCACGAAGCTCGGTGCGCCGGTCTGCGGTGTCTGGCGCATGGTCTGACCCCCGCCCGGGCTGGCGGCAGCCGTTTCGGCATGGTGCCAGCCGAGCGCGCGAATCTTGCCGAGCAACTGGGTGCGATATTCATCGGTGAACCCGCCCGGTCGCGGCTTCAGCAGCGTGTCCGCCGCCCCCATCCCCAGCGCAGCGAGCGTGTGTTCCGCCCCGTCCATCGTCAGCGACGACACCACCAGCACCTGCGGGCGACCGGGCGTTGCGAGGATCGCAGGCAGAGCGCCAAGCCCGCCCATGCCGGGCATTTCCAGATCAAGCAGCACCACGTCGGCGGGCGTAGCGGCCAGCTGTGCCAGCGCGCCTTCTGCGCTGCTGGCCGTGCCGGCGATCACCATCGCCGCGTCGCTTTCCACCATGCGCTTGAAGATCGTGCGGACGGTCAGCGAATCATCGACGATCATCACCCGGATCGCGGGTAGTGCGCCGCCGCTTCTGTCAGGGACGCGCCGGGCGCTGCCATCCGGAGCCGGAGGCAGGCGCGAAGGAGAGGTCGGAGCGCTCACGCAAACCCGACAAGCTGCAACTTGATCTGCAAGGTTTCGTGATCGAAGGGCTTCATTACATATTCGTCGGCCCCTGCGCTGATCGCCTGACGGATGTGCGCGACATCATTCTCGGTGGTGCAGAACACCACCTTGGGCTGATCGCCGCCGGGACGCTGGCGCAGATGGCCGAGGAATTCGATCCCCGTCATCACCGGCATATTCCAATCGAGCAGCACCACATCGGGCATCGCCGCATCGCAGGCATCCAGCGCCAGCTTGCCGTTTTCGGCTTCCTCCACGGCAAAGCCGAGAGTTTCGAGGATATGCCTCGAAACCTTGCGGATCACCCGGGAATCATCGACGACGAGGCACGTTTTCATGGCGGTTCCTGCGGTTTGAGCTCTGAACCTAGGTCGATCTGGTAAGCATAGGATTAAAGCCGCGCACGATCGGTTACGGTCATGCCGCTTCCTTGTCGCGGTGCGGGCTGTCCGGCCCGGCCAGCAGCGCGGGCAGATCAAGCAGCAGGGCAGGGCCTGCCATGGTCTCGATCATGCCCGTGGCAACGCGCGACCATTCCGCCCCGAACCCGCCGGGAATTTGGCCGACTTCGCCGACTGCGGTGGTGATGTCGTCGATTCCGTCGACCATAAGGGCATAGGAATGGCCGCTTTCGGCGACCACCACCGCACGATGATCGGTCGCCCAGATCGTCGCCTCCAGCCCCAGCGCGCGGCGGCAATCGATCACGGTCAGCGCCTGAGAGCGCAGCGCGGTGATACCCGCAATCCATGCGGGGGCGCGCGGGATCGGCGTGACGGCACCGATCTCGATCACCGATTTCACCTCCAGCGCCGACAGCGCGCAGCTGCGTCCGGCGATGCGGGCGATGACGAGAAGTTCTCCGGTCATGGCTTGCCTCCTGATCGGCCTGATCGACGCCGGGATGTGCCGGTGCCTCGGCTGACTGCGGCCAACGCGGCGAGCAGCCCGTCGCGATCATAGCGGTATATCGTCGGGCTGCCTTTCGGGGCATCGGGCTGATCGCGCAGGCGGATCACCGGGCCTTCGATACTGCGCCCCAGCGCCTCGGCAACCTCCCACATTTCTTCGAACATGATCGTCACCGCGCCGCTCCTTGCGGCATCCGCGGTCACGGCCTCATAGCCTGCAGCCTTCACCAGCGGGGCAAGGATGGTGCGCGCCCAGTCGCCTTCCGGCAGGATGCAGGCCGGGCGTTCGGTTGCAACCGGTGGCTCGCCATGGCGGGCGAACAGCGCGTGCGCGTCGATCAGCGTCACCGGCTGGCCGCCGATCAGCGTCATCGCCTCGGCCAGCGGATCTTCCGGCACCGGGGTCAGCGCCTCGGTCAGTTCGACCGCGTCTTCCACCTCACGCACCGCATGGAGCAGTTCGCACGCCCCGTCGCTGAGGCGCAGCAGGCGCACGCGGTGGTTGGAAAGCGGGCCTTCGGGCAGGCCGATCAGCGGCAGGATCAGCCCGTCGATCACCACCCGCGGGCGCGCGGCGGAACGGTCGATCGCGCTGGTCGGTGCGGTCTCGATGCGTTGCACCAGCTCAAGTCGGACGGCGCAGCGGCGCCCGGCGAAATCGGTGAACAGCATCGCGCGCGGCGCGTCAGCGGCGATGGCGTCGGCGTCGGCATCCTGCGGGCCGATCACCCTTGCGCGGTTTTCGCTCAGCAGATGATGCTGCGCGGCGATATTGGTGACATCGAGCAGCAGCACCGGCTGGCCATCATCGAGCAGCGTCGATCCGGCATAAAGGCCCGACCGCATCACGGCAGGCGCCAGCGGCTTGACCACCAGATCGCCGTGATTGTGGATGCCCTCCACCGCCAGCGCGAACAGATCGCCGCTGGCAAGGCGCAGCATCACGAGGGTTGGTTCGGCAGCGGCGGATTCGTCTGCGGCAAGCCCCAGCACCTCGCCCAGCATCAGGCACGGCACGCGTTCGCCCCGGAAGGTGACGAGCGCGGTTTCCCCCATGCGGGTCATGTCGAGCGCCTTGGCCGAGGCCTGGACGATTTCCTCGACATAGGATTGCGGGATGGCAAAACGGTGTCCGGCGACTTCGACCGTCAGCCCGGCGATGATGCTGAGCGTGAGCGGAATCTGGAGCGTGAACACGGTGCCATTGCCCGGCGTGCTTGCCACCTTGATGCTGCCGCCGACCTTTTCGAGATTCTGGCGCACCACATCGAGCCCGACGCCTCTGCCCGAGACATTGCTGACTGTCTCAGCGGTGGAGAAGCCGGGTTCGAATATGAGGTTCAGCACGCGGTCGCGGCTCATCGCGGCGCGTTCTGCCGGCGTGATGAGGCCGGTGGCGATGGCCTTGGCGGCGATGCGTTCCTCGTCCAGCCCGCGCCCGTCATCGGAAATGGCGATCGCAATCGTGTTGCCCGACTGGCGCGCCGAAATCGCCAGCAGGCCGATTTCGTGCTTGCCCGCAGCAAGGCGGGCTGCCGGGGTTTCGATCCCGTGGTCGATGGCGTTGCGTATGATGTGGGTGAGCGGATCGCGGACGGTCTCGATCATCTCGCGGTCAAGCTCCACCTCGCCGCCGTCAAGATCGACGATGACCTGCTTGCCGAGGTCGGTGGCCAGATCGCGCACCAGCCGGGGCAGGACGCCCATCAGGGTTTCGATCCGCTGCATCCGCATCCGGGTGATCGCGTCGCGCACGTCGGACAGGATGGTGGTGAGCCGCTCGAAGGGGCCGTCGATGGTCGGCTGGTTGCCCGCCTGCCGCAGCCGGTGGGCAAGATCGTTGCGGGCCAGCACCATGTCGGACACGCCGCTCATGACCCGGTCGAGCAACTCCACCGGCAGCCGGATGGTGCGCTGGCCGGAGGCATGCTGGGCGGCGGGATCGCTGCGGCGGGTGGGCGCGGCGTGATCGTCACTGGTGGCGGCTTGCGCGGGTTTGGCGGGCGTCAGATCGGGGTCAGGTGGCTGCTTGCCCCCCTCTTGACCCCCGTCAGCCCCCCCTTCGTACCCCGTTTTCGCGGGTGTTTCATGTGAAACATCGAGCCGTGCGATCAGGCTTTCATCATCGCCTTCGGGCAAGGTCTCGCCCGCCTCGATGGCATCAACCATCGCCGCGATCCGGTCGATGATGGCAAGCACCGCGGTGACCAGCGCGCTGTCCGGCTCGCGCCTGCCAGCGCGGCAATCGGCCAGTGCATCCTCGGCAGCGTGGGACAGGGCGGCAAGGCGCGGGAAGTCGAAGAAGCCGCAATTGCCCTTCACCGTGTGGACAAAGCGGAAGATCGCATCAAGGCGCGCACGATCGGTTGGATCGGTCTCCCAGGCGACGAGTTCGCCGCTGGAGGCTTCCAACATTTCACGGGTCTCGGCGATGAATTCCGCCAGCAGATCGTCCATCAGGTTGCGCGCCCTTTTGCCGTTCGGGACGCTTCATGCACAGGGGTTGGTTAATAACCGCCTAGCGCGCGACCCATGCCGGGGTCTTGGCAATGAAAATATGGCGCACCAGCACCACGGCCGAAACCGCGCCAAACAGGTTGGCCGCGAGTTCGGCGGTGAAGATGCCCGCGCTCCCCATGCCCGGCTGGAGCACCAGCGCCACCGGCAGCATCACCAGAAACACCCGCGCGACCGATTGCAGCAGCGCAAAGGCGGCCTTGTCGACCGCGTTCATGATTCCGTTGCCGACGATCAGTAGGCCGAACCCCGCATAGCCCCATGCAGCGATTTTGAGGTACAGGTCGAATTCGGCTATTACCTTGTGATCGCTTGTGAAAATCTGCGCGAGCGTGGCTCCGCCAGCCATCATGGCAAGGGCCACCAGCAGGCCCCAGGCGATGCAGAAACCCCCCGCATAAAGGGTCGCCTCGCGCGCTCGGTCGAACCTGCCTGCGCCCCAGTTCTGCCCGACAATCGCCCCGATTGCGCCCGAAAGGCCAAGCAGCGGGACAATGACAAAGCTCTGCAAGCGCCCCGCCGCCCCGAAGCCGGCGACCGCCGCCTCGCCCTCCAGCGCGACCAGCGCGGTCAGGATCGACAGGCCCAAGGGGTTGATGGCATTGGAGAAAGCAGCCGGCAGGCCGACGCGGGTGATCGCCTTGGCGGAATCAAGCAGATTGCAATTGCGCAAGGCACCAAGGTCGAGCGGCAGGCTCGTGCCACGCAGCAGCCACAGCGCGGTCAGGACGCCTACGCTCCAGCCGATCAGCGTGGCATAGGCCGATCCGGCAATGCCGAAGCCCTTGAAACCAAAGGCTCCGGTGATCAGGATGGGGTTGAGCACCATGTTGGCGGCGGCATAGGCAATGCTGACTGTGCTGGTGCGCTTGGCCTCCCCCTGACCGCGCAGCACGCCGTTGAAACCCATGATCGCAAGGCTCAGCGGGAAACCGCAGGCATAGGGCGTCATATAGGCGCGGATCAGCGGCATCAGTGCGTCCGGCGCGTTCATCGCGGTGAAGATCGGGTCGATCGCGAGCCAGAGCGAGAGGCCCATCAGCACGCCGCAGGCAATGGCAAAGACAATCCCGAAATTGGCGCGCCGCGCGGCGCGTTCAAAATCGTCTTCACCCAGCGCACGGGCGACCACCGAATTGATCCCCACCATCACCCCCACGCCCAGCGAGGTGCTGGCGACCGCGACGGGAAAAATGAAGCTGATCGCGGCGAGCGGCGCGCTGCCGAGCTGACCGATGAAATAGGCGTCGACAATCCCGATCGACATGATCGCGGCCACGCCGATCACCGCAGGCAAGGTCTGGCTGACAAGATGCCCGGGGATGCTGCCGCTGACGAGACGGGCGGAGGATGAGCCGGGCGCGTTCATTCCGACCAACGCCTAGCGCGGGGCGCGCTGCTTGCAAAGCATTCCCTGAGCGTGCGATAGGACGAGCAAGGACAGACGGAGAGGACACCTCATGGCCACCCAGCTCAAGCCCACAATTGAATGCAGCAAGGAAGAGTGGCAGGCGCGCCTGGATCTAGCGGCCTGTTACCGCATCTTCGACCACCTCGGCTGGTCGGAATCGATCTACAACCACATTTCGGTCAAGGTGCCGGGGGAGGAGGATACGTTCCTCATCAATCCCTTCGGCCTGCTTTATGACGAGGTGACGGCGAGCAACCTCGTCAAGATCGATGTCGAGGGCAACAATGTCGGCGGTTCGCCCTACATGGTGAACAAGGCGGGCTTCACGCAGCATGCCTATTTCCACAAGCATCTGGGCGACAAGGCGGCGGCGATCTGCCACGTCCACACCACTGCGACGATGGCGGTGTGCAGCCACAAGGATGGGCTGCTGCCGACCAATTTCTACGCCTGCAATTTCCAGGGCCAGATCGGCTATCATGATTTCGAGGGTGTAACCGTGCGCGCCGAGGAGGGCGAGCGGCTGGTCCAGAACCTTGGCAATCATTCGATCCTGATGCTGCGCAATCACGGCCCGGTTGTGATGGACCGCACCATCCCCGGCATGTTCGTCAAGATGTGGGCCTTGCAGCGCGCCTGCGAGATCCAGGTGGCGACGCTCTCGATGGGCAATCCGAACCTCGTCCCGCAGGAGGTGGTCGACGTTCACCAGCGCGATCTTTCGGTGATGAGCGGGCAGGGCGGCGCGGGCCTGTTCGATTTCGAGGCGTGGAAGCGCAAGATCGACAGGATCGACGACAGCTGGCGCCAGTAAGCCGCTAGGACGCTTCGATGTCCCGCATGACCGTCAACGAGCGGCCGGTCGAGTTTGATCTCGATCCGCGGATGCCGCTGCTCTATGCGCTGCGTGAGGCGATGAACCTCACCGGCACCAAGGCGTGTGGCGGGGGCGAGTGCGGCGGCGCCTGCATGGTACTGGTCGACGGGGTGGCGCTCAGATCGTGCAAGATCACGCTGGCCGAGGCTGAGGGGCGGATCATCACCACAATCGAGGGCCTCAGCCGTGATCGCTCTCACCCAGTGCAGCAGGCGATGGTGGCACAGCAAGCGATCCAGTGCGGCTATTGCACGCCAGGGATCGTCATTGCGGCCGCTGCACTGCTTCAGCGCAACCCCGCGCCCACGCGTGAGGACATCGACGCAGCGTTGCCGAATATCTGCCGGTGCGGGGTCTATCCGCGGCTGGTCAAGGCGGTGGAACAGGCAGGGCGCGTGATCCGGCGGCAAGAGCGCATCAGCGCGGCCCCTGCTCCGGGGATCAGTGCCGAAGACGCCGCCAAAGCCGTTCCGGCCCTGCGCGTGGCAGAGCCGGCACCGGAATAATGTGTCAGAACCGACCCACGATCGTGAACCGCGCGTTCAGCGGCGGAGCCACTGTGAGTTCATCCGCCGAATGCGCATTGGGGAAGTAGAGTTCGTCGAACAGGTTTTCGACATTGACCTGCAGGCGCAGGCTGTCGTTCAGCTGATAGGACACGGCTAGGTCGACACGGGCATAGGCGGGCAGGGTGGCGGTATTCCCGTTGTCGGCGAAGGTTTCATCCTGAGCCGTCAGGCCGATGCCGATGCCGAGCCTGTCGGTTGCCTGGAAATTGTTCCAGATCGAGAACATATGCTCTGGCAGTTCACGCACCCGGCGGCCCGTCGGGCCGGTGCGGCTCTGCTGTTCGCCATCGAGGTAGGAGTAACCCGCCGACAGGAACCAGCCTGGGGTTACCTGGCCCTGAAGCTGGGCTTCGAACCCGCGGATCTTGCTGTCGATCACATCGAGCGTGTCGGGGTTGTTGTCTGCCGGCTGAGGCGATGACTGCTCAATCTGGAAAGCAGCCGCTGTCAGCGCGAGGCCTGGGCGGATGTCCCATTTCACGCCGGCTTCAAGATTGGAGAAGGTGTCCGGGTCGAGCGCGTCATTGGGGGGATTGATATCGGCGAACTGATCGCCCGACCGTGGCAGGAAGGTTTCGGAATAGCTGGTGTAAAGTGAGAGGTTTTCCTGCGGCTTGAGGATCAGCCCGAGGCGCGGGGTAATTTCTTCGTCCTTGCGCGTGCGCACCGTGCCGGTCCGATTATCCAGCACTGTGATCTCGAAGGAATCGAAGCGAGCACCCAGCACCAGACGCAGCCAGTCTGCCACCTTCACCTCGTCCTGGATATAGGCCGAAATCACGGTGAGATCGGCCTCAGTATCATCATTCAATGAAGTGAAGCCGAAGCGTGTGGTCCGCCCGTCCGCCAGCGTGCCGACACCGCCGCGCATCGCGAGCGGACGCGTGGCGTTGAAGAATTCGACATCGGCCCGACGGCCATCGCTCACAGCGGTGTCGAAAACGGCGTTGAGGCGGTCATTGTTGTTGCTCGTGTCGATGAATTCGGCACCGAGGATCAACGTGTGACCGATCTCGCCCGTGTCGAATTCCCCGATAAGATTGCCAGACATGACAAGGTTCTGGCGCTGGCCGTTGTCGATGTACCCATCCATCGCTACCACATTGGTCGCCGGGTTATAGCCGACGGGAAAGTAGTTGGCGTAGGTCTTGTCGTAGTCGCCCCAGGAGGCAGTGAAATTGGCCTTCAGGTTGTCGGAGAAGTTGTGCTGCAACGTGCCGCGCAGGACGTGAGCTTCGAAGGTCGCGTAATTGTTCTGCGGATCTGCGAAGGTAATGCGCCGCAGTGCGCGTACCGGATCGCCATTGTCGTCGGTGGGGATGCCACGATCAATGAAACGTTCGTGGTTGAGGTATTCATAGGACAGGTCGATTGTTGTCGCCGTTCCAAGTTCAGCCCGGAAAGTGGGGTTCACGCTGATCTGTTCACCATCGTAAAGATCACGGTGATTCTTGAGGCTTTCATAGGCTGCGTTGACCCGGAGGGCCGAGGATCCGCTCGTTGCAAGGTTGAGGTCGGCCCAGATGTCGAAAGCACCGAAAGTGTCGACTGAGGCACGCACGCCGGTGAAGGTTTCGCCTACCACACCCTTCTTGGCGACGCGGTTGAGAATGCCGCCGGTGCCGCCGCGTCCGAACAGCAGCGCGTTGGGCCCGCGCAGGATTTCGACCTGTTCGAGGTTGTACAGCCCGCGGTAATACTCGACATCATCGCGTACCCCATCGACGAAGAAATCGGCGGTCGAGCGCACACCGCGAAACACCACGGAATCGCGGTGGCCTTCACCCTGGGAATTTGTAACGCCGGGGGTGTAGAGCACGATGTCGCCGACGGAATCGAAGCCTTGCCGCACGATCTGGTCAGCGGTGGTGATGCTGAGCGATTGCGGCACGTCGATGATCGGCGTGGGCGTGCGCGTCGCGTTCATCTGGTTGGCATAGAGCACATCGCCGGTGACGACGATGTTCGGCAGGCGTTGGTCACCATCATCCGAACTTGCATCAGAAGTTACGGTCGCCGCCTCGTTTACGTCCGCAAGCGCGGTACTTTCAGCAAGGGCCGGGAAGGCGATGCTGGCGCAGCTGAGCAGCAAGGTGGTACGCGACAAATCGAGAATCATATGAAGAGGCCTTTTGGACAAGCTGGGCGACCGGCTATTGCAAACAATTCGCATCTGCAAGCTCTGCTAGGCCTTGAAATTGATAATCATCAAACTGTGGTATTCGGGCCACGGCTTATCTATCGGCGGTGGCGCTAGGCCATCAGAGGAGGGCGAGAATGAAAGCGACGATCTGGCACAACCCCGCTTGTGGTACATCGAGGAAGACGCTTGCGATCCTCGAGAACCTCAGTCGCGTCGATGTAACGGTCGTAGAGTATCTCAAGACCCCGCCGACGGCCGAAAAACTAGCCCAACTCTACCGTGATGCCGGGATCAGGCCCCAGCAGGGGCTGCGCCTCCGCGGCACCGATGCAGCGGAACGCGGCCTGCCTGATGCAGATGATGCGGCTGTACTGGCCGCTATGGTGGCTGACCCGATCCTGATCGAACGTCCGCTGGTGGAAACCGACAAGGGCGTTCGCCTGTGTCGCCCGCAGGATGTTGTGCTGGAGATCCTCTAGTTTAGCGTGGCCGCGTCCTCGGGGATATCCTCCGTGGGTTTCAAACCCTGCGGGCTTGAGCGCCCACGGCGCGCGCGGTCGCGCCTTGCGGCGTCCCGGTCGCCCGTCACCGTGAGGGAACTAGGCCCGCTCCCGCGTGAGATCACGGTCCGCCTGCAACTTGAACCACCCATGCACCAGCACGGCGAGGCAAAGCACCACGATCAAACCGAACCCTAGCCACTCCGAATGGCCGTAGAGCCACACGCCGAGCGCCGGGGCATAAATGTAGCTCGCCCCCGCAAGGCTGGCGACGATGCCTGATGCCTGCCCCTGTTCGCTGCGGGTGACGGCAAGCGATGTGCCTGCCGTGGTGCCAGGCCGGAACAGGCCAAAGCCCAGCGACGCGATGGCGTATCCCAGGGCTATGAGGTGCAAATCGCCCGCCACCGCCAGCAGCACCGTGCCGAACGCCGCCGCCGTGATGCCCCACAAGGTTGCTGCGCGCGGACCCAGATTGAAGCGCGGGATCAAGCCCCATTGTGCCAGCAGCGTCGCGATTGCCCCGCTCATCAACACCAGCCCGACTGGTCCTGCGCCCTCTGTCGGCGTGCCGCGCAGTCCAAGACGGTCAAGCACCAGAAAGCCTGCTATGCCCAGAACCATAGCCTGCGCATGGCCACCGAATAATCCTGCGAAGACCCACGGGCGCAGGCGAGGATCGCGCCATGACAGGCGCGGCAACTCGCCTTGGGGCGCGCCCGTGTCCTCGCTTTCCGAGGTGTCCTGCGGATCGACCGGCGCGCCCGAGCCGCTCGATGAATAGGCCACCGCCTCGCCTCTGGCCGCGAATTGCGGTTCGTCATCGGGCAGGCGCAAGCGCAGCAGCACCAGCGCGACAACACCGATTGCGGCAAAGCACAGGAATGGCCCCGTCAGCCCGATCCCTAGGAAGGGCAGCACCATCAACGGTGCCAGTGCCGGGCCGATCACGGTTCCGAGCCCGAAGCTCGATGCGATCAGCGAAAGCGCCTGCGTGCGCTCCGACCGCGGCGTTCGGGCGGCGACATAGGCCTGCACCGCCGGGGGGGCTGCACTGCCGAACCCGCCATAGAGGCTCCGTGCGGCGGCAAAGGCGATCAGCGTCCAGAACGCGGTCATCCACCCTGCCAGACCTGCCCAAAGGGCCGCGCCGCACAGCACGAAAGAAGTAATGAAGCCCACAAGGCCAAGCGCCATCATCGCCTTGCGACCGCGCTTGTCCGAACGCCGCGCCCAGAATGGTGCGCATACGACCCACAAAAGCGCCGACCAGCTATAGGCGAGGCTGATCCACACGTCGGCGACACCCAGTGCCGTGCCGATCGAAGGCATGACCGATTGCATCGCGGTATTGCCCGCTGCCGTGACAAGCATGACCATGAACAGCAGGGCCATGCGCCCCGCCGGGATCGTACTGGCACCCGAGCCACCCGGTCGGGAGAGCTTTGCCTGTCGGTCGGTCTCGGCCATGATGCGTTGCGTGCGTCTTACGCGAAAAGATCCGCGTCATCGCCCGGCGCAGGTGGCGAGAGCTGGCGGTAGATCGAAGCAGTGAGCGCGTATGACAAGGTGTAGAACACGGCCACCAGCACAGCGACGAAGGCGGAATTGCCGATCAGCGCAACCCGGTCACCCATTGCCGCTAGTACAAGCCCGATGACGAGCATCAGCAGTAGTCCGATCACCATGCCTAGCACCACCAACATCACGAAGAACATGAATAGTCGGAAAGAGTTGCCCTTGGTCAGCGCCCATGACTGGCGCATCGCATCAACCGGATTGCGACGGTGACCCAGAACGATCGCGGCGCTTGCCAGCGAGAACTTGACTGACAGGTAGAGCGTGATCGGAAACGACACGAGGCTCAACAGCGCTCCTGCCGCTTCGGGCAGCATACCGGAAACGATTGAGGGCAGCTGGGTCAGTAGCCCCACCAGCAGCTGCGCACCGAGCATCGGCAGGATAAGGCGCGGCACCATGCCCAGCACCTCGCGTACAGTGGGCCGGCTGCGATCACCAAGTAGAGCAAGGATCGCGATACTGCCGCACAGCTGACCAACAACCACCAGCAGCAGCGCCCACCAATTACTCAGCAACAGGGCGTTGACTTGCTCGGCGATGCGTTCGGGATCGGGTTCGCTCCCCGCATCGCCGAAATCGATCCCGCTGCCTACGAGTGCCAGCACCAGCACGAACATCGGGATAAACAGGAACAACCCGGCCAATACGCTGACCAGATCGCGGTTCGCGCCGACGGTTCCTGTCGCCTGTGTCCAGGCCAGCCCCATGTCGAGCTTGCGGTTTGCCATGCACGATCCCTTTCTGATGCCCGGCGCATTGCTCCGCAATCGCCTCTTGATCTCGGCGCTCAATGCCCCCACCGGTGCGGCATGGCAAGCACTGCTCAGGCCTCTGGCCACGCATTCCCCATCGAGTGGCGGCGCGACAGCGCGCAGGTGCCATACGCGCAGGCTCTGGCCGAAATGGAAGCGCGCAATGCTGGCGTTCATGCAGGCGAGGCCGCCGAATTGATCTGGCTGCTCGAACATCCCCCTGTATACACCGCCGGCACCAGCGCGGATCCGTCCGAACTTGTCGATCCGCGCTTCGAGGTGGTCGAGGCTGGGCGCGGCGGGCGCTACACCTATCATGGGCCGGGACAGCGGGTGGGCTATCTGGTGCTCGACCTGACGAAGCGCGGCAAGGATGTGCGCTGCTTCGTTCATGCGATCGAAGGCTGGGTGATCGCCACGCTCGCGACCCTTGGGGTCGAAAGCTGGCGCGCCGAGGGCCGCGTCGGGATATGGACGCGCGACATTGACGGGTCGGAGGCCAAGATCGGAGCAATCGGCGTGCGCGTGCGGCGCTGGGTGACGATGCACGGCTTTTCAGTCAACCTCGATCCCGACCTCAGCCACTTCGGTGGGATCGTGCCTTGCGGGATTGCCGAATATGGCGTCACCAGTCTTGCGCGGCTGGGCCTGACCGTCTCTCCCGATCAATGGGACGAAGCGCTGACAGCGACCAGCGATGATTTCCTTGACGCCTTGGATGCTGCCGCCAAAAGGGCGTGCCGATGACACGCGCTGTTTTCCTTGCCGCCCTGTGCTTTGCTCTTGCTGCTTGCGAGGATCAGGCTGCTGCGCCTGCCGAGCGAGGGGGGAGAGCTTCTGGAGAGGTGCTTGCCGGGTCGATCTCGGATGCAATGATCCCGCTCGAACAGCTCGAATCGCAGGCCCCGCTCGCTCCGCGCCAAGGCCCGCGTCCGGCTGATATCGACGCCGAGCAACCTGAAGTCACCCCGATGCCGGGGATCAACGATCCTAGCACAAGCCAGGGGGGCGAAGCAGCCTTTACCGCCCCGGCCCCCGAACCTTCCGAATAGGCGCGGCTTACTCCGCCGCCTCGGCCTGTTCTTCCTCAAGCGTCGGGTAATCGACGTAGCCTTCCGGAATCGGGAAGTACCAGCTCTTGGGCACGTCCTTGTTGGGGTTCCAGTGCGCACCGGCCGCGATGCGCTTTTCGAGATCGGGGTTGGAGATATAGGGGCGGCCAAAGCTCACCGCGTCGCACTTGCCGCTGGTGACGTCGGCCTCGGCCTGCTCGGCCGTGTAGTCCGAATTGAGGATCAGCTTGCCGGTGTAGATCTGGCGGATCAGCGGGCTTTGCTTGGGCACGTCGGTCTGGCCGAAGGTGCCCTCCGGCCCGGGCTCGCGCAGTTCGACGAAGGCAAGGCCCAGCTCCTCGCACACCTTGGCGGCAGCGCCGAAGGTCGCGGGCGGGTTGCTGTCGTCGGTGCCTTGCGAATCGCCGTTTGGCGACAGGCGGATGCCGACGCGGTCCGCGCCCCACACGTCGATCAGCGCTTCGAGCACTTCACGCATGAAGCGGGTGCGGTTTTCGGGGGTGCCGCCGTATTCGTCGGTGCGCAGGTTAGTCTTGTCGCGCAGGAACTGGTCAACCAGATAGCCGTTCGCGCTGTGCAGTTGCACCCCGTCAAAGCCCGCCTTCTTGGCGTTTTCAGCCGCGCGGCGATAGTCGGCGATGGTGCGCTTGATGTCCTCATGGGTCATCTCGCGCGCCTGCGCGTAAGCCTGCTTGCCGATCGGCGTATGCGCTTCGCCCGGCGCGGTGGTGGCGCTCGCCGAGAAGGGCGGCTCGCCATCGAGGAAATAGGGGTGGACGATGCGGCCCATGTGCCACAGCTGCATGACGATCAGGCCGCCTTCCTCGTGAACCGCCTTGGTGGTGGCTTTCCACGCTTCGGTCTGTTCATCGCTCCAGATGCCCGGCGCGGAGGGCCAGCCGAGGCCCTCGCGGCTGATGCCGGTCGCTTCGGTCAGGATCATCCCCGCGCCCGCGCGCTGGCGATAGTAGAGCGCCATCAGCTCGTTGGGGACGAACATCGGGTCGGCGGCGCGGCCACGGGTGAGCGGGGCCATGTGGATGCGGTTCTTGGCATGGAGCGCGCCCATCTGGAGCGGCTGGAACAGGGCATCGTGCATATGTGGGTAATCCTCGTGAACCAGTTTCGATTGGCTATTCACTTGGCCCCACCAGAGCTACTGCGCAAGGATGGAAAATGAGGGTGCGCCCCAAGCACAAGTTGTCGCCGCGCTGGCGCGCCCCCGCAGCATCGCGCTGCTGGCGGCGCTGCTCGCCGGCAATGTCGCGCTGGCGATAGGCCCGTGGTTCGTGCGGGTTGCGGACACGGGGCCGGTAGCGGCCGGGTTCTGGCGGCTGTTCCTCGCGCTGCCCTTCCTCGTGCTGCTGGCGCGAGCGAGCGGCCAACGGCTGACGGGCATTCCGGTCAAGACCCTCGCGCTGGTGGCGCTGGGGGCGGTGACCTTCGCACTCGATCTTGCCAGCTGGCACATCGGCATCGGCATGACGCGGCTGGGGAATGCGACCCTGTTCGGCAATGCCGGGTCGATCGTGCTGCTGTTCTGGGGCTTCATCATCGCGCGCACGCTGCCGGGACGGCTGGAATGGCTGGCGATCATCTTCGCGCTGACGGGCGCGGCGATCCTGATGGGGCGCAGTCTGGAGATCTCGGACGAGACGCTGATCGGCGACCTGTTCAGCGTGGCAGCGGGTCTGCTCTACGCGGTGTACCTGCTGACCTTGCAGGGCGCGCGGGGCGCGTTCGGATCATGGAGCCTGCTCGTCTGGGTGAGCCTGTTCGGCGCGCCGGTGCTGCTGGTGATCGCCTTGCTGCTGGGCGAGCCGGTGTGGCCGCAGGCGTGGGGGCCGGTGGTGGGTTTGTTCGTGCTGAGCCAGCTGGTGGGGCAGGGGCTGATGGTCTTCGCGCTCAGATACTTCCCCCCGCTGGTGGTGGGATTGGCGCTGCTGACCCAGCCTGCCGTGGCCTCGCTCTACGGCTGGCTGGCCTTCGGCGAGGTGCTGAGCGGGCTGGATATTGTCGGGATGGTGCTGGTGGGCGCGGCGCTGGCGGTGTCGCGGGCGAAGGCCTAAGCCACTCAATCCACGCTGAAGCGAACCTTCCCCAGGTCCCCCATGCCCACAGTCCCGCTCGCCATTTCGAGCATGCGGTCGAGGCTGCGCTTCGCCTTCAGGCGGATGCCTTCCTCGATTTCGATCTGCGGCTGCAAATCGCGCAGGGCGACATACAGCTTCTCCATCGTGTTGAGCGCCATGTAGGGGCAGATGTTGCACGAACAGTTCCCGTCCGCGCCGGGCGCACCGATGAAGGTCTTCTCGGGCAGTGCCTTTTCCATCTGGTGGATGATGTGCGGCTCGGTGGCGACGATCAGGGTGTCGCCTTCGAATTCCTGCGCGAATTTGAGGATGCCGCTGGTCGAGCCGACATAGTCCGCGTGGTCGATGATCGTCGGCGGGCATTCGGGGTGCGCGGCGATGGGCGCGCCGGGGTATTGCTCTTTCAGCTTGAGCAGTTCGGTCTCGCTGAACGCCTCGTGGACGATGCACACGCCGGGCCACAGCAGCATCTCGCGATTAAACTTGCGGGCGAGGTATCCGCCGAGGTGCCGGTCGGGGCCGAAGATGATCTTCTGCTCCGGCGGGATCTGGGCGAGGATCGTCTCGGCGCTGGAGGACGTCACGATCACGTCCGACAGCGCCTTCACCTCGGTCGAACAGTTGATGTAGGTCAGCGCGATGTGATCGGGGTGGGCCTCGCGGAAAGCGCGGAATTTCTCGGGCGGGCAGCTGTCTTCCAGGCTGCACCCGGCGTCCATGTCGGGCAGGATCACGGTCTTGTGGGGGGAGAGGATCTTCGCCGTGTCGGCCATGAACTTGACCCCGCAGAAGGCGATCACATCGGCATCGGTCGCCGCCGCCTTGCGCGACAGCTCCAGCGAATCCCCCACGAAGTCGGCAATGTCCTGAATGTCGGGCGTCTGGTAGTAATGCGCGAGGATCACCGCATTGCGCTCCTTCCGGAGGCGGTCGATCTCGGCGAGCAGGTCGGCGCCGGTGGGGTTGCGGGTCAGCAGGCTCATGGTCGTATCCCCATTCTCGTGGTTGCAGGCGATATAGGCAGACCGGGGTGGTTACGCCACCCGCTGCATTGACGAAGAGACCCATGCCCCAGTGGTGGTCTCCTGTGATCGCTGTGGTCAAGCGATTGTGCGGCGGATTGTGAGCTATGCCAAAGCCGGGAGACGCGAAGAGCCGAGCTTACGCGGGCCCTCGGCGTATTGGCAATTGCCAGCCAATAAACCCACATTTCAAGAAAATCGAAGGCCTGATAACCTAAAATTCGATAAATCTACACGGAGATATTAGGCAATAAACGATATCTTTCATGACAATAAAACCGTGATACTTGTTTATATAAATTTTAGTTAACCACCTAAATATTATAGGCGAATGCACTTATGTAAATTCACAATTAACCGAGGTAAAAGGTAACCGTGATGATATGATATCTGAGCGCGTGAAGTTATATCTTTTATTTAAGTTGTGAAACCTCCATGTGCAGCTTCGTTAAGACGGATCTTCTCTTTGACGCGTCGCCCAAGGGGCGGAAGCCAGCGAATGACCTCGGTCGACCCGCTCGGGCAGGCCGGGATGCGCCTGTGTTCCGCTTCCCGGCGGTCAATGGCAGTCAGGGATCTGAGTATTTGGCGAGGCCTGAGATCGCTGCTGGCGAGGTTACTCTGCGTGACCTCGTTGCCAATGCGCGGTTCCTTACGATCGGGCCTCGGCTTCCGCCGCGGATCAAGGAAATCGTAAATGAGACATTTGGCCCCGTGGAGGTTCACTCAATCGAGCGGGACAATATCAGGGGCATTTCCAGTCAGGCGACATCCTTTTCAATCATCATCGCATTGTTCGACGATATCGCGAGGGCCAAGCGGGCCTTTCGGGAGCATAAGTGGCTTCTCGATAATAAGCTCTGCTATGCAATAATGACCGAGGCCAACCCAAGAGGGCGTGCCGCTCTTATGCGCTTTGCTTTCGATGATGTCTTTGATTCGCGAGCAAAGCCAACTGACATAATCATCCGAATGAAGGCGCATGTCAGTCGCCAGATGATCTACAACTCTGCTGTAAAGAACGACGAATCGTTTCAGTTGTTTTGTGATGAAAACATTGAAGGGCGTGTTTATTCATCACAAATGGAAATTCTTAAACAGCTTTACAATAACATGGGTAAAGTTGTCCGATATCGCGACTTGGCCTCTTACGATTATCATTCCAGCGACTTTCGCTTCAAATCGCTGAAAGTGAGAATTCACAAGATACGCAAAAGGCTGAAAAATCATGAGATAAGATGCGAGCGGGGCTCTGGATATGTCTTGGTAAAGCTGGATAGCTGACCCAGGCTTCCTTCAGGCACCAGTGGCAAAGCCGAGGCGGGCGACGGCACGATCGCTCAATCGCTGACAAGCTGCCATATTTGTTCGCTGCGCCTTACCATGCCGCGCTTTTCCAGATCGATGAGATGCGCAGTCACACTCATTTCCGCTGCCGGGATCAGGCGTTCGTCCAGACCCTTGTACATCGCGGGGATGAAGCCGCTGACGGGCCGCGCGCCCTCGCCCAGCAGACGCAGGATCTGGTTCTCGCGCTGACGACGGTGACCGATCATGCCGCGCACCAGTTGGCGGGGTTTATCGATCGCCGCTCCGTGAGCTGAATGGTAGCGCGCATCATCGCGCGCAAGTAGCTTTTCAAGGCTTGCCATGTAATCGCCCATGTCGCCGTCGGGCGGGACGACCACGCTGGTCGACCAGCCCATCACGTGATCGCCGGTGAACAGCGCGCCGCTCTCCTCCAGCGCGAAGCACAGGTGGTTCGAGGTGTGGCCCGGGGTGGCAACGGCGGTGAGCGTCCAGCCGGTGCCGCGCATCGCTTCGCCATCGAGCAGCACGCGGTCCGGGGCATAGGTGGTGTCGAAGGCTTCGTCCGAGCGCGGCAGATCGGATGACAGCACCAGTGGCGCGCATCCGACGATCGGTGCGCCGGTCCGCGCCGCCAGCGGTGCGGCGGCAGGGGAATGATCACGGTGGGTGTGGGTGCACATGATGGCCAGCACCTGCCGTCCGGCAATGGCGGCGATGATCGCGTCGATATGCGCGGCCTCGTCGGGCCCAGGGTCGATCACCGCGCAATCCGGCCCGTCCGTCATGCCGACGACATAGGTCTGGGTGCCTGTAAAGGTATAGGGCGAGGGGTTGGGCGCGAGCACGCGCCGGACCAGCGGCTCGACATCTTCGGCAAGCCCCGTGGGCCAGGGTTGGGGAGGGATCGTGACCATCAGGCACCCATGCCGTTCGCCTCGCGCGAAGTCGAGAGGCAGCTTTTGCAAATGGTATCTCGACTTCACTCGACACGAGCGGATAGGAAGGAGCGGAGAGAGGAAGCCGGGGTAAACCCACCCCGCGCGGAGGTAGCGAAGCGGTAGCGCAATAACCGCGCGCTCAAGCAACGAAGTGGTAGCGCTGCAAAGATGTCTGATTATGTCCTGGTGCTTGATGAAGGTACCACTTCCACCCGCGCCATGCTGTTTGCCGCAGACGGCGTGCTGGTCGCCTCTGCGCAGGAACCCTTGACCCAGCATTACCCGCAAAGCGGCTGGGTCGAGCATGACCCGCGCGAAATCTGGGACAAGACGCTTCGCTGTGCGCTGGCGGTGATGCCCAAGGCAGGCGGCGCGGCGAGCATTGCCTGCATCGGCATAACCAACCAGCGCGAAACCGTGGTGGCATGGGATCGTCAGACCGGAGAGCCGCTGACCAACGCAATCGTGTGGCAGGACCGCCGCACAGAACCCTTTTGCGCCGAACTGCGCGCCGCGGGCCACGAAGCCGGGGTGCAGGAGCGCACCGGACTGCTGCTTGATCCCTATTTCTCCGGGACGAAGATGCGCTGGATGCTCGACAACGTGCCGGAGGTGCGCGGCGCGGCAGAACGTGGTGTGCTGGCCTTCGGAACGGTTGAGAGCTGGCTCACCTTCAAGCTTACCGGCGGCGCGGCCCATGTCACTGATGCTTCGAATGCCAGTCGCACTTTGCTGATGGGGCTGGAGGATGCGCAATTCGATGAAGGGCTGTGCGACCTCATCGGCGTGCCGCGTGCGGCGCTTCCCGGCGTGGTCGATATGGCCGGGCCGCTTGCGATGACAGCCACAGAGCTCTTCGGACGGGCCATCCCGATCACGGGCCTTGTGGGCGATCAGCAGGCGGCCACCATCGGTCAGGCCTGCCTCGCGCCCGGTCAGACCAAGGCCACCTATGGCACCGGCGCTTTCGTCCTCACCTGTCAGGGCAACCGGATTCCGCGCTCCAAGAACCGCCTGCTTGGTACGGTGCTGACCCAGATCGATGGCGCGCGCACCTATGCCATCGAAGGTTCGGTGTTCGTCGCAGGCAGCCTGGTGCAGTGGCTCAGAGATTCACTCGGGGTCGTCGAGGTCGCCAGTCAGACCGAGGAACTCGCCCGCTCAATCCCCGACAGCGGCGGGGTGGTGATCGTGCCGGCGCTGTCAGGTCTTGGTGCGCCGCATTGGCAGGCCGAGGCGCGAGGCGTGATTGCGGGGCTCTCGTTCGCCACCGGGAAGGCCCAGTTGGCACGGGCGGCGCTGGAGGCAATGGCGCATCAGACCCACGATCTGGGAGCGGCCTATGCCGCTGATGGCGCGCCTTGGCAGACGCTCAGGATTGATGGCGGTATGGCGGCGAACGACTGGATGGCGCAGGATCTGGCCGACATGCTCGGTGTGCCGGTGGAGCGCCCCGGATTTGTCGAGACGACTGCGCTGGGCGCGGCGATGCTGGCGGCCGCAGGATCGGGGATTTATCCTGATCTTTCAACTGCATGCCAAGCCATGCGCGGACGGCTGGCCCGGTTCGAACCGCAGATGGAGGCCGAGGTGCGAGATGCACGGTTGGCGGCGTGGAAGAAGGCGCTTGCTGCCGCCTGATCCTTATCTCAGCCGACCCAGTTCCCGGCCCAGCCGATCCTGAAAGGCACGCACCGGCGACGCCATTTCGAAGTGCTGACGCCACGCCTCGTCCAGTCGGGCGATGCGCTGGTGCAGGCGCTCGGTATCGGCAATCAGCTCGCGGGTGCCCGCCTCCAGCAGCGCGAGTTGCGCCGGATCAGAACCGCGATCAGGGGGCAGCGCGCCATGCAGGCGCACCTGATTTTCCGAAATTTCTCCAGAAAAAAGAGCCCGTTGGTTCAATAGCCACGCCAGCACGTGCATCATCCGGGTGGTGGTCTTGAGCCCCTCGGTCGACAGCGCCAGGCGCACGAAGGCGTCTTCTCCGGCCACCGGTTCACGGGTGCCAGCGGCGAACACGGCGCGCACTTCGTCGGCGAGGACAAGCGCTTCGGTGTAGAGCGCTTCGATGATCGGGCGCGAGAGATTGGTGGTGCGGGCCATGATGCGCGCCAACCTACGCCCCAGGCGCAGCGCCCGCCACATGGCTATGGTTACTTTCCAAGCAATTTTTGGCGCTCGTCCCATCGGGACACAGAATTGACGTGCCGCTAACCATCGAAACGCGCCCATGTTTCACGTGAAGCACGCTGCCGAGGGCGAGTCAGGGCCGGGCAAGGATGGGGCAAGGGCAGGGCTAAGGCGGGCTGGCGGGGGAGCAATGGAGGGCGAAGGGGTGCTGAAACGGGGTGCCGGATGTCGCCCCGCGAAACCGCCACTCGCCTCTGTCAGACACCTCAGGCGATGATGTCGGGCAGCAGGGTATCCTCGATGATCGCGATCTGATCCTTGAGGCGCAGCTTGCGCTTCTTCAGCCGCGCGATCTGGAGCATGTCCGCCGACGCACTCCCGCGCGCCGCCTCGGTCAGGGCGGCGATCGCGGCGTCGAGGTCGCGATGCTCGGTCTTGAGCAATTCGAGCTTTTTCCTGAGCTCCTGCTCGGTCATGTTCGCCCTTGATCCTTCTTGCTTGCGTCCCGCACCGGCATGGCACTCGCGCAATGATCGCAGGCGCTACGCGTTCCCGCGCCAATTTGTAAGATGGATTGCGCAGTTTCCCAGAGCGTGTGGTCGCAAACCGGAAGGCTCGGTTCGCCGCAAGCGGGTGCGGATGCGCCGATTAAGGAATGATCAGGGCTTTGCAACCTAGTCTGAGTGTGGTTCTTTCGAACCTGCGGCTCGGCCGCGTCGTGTGCCGAGTCGCCTTTCCGGGGGCATCCCCCCGCAGATGAAGGAGAACGCATAATGGCATCGACCGCAGTGTTGTCACACCTCCACGCCCTTCAGACCAAGCATGCCGGCCTCGAAGCCCGCCTGCGCGAAGAAATGGCCCGGCCCGTGCCCGACACCGCGATGATCCAGTCTCTCAAGAAGCAGAAACTGCGATTGAAGGAAGAAATCGCCGCGCATTGATGTCGCAGGTTCCCTGCGCAGACCCACCGCCCCACCCGACCACCAAAAATGCCGTCAGGCTATGGTGGCTTGGTGGGGAACAGGGGGTCAGCTGACCGCGAAAGCAGTAATCTATCTGCGCCATTGCAGGTTGCCGGTCCGGACCGTAAACCTTGTACCCATGACCGCTGCTGCTGCCGCCCGCCAGATCCTGATGCGCCTCACGGAGGTAATGGCCTCGCGAATGCACGCGCAGGCCAAGCTTGATCAGGTGGTCGAAATCATCGGCGAATGCCTTTCGAGCGAAGTCTGCTCGATCTATCTGCTGCGCGAAGGGATGCTGGAACTCTTCGCCACCCGCGGCCTTAACCAAAGCGCGGTCCACGTCACCCGCATGGCGATTGGCGAAGGTCTGACCGGGGCGATTGCCCAGAAGGTCGAAACCCTGAATCTTGCCGAGGCCAAGGCCCACCCCGATTTCCAGTACCGCCCCGAAACCGGCGAGGAAAAGTTCCATTCCTTTGCCGGGGTTCCGATTGTCTACCGTGAACGCGCGGTGGGCGTCTTGTGCGTCCAGCATGTCGATCCGCGCCGCTATGAAGAGGTCGAGATCGAGGCGTTGCAGACCACCGCGATGGTGCTGTCCGAACTGATCGCCAATGCCGAACTGGTCGATGAAGAAGAAGCCCGCGGGCTGACGCAGGAACAGACCGGGCCGCAGCAGCTCGCTGGCCTGACGCTGGTCAAGGGGCTGGGGGCGGGGGTTGCCGTCTACCACCAGCCGCGCGTGGAAATCACGCAGGTCATGGCCGAGGATATCGAGGCCGAGCGCCAGCGCGTCTACCGCGCCTTCGACCGGATGCGCGAGCAGATCGACACGCTCGCCAGTCAGGCCGAATTCGGCGTGGGGGGCGAGCATGAGGAAGTGCTCGAGACCTACAAGATGTTCGCCTATGACGAAGGCTGGTCGCGGCGCATCAACGAGGCGATCGATTCCGGCCTGACCGCCGAAGCCGCGATCGAGCGCGTGCAGCAGCACACCCGGATGCGGATGCGCGAAATCGACGATCCGCTGCTCGCCGACCGGATGCACGATCTGGAGGATCTGGCCAACCGGCTGCTTCGTATCGTTGCCGGACAGGTCGGCACCGCCGCCTCGCAGGGCCTGCGCAAGGACACCATCCTGATCGCCCGCAATCTCGGCCCGGCCGAACTGCTCGAATATGACAAGCGGCGGCTGAAGGGCGTGATCCTTGAGGAAGGCTCGCTCACCGCACACGTCGTGATTGTGGCGCGGGCGATGAATGTGCCGGTGATCGGCCGCATCAACAATGGCAAGGGCGCAGGTGTGCGCGGCACGATCCGCGAAGGTGACGAAATCCTGCTCGATGCCACGGCAGGCAATGCCATCGTGCGCCCGCTGCCGCAGGTCGCCGATGCCTTCCACGCACGCTTTGCCAAGAGCCGCGAGAAGCAGGCGGCCTATGCCTCCTTGCGCGATGTGGAACCCTTTACCCGCTGCGGCACGCGCATTCAGGTGATGATGAACGCCGGGCTGCGCGACGACATGAGCGCGCTGGGCCTGACGGGTGCGGACGGCGTGGGCCTGTTCCGCACCGAGTTCCAGTTCCTTGTCTCGGCCACCCTGCCCCAGCGCGAGCGCCAGACGCGGCTCTATCGTGACGTTCTGGATGCGGCAGGCGACAAGCCGGTAATCTTCCGCACGGTCGATATCGGCGGCGACAAGTCGGTGCCTTACCTCGCCAGCGAAATCGCTGCCCAGGACGAAAATCCGGCGATGGGCTGGCGCGCGCTGCGCCTCGCGCTTGAACGCGAAGGGCTGATGAAGATTCAGGCGCGCTCACTGCTGGAGGCGGCGGCCGGGCGTTCGCTTTATGTGATGTTCCCGATGGTCTCCGAGCCGTGGGAGTTCGATGCGGCCAAGGCGGTGTTCGACGAACAGCTCGCTTTCCTGCGCGCGCAAAAGAAACTGCTGCCCGAACGGATAGATTTCGGGGCGATGCTGGAAGTGCCGGCGCTGGCCGAGGTGCTCGATCTGCTGCTGCCCAAGCTGTCCTTCCTGTCGATCGGGACGAATGATCTGACCCAGTTCCTGTTTGCCGCTGACCGCGCCAATCCCAAGCTGGCCGAACGATATGACTGGCTCAGCCCCTCGATCCTCAGGTTTCTGCGCCGGGTCATGCAATCGAGCGTCGGCAGCGGGGTCGATATCGGGGTGTGCGGCGAGATGGGCGGGCGCAGGCTTGAAGCGCTGGCGCTGATGGGGATCGGCTACCGCCGCCTGTCGATCACGCCCGCGGCGGTCGGCCCGATCAAGGAACTGGTGCGCAAGGTCGATCTGGCCGAGCTGACCGCGGCGATGACGGGCTGGCTCGCCGATCCTTCGCTCAATCTGCGGGAGCAACTGGCCGCATGGGCCGATGCGCGCGAGATCGAATACGACTGATGCGCTTGGGCGTGTGCGGTGCGCGGTGCCGCGTTCCGGTGATGCTTGACAGGCACCCGCTTTGCAGGTGAGTCCCGTTCAAGCACAATTCACGCAGAAACACTTAGACAAGCCTCGGCAGAAGGCGGAAAATCGGGTCATGGACAGCGAATACGAAGACGACGCGGGCGAGCCGCGTGAAGCCTCTGCCGCCGGGGCGGGGCAACAACTGCGCGCGGCACGAGAAGCGCTGCGGCTGGAACTGGCGCATATCGCGGCGGACACGCGGATCCCGCTCCGACATCTCGAAGCCATTGAAGCAGGCGATTTCGAAGCCTTGCCCAGCCGCGCCTATGCGATCGGCTTTTCCCGCACCTTTGCCAAGGCGGTCGGGCTTGATGAGACTGCGATTACCGATGCGGTGCGGGCCGAGTTGGCGGATGGATCAATGCGCCGCACCGTGCCGTCTTCGGGGATGGAGCCGGGCGATCCGGCGCGGGTGCCTTCGGCGGGGCTGGCCTGGGCTGGTGCCGCCGCGGCGCTGCTGCTCGCGATTGGTGCCTTTGCATTCTACAATTCCTATTTCGGTGCCGGGACAGAGCCCGAGCCGCTGGCGGCTCCTCAGCCGGAGACGCCCGTAGCTGCGCCGGTCGCAGAGCAATCTCCGGCGGTTGCCGATGCCGCCACAGGCGGCGCGGTAGTGCTGACCGCGCTTGAAGAAGGGGTGTGGCTGCGGCTCTACGAGGAGGGCGGCGCGCGGCTGACCGAACGCACGCTCAAGGCGGGTGAGAGCGTGGCGGTGCCGGCCACCGCAGCCGATCCGCGCATCAACACGGGCCGGCCCGATGCGCTGGCGATCACGGTCGGCGGCAAGCCGGTCGCCAGGCTGTCCGAACGGCCGACGACGATCGCGGGCGCTCCGGTCTCGGCGGCGGCGCTGCTGGCCCGGCCCGCGCCAACGCTGTCGGCTTCTGCCTCTGCCTCTGCCTCTGTTGCGACCGCTCCTGCACAAACCACCGAACCTGCCCGCCGCCCTGCGCAGCGCGCTGCCCGCGTTGCGCCTACGACAGTCGCGCCCACGGCGGAACCGGCCCCGTCTCCTGCCCCACCTCCGTCGAGCGAGCCTGCCCTTGCCGCGCCGGCCGCAGCCGACACGCCGGGATAGGGCCGCGCGGGTTTTTAGCCGTTGATTAGGGGGTCTATCGCTCTCGACTTGCAGGCTCCCGCAGGGCAGGGGTTCTGCAACTGTTCATGTGCGCCGCGCAATTGCGGTGCGGCCATTGCCAGGGAGCCTGACAAGCCATGACCTCGCCTTTGCGGACCTTTACCTCCAGCAGCCTCTCGTTCCGGCTCGCCGGTGCGCTGCTGGCAGCGACCACCCTCGCCACTGTGCCGCTTGCCCCCGCCCTCGCGCAGGACAGCGCCGCCGAAGCGCGCATCCGCAAGATCGAGGCCGAAATCCGCGCATTGCAGCGCAAGGTCTTCCCCGGCGGTGACGGGCGCTTCTTCGAACCGCAGATCGCCCCCGGCAACGAAAGCGCCGCCAGCCCGGCGAATGTGAGCCCGCCTGCGACCACCGCAGTGACCGACATCCTCGTGCGGCTCGACGCGCTCGAATTGCAGCTGCAGACGCTGACTGCCCGTTCGGAAGAACAGGCCAATGCGCTATCGCAGCTCGATGCGCGCCTGACTCTGATCGAAACGGCGGCCAATGCGCCGTTGGTTGCAGGGACTGCGGGCGATGTGCCGAAGATCCAGCCTTCCGCGACGCTGCCCGTCGCCGCCCCCGCACGGGCTGCGGCAGCGCCCGCGCCTGCACCTGCGCCTGCACCCACCCCCGCGGCTGCCGCACCTGTCGCCGCTCCCGCCGTTGCGGCGCCTTCGCCGACGCGGCTTGCTGCCGTGCAGGCCATCACCAAGCCGCAGACTGCCGATGCCGGGGATGACGAATATTCCTATGGCTTCCGTCTCTGGAACGCCGGCTTCTTCCCCGAAGCGCGCCAGCAGCTGACCAAGTTCGTCGAGCAATATCCCAATCATGCCCGCATCAGCTTTGGCCGCAACCTGCTGGGCCGCGCCTTCCTGGACGACAACATGCCCGAGGAAGCCGCGCGCTGGTTCCTGCGCAATTACCAGGCGAACAAGAACGCCGACCGCGCGCCCGACAGCCTGCTCTATCTCGGCGCTTCGATGATCGCGATGAAGGATACCAAGCGCGCCTGTATTGCGTTGGCCGAATTTGCCGAGACCTATCCGCTGATTGCTTCCGGGCGCCTTGCGACCGAGTACCAGACCAACCGCGCGAAGGTGAAGTGCAGCTGACGCATCGCTTTGCCGCCGATCTGGCGGCGCTCTGGCCCGAGGATGAGCGTGCCGGGCCGCTCGGCCTTGCAGTCTCGGGCGGAGCGGATTCGCTGGCGCTGCTATTGCTGGCGCATCAGGCCATGCCGGGGCGGATTGCTGTGTGCAGCATTGACCACGGATTGCGGTCGGAGGCGGCCGACGAAGTCGCACTGGTCGAGCGGATCGCCGCAACGCGCGATATTCCCTTTACGCCGATCACGGTCAGGCTGGCCCCGGGCAATATGCAGGCGCAGGCGCGTGCGGCCCGCTATGCTGCCGTTGCGGATTGGGCTTTGGCGGCGGGTCTGGGCGCAGTCGCGACCGCGCATCATGCCGACGATCAGGCTGAAACCTTGCTGATGCGCCTGAACCGGGGGAGCGGGCTGGCTGGGCTTGCTGGGGTGCGGGCGCGCTCCACTATCGATGGCAGCGATGTTACCCTGCTGCGCCCGCTGCTGGGCTGGCGCAAGGCAGAACTGGCTAAGGTGGTCGCGGCGGTCGGGATCATCCCGGTCGAGGATCCCTCGAATACCAACCCCGCTTTCGACCGCGCCCGACTGCGCGCCAGGCTGGCCGAGGCCGACTGGCTCGACCCCGTCCAGATCGCCGCCAGCGCGGCGCATCTGGCCGAAGGTTGGCAGGCGCTGGAATGGTATGCCGAACTCGACTGGCATGAGATGGTCATGCGCGAGGAAGGCGACGCGCCGGGCTTCAGCTATTGCGCCAATGTCCCGCGCATCATTGCGATCGAGACGATTGGCCGGATCATCCGCGAACTGGGCGGCCATGTCAGCCGCGCCGAGGTCGCGCGGGCGTGGGACCGGCTATGGGCTGGCGAGAATGCTTCGCTGGGCGGAGTGCTGGCGGTGCCTGGGGTGGAGCGGGTCGAAAAGGTCGGCGTGATGATGCGGGTGTGGCGCTTCCGACCTGAACCGGCGCGGGGGCGGGTGAATTAGGGAGCCTGTTAGCGATCGCGCTACGCATGATGCACACCGCCTTCCCAAAGGGAGGGCGCGTCTGCGCCACCGAAGGTGGCCCAAAACTTAGAGAATCTTGTCGCCCACGCCTACCATCTTGCCGCGGGTGATGATCACCTTGTCGCCGCGCTTGGTGGCGGCGAACAGCTTGGCAGCGAATTCGTCCGGCACCCCGATGCAGCCGTGGCTGGCATAGCCGTTCATCACCGGCGATCCGTGGATCGCGATGCCGGTGTTGGTGATCCACAGGCTGTGAGGCATCGGCGCATTGCCATATTTGCGTGAGAAGTGCTGACGCGACTTGTTCAGCACCGGGAAGGTGCCGAGCGGCGTGGGATGCTGCTGCGTGCCGAGCAAGGCGACGGCGGTGCCGATCTCATGCCCATCGCGGAAGGCGCTGATGACGCGCGCTTCGAGATCGACGGTGATCACCAGTTTGCCGGTCGCAGGCGCGGCGCTTTCGTCCCAGAACCAGTCGCCATAGCGGATGCTGCCTTCGATCGGCAGGATCGACTTGATCACGAAAGGATCGCTCGCTGCGCGGACGGCAACAGCAGCAGGCGCGGGGGGCGCAGCGGCAACGGGGGCCGGAGCCGGCGCGGGGAGCGGCTGAACCACTTCATTGGCGATCATGCGCACCGCCGGGCCGCGCGGGGCGGCTGCTTCATCGGCAATGACATCGGCGGCGCGGATCTGCGGCGCTGGCTCACGCGTCAGCGGAGGCAGCCCGGCATAGACCGCAGCGGCTTCGTCATCCGGCCGCGGCATTTCGGTATCGGGATCGACCCGTTCAAAGGCGCCGGTCGCACGCGCGGCGATGACTTCTGCAGCGCGGGCGGCGTCTTCGACATTGGGCTGCGCGGCGGCCAGAAAAGGCAGGGCGGCGCCAGCAAGGGCGATGGCAAGGTTGCGGATCATGGCAGCGATTATGCCGCGTTAGCCTGAATTGCGCCAGCGGTTAACCATGCAGCGTCCCTCGGGGGGACGCCATCGGGTGCGGGGTTAACGTGCAATCACGCCGAACAGGTCATGCGCGTCGGCATCCTCGATGGTCGCCTCGACGATATCGCCCGGCTGGAGGCTTTCGGGGACATTGCGCAGGTAGACCGCCCCGTCGATCTCGGGCGCGTCTGCCTGGCTGCGGCCGGTTGCGCCGATGTCGCCATCCTCGTCCGGTTCGCCCACCTCGTCGATGATGACGGGGAGCGTGCGGCCAACCTTGGCAGCGAGCTTGGCCGCGCTGATGCGTTCGGTCACTTCCATGATCCGGGCATAGCGTTCTTCCTTCACCGCTTCCGGCACATGATCGGGCAGGGCATTGGCCGCGGCGCCTTCGACTGGTTCGAAGCGGAACGCGCCCACCCGGTCAAGCTGGGCCTCTTCGAGCCATTCGAGCAGGTATTCGAAGTCTTCCTCGGTCTCACCCGGGAAGCCGACCACGAAGGACGAACGGATCGCGATATCGGGGCAGATGTCGCGCCAGGTCTTCAGCCGTTCGAGCACCTTGGCCTCGTTCGCCGGACGGCGCATGAGCTTTAGCACCTTGGGCGAGGCGTGCTGGAAGGGGATGTCGAGATAGGGCGTCAGCAGCCCTTCGGCCATCAGCGGGATGACCTGATCGACGTGGGGGTAGGGGTAGACGTAGTGCAGGCGCACCCACGGCGGGGTGCCATCGGCGGTGCGCAGTTGCCCAAGTTCGCGCGCCAGATCGGTCATGTGGGCGCGCACCTCGCGGCCGTGCCACTGGCGGCTCTCGTGGCGGATATCGACCCCGTAGGCGCTGGTGTCCTGCGAGATGATGAGCAGCTCCTTGGTACCCGCCGCGACCAGCTTTTCCGCCTCGCGCAAGCAGGCATCGACCCGGCGGCTCGCCAGCTTGCCGCGCAGATCGGGGATGATGCAAAAGGCGCAGGAGTGATTGCAGCCCTCGGAAATCTTGAGGTAGCTGTAATGGCGCGGCGTCAGCTTGATATCGGTGTCGGAGGGTTGGGGGATGAGGTCGATGAACGGGCCTTGCGAAGGCGGCGCATGGGTGTGGACCGCCTCAACCACCTGTTCGTATTGGTGCGCGCCCGTCACCGCCAGCACCTGCGGGTGAGCGGCGCGGATCGCGTCGGCCTCCTCGCCCATGCAGCCGGTGACGATCACGCGGCCATTCTCGGCGATGGCCTCCCCGATCGCGGCAAGGCTTTCCTCTTTGGCGGAATCGAGAAAGCCGCAGGTGTTGACCAGTACCACATCCGCGCCCGCGTAATCCTCGGCAAAGGCATAGCCATCGGCGCGCAGGCGGGTGAGGATACGCTCGGAATCGACGAGCGCCTTCGGGCAGCCGAGGCTGACCATCCCGATGCGCTTCTGTTCGGCCAGGACGGTTGGCTTGGTGGTGGGGGCGGTGGTCATAGCGGCGCGCCCCTACACGAGGGCGGGGCTTTGCGCCAGAATATCCTCACAACGCGCGAGCGGCAACGGGCTTGACCGGAAGGCGGCAGCTCGGGCATCAGCCGGACATGATCGCGAAGCTCTTCATTGAACACCCGAAATCCATCGGCGAGACCTATGGCCAGCATTTCCGCACCGCCTTCAGCTTTGGCTGGCGCATGGTGGTGGGAGGGTTTGCCTGCATGGTTCACGCCATCATTCCGGGCATCTTCGTAAAGACCGCCAGCCGCACCGTGGTGCAGCTCGATGCCGAAATGCGCGGCCGCAAGCCCGAACCGGGTGCCGAGGAATTCGCTTACGTCATCTGACGCCATGGCGGCGCTACCTCTCGGCCACGCTTTGCGCTAGGATGGCGGACAAGCGAGGAGAGCGCGTCGATGAGTGATTTTGCCCTGTGGCCGGTGCTGGCAGGCACACTGGCTTTCTTTGCCGTGGGGGCGCTGTGGTATGGCGTGATCTTCGCAGTGCCATGGCAGAGGGCGGCGGGTCTCAGCAACACCCAGCTGCGAGAGGGCAACATGGGGCTGATCTTCGCCCTGACCTTCGCCTTTGAAATGCTGATCGCGATGGTGCTGTGGCACCTCATCGCCCGCACCGACCCGGCACCGCACGTGGTGATGATGATGGCGCTAGGCTTTGCCGCTGGGGTGATGATCCCAGCGATCGGCATCAATTACCTCTACCTCAGGAAGCCGCTGTCACTGTTTCTGATCGACGCCGGGCATTTCCTTGTCGGCATGGCGGCGATGGGCGGCGTCTTCGTATGGTTCCGCGGGTAGCGCCGGGTCAGGTCAGGCATCCTCGTTCGTGATCGTCGGCACGATTTCGACCAGCACATCGCCGGCCTGAAGGGTCTGGCAATCGTCTTCCCAGAAGCCGATCGCGCGGCCGTTGCGATAGATGCGCAGGCCCTGACCGCCGCTCTGGAGATCGGTGATCGCCTTGCCGCATTCCTCGGGCGTGACCACCCGCTCGACCAACTGCACCCGCCCGCCGACACTGGCGAGGTCGGCGAGGTAATCGGCAATATGCGCGCCCTTGGCCGAGCCCGCCAGCAACAGTCCGGTAAAGCGCACGGGGTTGATAACATTGTCCGCACCCGCCTGACGGGCCAGCAACTCGTTATCCTCGGCGCGCACCACCACGCTGATCGGCACCTTGGGGGCGAGGTGGCGCACGGTCAGCACGATCAGGATCGAGGTGTCGTCACGCCCGGCCGAGACCAGCACGCTTTGTGCCGCGTCGATCCGCACCGCTTTCAGGGTTTCGTCGCGTGTCGCATCGGCCGCCATCACGTTGACGCCCAGCTTCTCTGCCTCGGTCAGACGCTCTTCCGAGGGATCGATCACGACGATCGCGCGTGGATCGACCCCGCGGTCGATCAATTCGCGCACGCTCTGCGAGCCGGACACGCCATAGCCCAACACCACCACGTGATCGGTCAGCTGTTCCTGAATCCGGGCCATGCGCCATTTCTCCCAGCTGCGCTTGATGACGAAATCATAGGCCGCGCCCACGAAGATGAACAGGATGGCGATGCGCACCGGGGTGACGATCACCGCCTCGATCAGACGCGCACGGTCGCTCACCGGGGCGATGTCGCCAAAGCCGGTGGTGGTGACGCTGATCATGGTGAAATAGACCACGTCGAGAAAGCTGATATGCCCATCGACATTGTCGACCAGCCCCGTGCGGTCGAACCAGTGGATCAGAATCACCATCAAGAGCAGGCCGAGCGCCAGCCCGGTCCGCAGCCCGACATCGCCCCATACCGGGATCTTGACCTGCCGCCGCAGCGGGCGGAACTGGCTCGCCAGCCGCGGTGCGCGGCGAAACGGGTTGCGGCTTGGTTGGCCCGCCATCCGCGCCCGGCCCCGCTTCAGCCGCCGAACCGTTCGGCCAGAATGCCGATGGTCGAATAGTGGGTGAGGTCAAGCTGCAAGGGCGTGACCGCGATATGGCCATCCTCGATCGCTTCGAGATCGGTGCCGTGATCGAGGGTATGCTCGATCGGGTCGAGCCCGAACCAGAAATAGCGATAGCCACGCGGATCACGGCCTTCGACCACGGTGCCGCGCGAATAGTCATGGAAGCCCTGCCGCACGACTCGGATACCCTTGACCTCCTCCGGCGGCAGCGCAGGAAAGTTGACGTTGATCAGCGTGCGCTCCGCCATCGGCGCGTCCAACAGGGGGGCAAGCACCTTCGGCCCCCATTCGCGCGCTGCGCCGAAGGGGACGTCATCGCCCATGCCTTCGCGGGCATAGACCTGGCTGAACGCAATCGAGCGCACGCCTGCCAGCGCGCCCTCGATCGCGGCAGAAACCGTGCCGGAATAGGTGATGTCATCGGCAAGGTTCGCCCCGCGATTGACGCCCGAAAGGATCAGGTCGGGAGGTGAGGGCATGACGGTGCGCAGCGCCATCATCACGCTGTCGGTGGGCGTCCCGGTGACGGCGAAGCGGCGTTCCTCCAGCTTCTGGAGCCGGACGGGCCGCGTCAGGGTGAGCGAGTGGCCCGCGCCCGATTGTTCCTCTGACGGTGCGCAGACCCAGATATCGTCGCTGAATTGCCGCGCGATTTCCTCCAGCACCTTGAGGCCGGGGGCGTGGATGCCATCATCATTGGTGAGGAGAATGCGCATCAGGCGAGCGGCTCCAGCTTGGTGACGCCGCCCATATAGGGCAGCAAGGCTTCAGGCACGGTGACGCTGCCATCGGCGTTCTGGTAATTCTCGATCACCGCCACCAGCGTGCGCCCGACCGCGAGGCCGGAGCCGTTGAGGGTGTGGACGAACTGGGTTGTCTTCTGCTCGCCCGCGACGCGGTAGCGGGTGTTCATGCGGCGGGCCTGGAAGTCGCCGGTGTTCGAGCAGGAACTGATCTCCCGATAGGCGCCTTGCCCCGGCAGCCACACCTCCAGATCATAGGTCTTGCGCGCGCCGAAGCCCATGTCGCCGGTGCACAGCAGCAGCTTGCGGTAGGGCAGGTTCAGGCGTTCGAGGATGGTCTCGGCGGCGCGGGTCATGCGCTGGTGTTCGGCCTCGGAGTCCTCAGGGCGCACGATGCTGACCAGCTCGCACTTCTCGAACTGATGCTGGCGGATGAACCCCCGCGTATCCCGCCCCGCTGCGCCGGCTTCCGAGCGGAAGCACAGGGTGAGTGCGGTGAGGCGCAGCGGCAAGGCGCTCTCGTCGAGCAATTCGCCCATGACGCTGGCGGTGAGGGAGACTTCGCTGGTGGGGATGAGCCACCGCCCATTGGTGGTGCAGAAGCTGTCCTCGGCAAACTTCGGAAGTTTGTCAGTGCCATACATCGCATCGTCGCCCACCAGCACCGGCGGGTTGCACTCAGCATAACCATGCTCGCAGGTCTGCACATCCAGCATGAACTGGCCGAGCGCGCGGTGCAGCCGCGCCATCCCGCCCCGAAGGAAGCTGAACCGCGCGCCCGAGAGCCTTGCGCCGGTTTCGAAATCCATGCCCAGCGCCGGGGCGATGTCGGCGTGTTCGCGGGGGGTGAAGTCGAACTCCCGGGGCGTGCCCCAGCGGCTGACTTCGACATTGTCTTCCTCGCCCGCGCCGTCCGGCACATCGGCGCCGGGCAGGTTGGGGATGACTTCGAGCAGTTCCTTCAGCTTGCCCGCCAGCTCATCCGCGCGGGCTTCGAGCGCGGGCATCTGGTCTTTCAGCGCCGCAACTTCGGCCTTGATCGCCTCGGCGCCTTCGCGGTCGCCCTTGGCCATCGCCGCGCCGATCAGCTTGCTCGCCTCATTGCGGCGGCTCTGAGCCTGCTGCACCGCCGTGGTCGCCGCGCGGCGCTCCTCGTCCAGTGCGATCAGCGCCTTGGCCAGCGGATCGACGCCCCGGCGGGCAAGGCCCGCGTCGAAGCTTTCCGGATTCTCTCGGATAAAGCGAATGTCGTGCATGGCCGCGCCTATGCCCGCTTGGCCCCGCCAAGGGAAGAGGGGAGGAAGGGGCGGTGGTGATGTGCCGGAGGCCACCGCCCCTTCGGGGAGGCCGTTAGAAGTTGATCTGCGCAGTCACGAAGATCCGGCGCGGGTCGCCGAAAAAGCCGGTCAGCGTGCCTTCGCGGCCCAGCGTCGGGATGAACGGCGTGCCGCCCACGCCGCCCGCCACGAAGTTGTAGCCTGCGACAATATATTCCTTGTCGAACAGGTTCTTGCCGTGAAGGCCCAGCGACCACGCCCCGCTGTCGGCGGTGTAGACGATGCTTGCATCGACCAGCACGAAGCCATCCTGATCGAGGAAGGGGTTGGGGACTTCGAACTGGCTTGCATCGGAACGCAGCGAGGCGAGGCCAATGAAGTCCAGCATCCCGTCCGCCACCGGCACGCCCATGTTGAAGCCCATGTGCGCGGTGATGTCGGGCGTGTTCTGGAACACGCGGCTGTCGGCCACGTCATTGCCGAAATTGTCGATGAAGGTGTTGAACTTGGCATCCAGCACACCCAGCGACCAGTTGATGCTGAAGCGGCTGCCTTGGCCCGCGAAATCCTTGCCGATCAGCGCGTTGCCTTCGAATTCGATCCCGTTGACATCGGCGTCGGCCGCGTTGGAGGTGATGCCGATGAAGGTGTCGTTGGTGCCGTCGCCGTTGCTGTCGAAGCCGACCGATCCGGGGATCTGCACGTTCTTGTACTGGCCAAGGAAACCGGCGAGGCGGATGTTCACCCGGTTATCCAGCAGCGAGGCCTTCCAGCCCAGTTCGAAGCTGTCGACCGTTTCCGGCTCGAAGCTCATGAAGTCGAACACTTCCTGCGGGTTGCAGGCGCCGCCGGTGGCGTTGCGGCAGGCCGTGGTCTGCCCGCGCGGGTCGAACCCGCCGCCCTTGAAGCCCTGCGAATAAGTGAAATAGACGTTGTTATCCGCATTCGGCTGCCAGCTGATCGAGGCGCGCGGGTTGAAATCCTTGAACGTTGCGCTGCCGTTGAAATCGCTGGTGGTGGCGAAGACCGCGCCGGTGCCGCCGAACAGGTTGGAGAACCCGCCGAGGAAGCTGCGCCGCAACACCTGGCTGGTGCGCTTGTCATTGGTGTAACGCCCGCCGACCGAGACGCTGATCGTGTCCGACAGGTCATAGGTAAAGTCGCCGAACACCGACCAGGTCTTGGTGTTCACATCGCCCAGCGTCTGGGCGGTGAAACCGTTGAGGGTGGTGAACAGCGCCACATCGAAGGCGGTGAAGGCGTTGGCATCGAGGTAGTAGAAGCCCAGCACGCCCGACAGCTTGTCGCCTTCATAGAGCAGCTGCAGTTCCTGGCTGAACTGGTCATTGTTGTAGATCGCCGGCACGTCGAGATCGACGGCGGGCAGGCTGTCGAAGTCGATCGGGGTGGTCGACTTGTCCTCGCGGTAGCCGGTGATCGACTTGAAGGTGAGCGTGTCGGACAGCTCGATCGCGACATTCAGCGCGCCGCCATAGGCCTCGACCTCCTGATCGACGATGTTCAGCCCCGCGCGGGTATCGAACACATTGTCCAGCACCGGCGCGCCATTGAGCAGGCCGGGGATGAAGCGGTGGCCCTGGCGCGCCTCGCTCTTGTCCTTGATGTAATCGCCCGACAGGCGGATGAACACCGGCCCGCTGTCGAATTCGATCGTGCCGCGCGCCGCCCACACGTCCTTGTTGTAGTTTTCGGTGCCGAGCGTGAGGTTCTCGCCAAAGCCCCCGCGTGACAGGCGCGCGCCGCTCGCGCCGATCTTGAGATTGTCGGTGATCGGGGTGGAGGCGCTGACGATCAGATCGGCCTGATCATAGGAGCCATAGGTGCCGCGCACCATCATGCGGGTTTCGTCGGGCAGACTGGCGGTGACATACTTGATCGCGCCGCCGATGGTGTTGCGGCCATAGAGCGTGCCTTGCGGGCCGCGCAGCACTTCGATGCGCTCGACCTCGTAGATGTCGAGCACGGCGGCCTGGGGGCGGTTGAGGTAGACGTCATCAATGTAGAGGCCCACGCCCGCCTCGAACCCGGCGACCGGATCCTGCTGCCCGACGCCGCGGATGAAGGCTGTGAGGGTGGTGTTGGTGCCGCGGCTCACTTCAAGCGTGACGTTGGGCACCTGTTGCGCGACCGCGACCAGATCCTGCACGCCCTGCTTGATCAGTTCATCGCCCGACAGCGCGGTGACCGACAGCGGCACATCAAGCAGGCGTTCCTCGCGGCGGCGCGCAGTGACATAGATCGTACTGTCTTCCTCGGCAGCAGCGGCCTCGTCAGCTGCGTCGGCGGCACTGTCCTGCGCCATGGCCGGTGCAGCGAGAGTGGCAAGACCGGCCGAACCGGCCAGCAGCAGCGCGCGCAAGCAAAGCGTATTTTTCATCGGGATTGTTCCTCTCCTGGCCCCTTGTTTGCTTACCAATATTGAAAGTTGAACCACCTTTCAAGTTTAGACTTGTGCATGAACCTTGCGCGGCCTACCGAAAGCGTGGAGGGAGTAGCTGATGGGCAACAGTCGGGTCATGGCGGCCATGAGCGAAGGTGCGCGCACAGGCGTGCGTGATGAGGGCAGCGCAAGTGAGGCGCGGGTCCCGCGTACCGAGCGTGGGCGGCGAACCTTGCGCAAGCTGCTTGACGCGGCGGCGGAGGAATTCGGCGAAAAAGGCTTTCACGAAGCCTCAGTCAGCTCGATCACGCGGCGCGCGGGCGTGGCACTGGGCAGCTTCTACACCTATTTCGAGAGCAAGGACGCGCTGTTCCGTGCGCTGGTCGGCGACATGAGCGAAAAGGTGCGCACCAGCGCGCGCTCGGCATTGAGCGATGGCATGGGCGCGCTGGAGATCGAGCGAGCGGCGCTGGCCGCGTTCCTGCGCTTCGCAGCGGAGCACAAGGAAATCTATCGCATCATCGACGAGGCCGAATTCGTCGATCCCGAAAGCTATCGCCAGCATTACGAAACCATCGCCGCGCGGATTGCCGACCGTCTGCGCGCCGGGGCAACGCTGGGCGAATTCCGCGACGGATTGGGCGAACTGGAGGCCTGGGCGCTGATGGGCATGAACGTGTTCGTCGGCCTGCGCTATGTCGTGTGGGGCGGCGGGACGGAGCTGGGGGCCGATGAGGTCGCAGCCGGGGTCAATCGCCTGCTTGCCGAGGGTGTGCTGCGCCGCTGAGAGGGCGGCGGGCTGGATTTCCTTCTCACTTTGCGAATACCACGCGCGCCATCGCCCTGCGGCGCGCGCGGCTGACTGCCTATCTGCATGGCTCGGCAGATAAATTGCGAAAGATTCTTATTCGCAAACTGTATTGACTCTCATTCGCAATAAGGACATTGCGGCGGCGTTCCCTCTCACCCAGCAGGATGCCTCTCGCGTGAACCTGACCAACAAGCTTGCCCTCTCCGTTGCCCCGATTGCCGTGCTTGCCGCGCCGGCCTCTGCCTATGAGGCGGCGCTCACATCTGCCGAAGCCGAAGCCGCCGCCGAAGCAGAGCCACAGCAGCAGACCGGCCGCATCACCGTTACCGCCACGCGCACCCCGGTTTTGCAGGAGGAGGTGGCGGCGACCGTCACCATCATCACCAGCGAGGAAATCGCAGATCAGCTTGCTACCGACATCAGGGATCTGGTGCGCTTCGAGCCGGGCGTCACTGTCCGCCGCGCGCCGGCCCGCTTTGGCGCAGCGATCGGCTCGACCGGACGCGCGGGCAATGAAGACATCGCGATCCGCGGTATCGGCGGCAACCGCGTGCTGATCCAAGTCGACGGCATCCGTTCGCCCCAAGGCTTCAGCTTCGGCCCGCAGAGCGCCGGGCGCGACGGTTTTGCCGATGTCAGCCTCGTCAAGCAGGTCGAGATCCTGCGCGGCCCGGCTTCGGCGCTTTATGGTTCGGATGGTCTTGCGGGCGCGGTCAGCTTTGTCACCGCCGATCCGGTCGATCTCATCAAGGGCGAGGATTTCGGTGGCTTTGTGTCGAGCCAATATTCCAGCGAGGACAATGAATTCGCCCAGACCGTGACGCTGGCCGGGCAGACCGGCAACGTCTCGGCGATGATCGCCTACACCCGGCGCGATTTCAATGAATTGGAGAACCGCGGCGCGAATGTCGGCACCGGCCCGCTTCGCACTGCACCCAATCCGCAGGATGGTCAGAGCGATGCCGTGCTGGCCAAGCTGGTGTGGGACAATGGCCCGCACCGCATCCGCCTGACCGGCGAATGGCTCGACACGGCGGTGGAAACCGAGGTGCTGACCGGCCTTGGTCCGGCCTTCACCTTCGGTCCGCGTCCGGTGTGGAACGTCGACGGCCTCAACGCCCGCGATACCACCGAGCGTGTGCGCGCCTCGCTCGACTGGACCTATGAGGGCAGCGGGGATGATGCGATCGAATATGCTTTCCTGTCGGCCTATTGGCAGGATGCCGAGGACCGGCAGTTCGCCTTCGAGGAGCGGACCAGCCTCACCGCCATGCCCGCGCCTGACCGGGAGCGACTGAACACCTTCGAAAACCGGGTCTATGGCGCGGTCGGGGAGCTGCGCAGCGGGTTCGAGCTTGGCGGCATGAAGCACCGCATTGCGCTGGGCGGCGATGTCAGCTGGACCCGGCAGGAAGGCCTGCGCGACGGCACCTTCCCAGGGCGCGGCGAAAGCTTCCCGACCCGCGCGTTCCCGGTGACCGACTTCACGCTGGGCGGTTTCTTCATTTCCGATGAGATCACGCTGCTCGATGGTGCGCTCAAGCTGTTCCCGGCGCTGCGCTTCGACTTCTATGATCTGAACCCGACTGACGATCCGCTGCTCACCACCTTCACGCCGGCAGGGCAAAGTGACAGCCGCCTGTCGCCCAAGTTCGGCGCGACCGTAAAGCTGACCGACACCGTGATCCTGTTCGGCAATTATGCGCAGGGTTTCCTCGCACCGACGCCGTCTCAGGTGAACAACTTCTTCGAATTTATCGCCGGGGGCTACACGTCGATCCCCAACCCTGATCTGCGCCCGGAAACCAGCGAAAGCTTCGAGGTGGGCGCGCGCTATGTCGGGGATATCTTCACCCTGCAGGTGACCGGCTTCAGGGGCGATTACGACAATTTCATCAGCCAGCAGGTGATCCGCGGCGGCTTTACGCCGCAAGACCCGGCAATCTTCCAGTTCGTCAATTTCAGCGCGGCGGAGATCGAAGGCATCGAGGCGCGCGCCGAAATGAAGCTCGATAGTGGTGTCTTTGCGCGCTTCGCGATGGCCTATGTCAATGGCGATGTCGTCAATCCCGGCGGCGCGCGGGTGCCGCTTGATACGATCGATCCCTTTAACCTCGTCGGCAGCCTCGGCTACCGCGACCCACAAGGGCGGTTCGGCGGCGAGCTGATCCTGACCCATAACGGGCGCAAGGAGAGGCGCGAGGTCGAGCGCGCTGCGGACGGCACCGACCTGTTCGTGCGGCCTGAAGCTTCGACGATCCTTGATCTTACCGCCTTCGTCGCCGTGACCGACCGCCTCAAACTGCGCGCGGGCGTCTTCAATCTGACCAACGAGACGTTCGCCCTGTGGTCCGACGTTCGCGGTCTGCGTGTGGAAAACGCCAATATTCTCGATGCCTTCACCCGGCCGGGCCGAAATGTTAGTGTGTCGGCCAGCTATCGATTCTGAATTGCAACATCAACAAGTGAGGACACCATGAACAGACTGACCAAGACCATCCTCGCCTCCGGCCTTGCGACGCTGGCGCTGGCTGCGGTTCCGGCTCCGGCGCTGGCGGACAAGCCGATCGTCCAGAGCGCCGATGCTGCCAAGGCGGCGTTCGAGGAAGACCGCAAGGCAATCCTCGCCATGGCGGGCGATTTCAAGGTGACCTTCGACATGCAGGAATCCACCCCTTGGGTCGAAGGCTACACGCCGCTGGAGCGCAAGATTTCGGGCGGCTATGAAAGCGTCCGCGTGATCGAGGACACCGGCACCAAGATCGTGCTCCAGCACCTGCTGGTGACCGGGGACGAGGCCAACCCTTACGTCGTGAAGCATTGGCGGCAGGACTGGGAGTATCAGCCGGAAAAGATCCTGACCTTCACCGGCGGCGACAATTGGGAATGGACCGCCGTGCCCGAAAAGATGCGCGCCGGACGCTGGTCGCAGACCGTCTGGCAGGTCGATGACAGCCCGCGCTATGCCGGCTGGGGCGAGTGGGAGACGACCCACGGCATCCGCCGCTGGCGTTCCAACTGGACGGCCCGTCCGCTCGCTCGCCGCGATGCGATCCGCAACCCCGTCTATGATCATTACATGGGCATCAACCGTCACCAGCTCACCCCGACCGGGTGGATCCACTGGCAGGACAACACCAAGATGACCACGTCCAAGGATGGTTCCGGCGAGGCCAGGCCGGTGGTGCAGGAATATGTGCTCAACACCTATGACCGCTTCAACGGCTACAATGTGGCTGCGGCCGAAACCTACTGGGAAAAGACCAAGGGCTACTGGGATGCGGTGCGCGGCAAGTGGGACGAAGTGGCCGAGGCCAATGGCGGCATCCGCATCGCGCAGGAAGCCGGCGCAGGCACCACCATCGCCAACGAGCTGATGATCCTCGCCGACAAGATCAAGGACGGCAAGGAAACTCCCGAAGCCGCCCGCGAGAAGGCGTTGGCGCTGATCGAGGAAGGCACTTCCCGCAAGGGGGGGTAAGCGGCCCCCTTGCGCGCCTGCCGGCGGGAGAAGTGTCCTCTCTCCCGCCGGCCTCCTTGCTGGCGGCAAGCCTGCCCGCTAGAGCGGCTCCCATGATCCTCGTCATCAACGCCATCGGCGATGCCGATCACCTTGCTGCGATCAGCGACCGGATCGACCTGCTTGAATGGCGGGACGGGCGTGAGACTGCCGGATCGGTCGCGCGTGAGGTCAAGCGCAACGAACAGGCTGTGATGCACAGCGTGCCAGGCCGCGCGCTGCAGGACGAACTGGCGGGGATCATCAGCGATAACCCGGTGCTCAAGGCCGCTGCCCAGCCACGCCGCTTCTCGCCGCTCATCATCAGCCGCACCGGGGTAGGCGGCCAGTACGGCGCCCATGTCGACAATGCGCTGATGGGGCGCGGCGCGCTGCGGCTGCGCACCGACCTGTCCTTTACCCTGTTCCTGACCCCGCCCGGCGAATACGAGGGCGGGGAACTGGTGATCCACGCCGCCGGAATGACGCAGGAGGTGAAGGGCGAGGCGGGCAATCTGGTGCTTTACCCTTCGGGCAGCATCCACGAGGTCAGGCCCGTCACGCGCGGCACGCGGATCGTGTGCGTTGGCTGGATCGAAAGTCTGGTCGCCGATCAGGCCCAGCGCGAGATGCTGTTCGATCTGGAGAATCTGCGCAGCACCCTGCGCCAGCAATTGCCCAGCCAGTCGGCCGAACTGCTGACGCTAGACAAGACCATCGCCAACCTGCTGCGGATGTGGGCGCGCGGCTGAGGCGGGGCGCGGCGCAACGGTGCGCTTGCCCTTCAGCGTGAAGAACAGGATCAGGCTGACCCCGATCACGCTCGGCCCGGCCCAGACCAGTGGGTTGAAAACCTCTTCGGGCACCCAGCGGATCAGCCCGACCGACAGGAAGGCGGTATAGGCGGAAATCCCCATCCCGATCAGCGCGCGGAAATGCTCGCCAATGTAGGTCTGGCGCGGCGGATCACCCTTGCGCCAGATATAGAGCTGCTGGATCAGCATCGAGACGATCCCGATCACCGCCACCAGCACCATCAGCGGATGGCCGACCTTCACACCGTAAATCCCGCACCACGCACCCGATGCGACGACTGCGGCGATCACCGCCTGATAGCGGAAGCTGCGCAGGGCGCGCCGGTTGCGGCTGTGCTTCACCACCGCGAGCCCATAGTCGACAAAGCCAATGGTAAGCGTGCCGAGATAGAGCATCATCCACCCGAACAGCCCATCAAACAGCGCGCGGTCGGTCACTTCGGGGTGACGATGTTCCGGCCCGTAGAGCGACAGCAGCGCCATGGCGATGGCAAGCGCGCCCGCGCCCAGAAACCCGTAACACGCGGCCTTGCCCCATGAACGGTGGCGCGCTGCGCCCTTCTTGGTGACAATCGGCCCCCAGAACGCCGTCAGCCCCACCGCGCCGGTGATGACATGGGCAACAACAAGGGCCTCGAACAGCGCCATGCCAGCCAGCATGACACAATACGTGTCCAGTTCCTAGGTCACTTTGCGCCCTGAAGGGCCGGTTACCGAACCCGTGACGGCGCAACCAGCACCGCGTTGGCGATCATCAGGTCGAGCCCTTCGAGATAGGCGCGGGTCGATGGATCATGCGCAAAGCCGATCACCAGTCCGCGACCCTGCGACTGGGCCATCAGATAAGGCTTGTAGGCCAGTTGGCGGCGGTTCTCGTCCCACACATAGCCGCTGGCGATGAGATTGCCCGGCGCGGCAAAACGCATCACGTTGACACCCTTGGCCCGGTCGAGCGGGGTGAAGATCTGCGTCCCTGTCGCCAGCACCACCGCACCATCATCATAACCGGCGGACAGGAAGTGGTCAGGCTCGCCCACCACATTCAGCAGCGCACCGGGCAGCGTATCGGGCAGCGCCTGCTGATCCTTGATCGCCTCGCGGTAGGCTGCATCGCTGGTGATCTCGATTGCTTCGGCCAGAGAGCCTTCATCCTCGCCATCGCCTGACGGGTCGCGGCCCAACGCCGCTTCGCGCTTGACCGCCAGCATTGGATTGTCGCCGCTGCTGAAGGTTTCCAGACTGTCGCCAATGGCCACCAGCACGCCGCCCTTGCGCACAAATTCGCGGATGGTGCGCTGCCCGCCGTCGCCGAGCACTGCGGAAGGATCACCCTCCGGCACCAGCAGCACATCGTAATCCGACAGGTTGGCACGGGCGAGGCGGTTGGTGCGGATCGGCGTCACCGGCAGGCCGATGCGCTGTTCCAGGACATAACGCAGCGAACCCGCGCTGAGCTGCGAGATGCCGTCGTCCCACGCCACCGCGACGCGCGGCAGGGTAAGACGCACGAAGCGGTCGCTGCCGAGGTTGGGGCCGCTGTCGACCCAGCCGCTGTCCAGCGCGACGGTATGCGCGCCGACCTCGCTGGCGAGCGCTGACAGGCGTGCCAGCTTTTCCGGGCTGTTCGACCCGGCCGGGAACACCACTGTCCCGCGCGGGAAGCTGCGTCCGGCGGTCTCGAAGGCGCGGTCGGTGACGCGGCCTTCGATCCCTTCACGCAGCGCGAGCGCGACCAGCCGCGCCTGCCCGCTGTCGGTCCACGGCACGGCAATGGCAAAGGCACCGCTGCCCTCCGCCTTGGCGGCGATGGGCGCATCGTAACGCAGCGCCTCGCCAGGGGCGGCGGCATTGCACAGGCGCACATCGACCCCCGCCATCGGCCCCACCGACCATGCGGTGACATCATAAAGCTCGTGCGGGAGATCGACCGAACGACGGCGTTCCTGTTCGGCAAGGAAATCGGGCGGCAGCGGCGTGTCACGGTCAAGCAGGCTGCGGATCAGCCGCGCGGCGGGCTGGGCCTGCGGGACAGCGAGATAGCCTGCCGGATAGGACTTGCCGCAAAGCGTCGCCGCGCCTTCGCGCCGCAGCACGGTAATCCCTTGCTGGGCAAGGCGGCGCCCGAGCCGCTCGGCATTCCAGCGCCGCTTGCCAAGATCGATCACATAGGTTCCCCGGCCCGCCGCGCCGCTGGCATTGCCGGCACGATAGGCGGCGAAATCGGCAAGGAACCGGTCCGGATTGTCGGCCACCGCGCTTGCCGTGGCGAGGCTGGCGGAAAAGTGGTTGGCGACCCCGTCCGCATAGGTCAGCTCGGTTCCATCGCGCCGGGCAAACACCAGACCGCGCGCCGACCCCTGTTCGTAGGTCGATCCGATCGCGCCCTGATGCGCGTTCCAGGTGTCGCCATATCCGGGATAGAACAGGTCATAGACCTCACGCGTGAAATAGGGCTCGCCCCGCGCATCGAAAGCGGCGGCATTGTAGCGGCCGATCAGTTCGTAGGCACGGATCTGTGCCGGGCTGAGGTTGGGGTTGAAGGGCTGCGCAGCTGGGGAGAAGAAATAGGTCTCGTCCCCGCCCATTTCGTGCAGGTCCACCACTACGACCGGGTTCCACTGCCGGATCGCCGTGACCTTGCCGCGGGTTTCCGGCTGCGACAGCGTGAACCAGTCGCGGTTGAGATCGAACATGTAGTGATTGACGCGCCCGCTCGGCCAGGGCTCGTCATGTTCCGCCGCCTGGCGGTCGGCATCGGGGACAATGCCCGTCGCAGCGAGGAAATTGTTCACGAAGCGCGCCCGGCCGTCGGGGTTCTGCATGGGGTCGATCACGACAATGGTGTTGGCCATGATCTTGGCGGCGCGGTCGTCATCCTGCGCGGCGAGCAGGTGATAGGCCGTCATCAACGCCGCATCGGTCGAGGAGATTTCGTTGCCGTGGACGCCATATGCCAGCCAGGTCACCGGCAGCGCGCTGCCATTGCCGGGTCGGCCGGCGGCGATATTGGCCATATCGGCGCGAATCGCATCGAGGCGCGCCATGTTGGCGGGCGCTGACAGGACGAGGTAATAAAGCGGGCGGCCCTCCCAGCTCGTGGCATATTGCACCAGCTTCACCCGGTCGGGCGCAGCGTCGGCCAGAACCTTGATATAGGCATAGGTCTGGTCGGGAGAGGTGATGCGGGTGCCCGGCGCATGGCCGACAGTTGCGGTCAGGGTCGGGATCGCCGGATCGAAGCTGCCTTGCGCGAAGGACTGCGCGGCGGCTGGACCTGCACCTGCCGCACCCACCAGTGCCGCCACCACGACGAGCCACCGCCCCCAGAACCTGTTCCGCATGAAATACCTCGCTGGCGCGCCCTGTCGCGCTAAGGCCCGAGCCTTGCCGCGAAGTAGCCCGCCCGGTCAAGCGCAGAGGGGCAAATGACGGTGGGAGCGGCGCTGCTACAAAGGAATCCGCGCCATTTCCGCCGATCAGATCACTGGGGGGAAATGGTGGGCGCGACAGGGATTGAACCTGTGACCCCACCCGTGTGAAGGGTGTGCTCTACCGCTGAGCTACGCGCCCGTCCGCAAGGCCATTTGGCCGGGACAGGGGCGCGCCTTTAATGCGGCCTCACGCGCTTGGCAAGCGCTCGCGGCGGTGCTGGCGCGATTTCGTGTCTCAGTTTGCCGCAAGCCAGCCGAACAGCGCCAGCAGGCCGTCGGGCCGAGCCGTGCTGCGCGCGGACGGGGCGGCGATTGTGCCGGAACTGACGGGGCATTCTAGGCAGAAGGCCTGCACGCCGCGGGTGCCGAGCAACCGCTCGCTATCGCGCAGGATGCGTTCGCCCAGCGCCTCGCTACGGCGCGCGGTCATCGCGAACAGATCGCCGTTGTGGCCGGCCCGTGCCGCGCTGTCCCTGGTGACAAGCTGGCGGATCAGCGAATCGTAATTGGCCTCCTGCTCGCCGAGATAGACCGCGTGCCAATCGTCGTCCTTGGCCCCGGCCTTGGCCGCCGCCCAGGCGAGCGCATCGGGCAGGCCGCCAAAGGCATCGACCAGCCCGTTCTGGCGTGCGGTGCCGCCGTCCCACACCTGACCTTGCGCAATCGCATCGACCTTCTCGACCGGCATCGAACGTGCCTTGGCGACCAGTTCCAGGAATTCGCGATAGGTGTTGCCGATGGTCGATTGCAGCACGGCGTCCATTTCCGGGGTAAAGCCCGCCACCGGGTTGGGCTGGCCCGAAAGGGGCGTGGTGCGATAACCGTCCGCCGCCACGCCAAGCCGGGCGGCGCTGCGTTCGAAGGTCGGGATCACCGCGAACACCCCGATCGATCCGGTGATCGTTTCGGGTTCGGCGAAGATCCGGTCGCTCGACATCGATACCCAGTAACCGCCGCTTGCCGCGACATTGCCGAAGGACACGGCGACGGGGATCTTGCGGTCGCGGTAACGCTGCACCGCGCGCCGGATTTCTTCCGAGGCGGTGGCCGATCCCCCGGGCGAATCGACCCGCACCACCAGCGCTGCGAGGTCATCATCCAGCGCCTCGTCGAGCAGATCGGCGATACGCGCGCCGCCCGCCACGCCCGGCCCGGCGTCACCATCGACGATTTCGCCGGCAATGGTAACGACACCAATCGCCTTGCCCTTACGCTTGGCAGGCTGGTCGGCAAGGAACGCCTCGAAGCTGCTCGACGCAAAGCTGCCGGGCTTTTCGCTCCACGGATCCTTGCCTGCCAGTTCGGCCACCCGCGCCCCGAATGCGACGCGGTCGCCCAGCTTGTCGACCAGCCCCGCGGCCAGCGCCGCCTTGGCGATATTGCCCCCGGATTCCGCAATCCAGCCGACCGGATCGCCCGTCACCCGGTCAAGCGCGAGCTTGGGCCGGGCCTTGGTTACATTGGCCTTCCATTCATCCCACAGCGCCTCGTAGACGCCGCCGATATTGGTTCGCGCCTCATCCGACATCGAGGTGCGCGACCAGGGTTCGACCGCGGCCTTGAATTCGCCCACCCGGTAGACCCGCGCATTGACGCTGAGCTTTTCGAGCAGGCCCGCATAATAGAGGTTGTAGCCGCCCGGCCCGGCGATCAGCGCCAGCCCTTGCGGATCGAGCCACACCTCGCTGGCGTGCGCGGCGAGGCGCATGTGATCATCGGCATAGCCCACCGCATAGGTCAGCACCGGCTTCTTGGCCTTGCGCACCCGGTCCATCGCCTCGCCGATGTCCTTGAGGTGGACATGGCCTGCACCAAGGAACGTGGTGAGATCGAGTACCACCGCCTTGATCCGGTCATCTTCGGCGGCCGCATCCAGTGCGCGCACCACGTCGCGGGCGCGATATTCCTCGATCGGCGCGCTGCCCGACAGCAGCGCCGCGATCGGATCGAGCACCGATTTCTCCTCGACCACCACGCCCGAAAGCTCGATCAGCAGCGCGCCCTCTCGCACCTTGCCGGGGTTGGGGCGGGCGGACAGGGCCGCGAACAACGTCACGAAAAACAGCAGCATGAACAGCAGCACGAGGCCGTCCTTGATCCCGACGAGGATTTTCCAGACCTTGCCGACGAAATTCATGCTCGCTTCCCTTTCAGCCTTGCCCGGGTGATCTAGGGGCTTTGGCGCAGAACTTCTATCGGAAAGCTTACGCGGCGGCTTGAGCGGCGGATGCGGGCGGGCTAGGGGCCTTGGCTTGATGACTTCGCACGCCACCTCCGCCGATCCGGGCCGCTTCCCGAGCGGGCGGCTGGCTTTTCCGCACCGCGATCTGACCGGCATCGGCCATCTGGCGCGGCACGAGATCCTCTACCTGCTCGATCAGGCGGAGCAGTGGGTGGCGCTGAACCGCCAGCGCAACAAGCACACCGATCTGCTGGCCGGTCTCACCATCATCAACGCCTTCTTCGAGAATTCCACCCGCACGCTCTTGTCGTTCGAAATCGCGGGCAAGCGGCTGGGGGCGGATGTGGTCAACATGCACGCCGCCACCTCCAGCGTGAAGAAGGGCGAAACGCTGATCGATACCGCGATCACGCTCAATGCGATGCGCGCCGATGCGATCGTTATCCGCCACGGTTCCTCCGGCGCGACGCGCCTGATTGCGGACAAGGTCGATTGTCCGGTGCTGAACGCCGGCGATGGCAGCCATGAACACCCGACGCAGGCCCTGCTCGATGCGCTCACCTTGCGCCATGCGCTCGCCGAGCGTGGCGAGGCAGCTGAGGACTTCACCGGGCTCAACGTGGTGATCTGCGGCGATATCCTGCACAGCCGGGTCGCGCGGTCGAACATCCTGTGCCTGACCGCGCTGGGAGCAAGGGTCCGGGTCTGCGCGCCACCGGCGCTGATGCCTGCCGGGATCGAGGCGATGGGGGTGGAAGTGTTCCACCGCTTCGACGATGCGCTGGCAGGCGCGGAGGTGGTGATGATGCTGCGCCTCCAGTCGGAACGGATGACCGGGCAGTTCGTCCCGTCCCCGCGCGAATATCGCCGCCTTTACGGTCTGACGCTTGATCGCCTTGCGCTCGCCCGCCCCGATGCACTGGTGATGCATCCCGGCCCGATGAACCGCGGCGTAGAGATCGACAGCGAGGTGGCCGACATGGCGGGCCGCTCGCTCATCACCCGGCAGGTCGAGATGGGGGTCGCGATCCGCATGGCCTGCCTCGACATTCTGACCCGCGAGGCGCGGGGTGTGGAAGGGTGGACGGCATGAAGCAGGCCCGGCCTCTCGCCATCACCAATGCCCGCCTGGTGACGCCCGCTGGGCTTGTTGCCGGCGGGTTGCGCTGTGCCGATGGCGTGATCGCCGCGCTCGGGCCGGAGGTGACCGCGCAGGAGGGTGACGAAACGTTCGACGCCAAGGGCAGGCTGCTCGCCCCCGGCCTTGTCGATCTGGGGGTGTTCGCGGTCGACAAACCCGCGTTCCACTTCGGCGGGATTACCCGTGCGGCGCTGATGCCCGATCAATCCCCGCCGCTCGATCTGCCGAGCCGGGTGGGCTTCATCGCCAAGAGCGGCAAGCCCGACCTGTGGGTTCACCCCCTTGCCGCTGCGACGCGCGGGCTGGAGGGTCGGGAGCTTGCAGAGCTTGCCCTGATGCAGGACGCGGGTGCGCGGGGGGTCGCCACCGGGCGGCGCTGGATCGCGGATTCGGGCGTGATGCTGCGCCTGCTGCGCTATGCGGCGATGCTCGATCTGGTGGTCGTCACCCATGCCGAGGATGGCGGTCTTGCCGGAGATGCGGTTGCGACCGCGGGCGAGATTGCGACGCGCCTCGGCCTGCCGTCTGCCCCTGCCGAGGCCGAATCGCTCGCCATTGCGCGCGATATCGCGCTGGCGGAGATGGCGGGGGCGCGACTCCATATCCGGCAGGTGACGACCGCCAGAGGCTTTGATCTGGTGCGGGCAGCCAAGGCGCGCGGGTTGCCGGTCACCTGCGGGATTACGCCTGCGCATTTCCTGCTGTCAGACCTTGCCACCGCCGATTTCCGCACCTTCACCCGGCTCTCGCCGCCGCTGCGCTGCGAGGCAGATCGGCAGGCGGCGTTGGCGGCCCTTGCCGATGGTACCGTCGACGTGATCGCCAGCGGCCATGATCCGCGCGGGGCCGAGGACAAGCGCCTGCCCTTTGCCGATGCTGCTCCGGGCATGGCGGGGGCGGAAACGCTGCTCGCCACCACGCTGGGGCTGGTGCGCGACGGGGTGATCGACATCCCCCGCGCCTTTGATTGCCTCGCCCGCAACCCGGCGCGGGTGCTGGGCGCACCGGCGGGGGAACTGATTGCCGGTCTGGAGGCCGATCTTGCCCTGATCGATGTGCAAGCCCCGTGGATCATCGACCGCCGCAAGATGGAGGCCACCGCCGACAACACCCCGTTCGATCGGCAGGGGACACAGGGCCGGGTGCTGGGCCTGTGGAAGGGCGGCGTCAGGCTCGCGCTTTAAGCCCAGTCCTACAAAACCGGCCCGGGGCAAGGCCGCACTGACACCGTGAAACAGGGGGTCAAGGCAGGGCTGGCGGGGGCCTAAAAGGGGGCTAGACGGGGTCTGGACGGGGTCTGAAAGGGCCTGAAATCCGCTATACGCTGTTGGAATTCGCCTGACTTTTCGGCTGATTTCCGCCATTTCTCGCAGCGCGGGCAATGTTTCACGCGCATTGGCCACCCGCAACCGGCCTTGCATCCGTTCAGGCACCCTATTGCGCCCCTGGCCTTGTAGGAAAGCCCGTGGGCATGTGCGTTCTGACAAGAAAGCTCCCGGACAGCCTGAGGCCATCCGGGAGCAAGGATTGCTCATCGAGAAACATGGAATCGCCCGCGCTCAAGCAGCGAAGCGATAGCGCGCAAACAACCCGCTCAAGCAGCGAAGCGATAGCGCGCGGAGAACCCGCGCAAGCACCTGTCAACGCGTGCGCGATGCCATCCGGATGCCGCGATCAACCGCGCCTGCGGGCGGGCTGGAGGCAGCATAGGCAAAGCAGCCGCGCCCGGCCGACTTGACCGTGGAGCACATCGACTTGGCGCTCATCGCGCCGAAACCGGCGGCGGCAACGCGCCAGAAGGTGCGCCCGTTCACCACGGCTTCGGTGATGACGACATCGTGATCCTTGAGCGCCGGGAACTTGCCCTTGAGCACGGCCCAGCCGCGCTCGGCCTCAAGCTTGCTGTCATAAGAGCCGAGCTGAACGAGGTGGGTGTTGGCGCTCTTGTCGCTCGCCACCGGGGCGGGCGCGGCGGCAGCGGCCATGCGGCGCTGGGTCGATGCGGCCATGCGCGGCGCGGCGCGCTCGCTGCTGGCGGGCAGTTGCTGCACCACCGGGTTCGAGACGAAGCGCACGCCAGAGGCGGCTGCCGGTGCCGGTGCGGCCTGAGCGGTGCTGATCGAAGGTTCGCTGGCGGCGAAGGCCTGCGCGAAGCTGGCGGGCTCTGCTGCCCTAGCCGGGGCCGGGGCAACGGCGGACATCGGCTCGGCAGCAGCCACTTCGACCGGGGCCTGCGCTGCGGCTTCGGCCACCATGACCTCCTGCGCCGGGAAATTCGCCAGCGCGAGACGCTGCGGCTGACCCGAATCGGCGCGCGGCGTGACGTTGAGCAGGCTGGCGATGCGCTGCTGATACATTTCAGGCGCGGTCATCGCGGCCCATTCGGTGATGCGCGCATCAAGCTGATCGGCCGGCACATCTTCGGCCGCCATCACCCGCGCCGCACGCCAGTTGCCCGCGAGGGCATAGGTATAGGCCAGGTTCTGGCGCAGCTTGGGCGAGGCTTCCTCGCTGGCGCGCACGGCATTGATCAGCACGTGGACGCCGCGTTCCGGTTGCCCGGCCAGCGCCAGCGCCAGACCGAGATCGGCCGGGTCGATCACGCGGGCATATTCATCCAGCACTGCGACAGCTGCGCCCGAATCGCCCATCGCGGTCTTGGCGAGCGCGAAGCTGAGGACGGTGCGCGGGTTTTCGTCGCCAAGATCGAGCGCATCGTTGAAGCTGGTCGCGGCCGACTGGAACCGGCCTGCTTCCATATAGGCTGCGCCCAGCAGCGCGCGGAAGCCGGGGTTGCGCGGTTCGGCCAGCACGGCGGCTTCGGCATGGGCGATGGCCTTGTCGACCTGACCCTTGGCGAGTGCGGTCTGGGCATTGCTGAACGACAGGTCGGCGCGCGGCGCTGCGGCCGTGGTGCAGCCGGACAGCGCGAATGCTGCCACTGCCGTGGTGACGGCGAGCGCGAGGCGCGGCGCGGTGAAGCCGGTCTTGGTGCTGCGGTCCATGTTCATTTCCCCCGTTTGGTCTTGGCGGTTCACGTCGTGGTGGTCGTCTATCGAACGCCGGATCAGTGGCGCTTGAGGTGGCTGGCGATGACATCAAGCTCGCCATATTCGGCGAGCAGGCGGTCGAGCGCCTCGGTGACGAGCGCCTGGGCGCTCACGCCCTGCATCGTGGCTGCAAGGCGCAGTTTGAGGTGACGGTCGGCATCAAGCCGCAAGGTGAAGGCGGCGCGGCGACCGGCCTGCACGGCCGGAACGCGCGGCGCCTTGGTGCGGACAGGCGACGGCGCGGGTGCCTGGACGGGCGCGAGCGGGGTGAAGCCGGTTACGGCGGCGTCATCCTCGCTCTCGTCGCTGGCCTCGAAGGCTTCCTCGACATCGTCCTCGTCGGCGACGTCGTAGCCCCCGGCGTAATCCACGCCGTAAAGCTCCTCGTCATCGGCGTCATATTCGGGTTCGCTGTCTTCCGGGCCGGTCATCACCGCATCGGCGAGCACGCGTTCTTCAAGGCGGCGCTGCTGGCGGCGGACGATCGGGCCAGCGCCTGCCGCGATCTGGTCGGCGGCGATGTCGGCGCTGATCGGCACGATGTCAGCGCCATCGGCGAACCCGGCATCGCCCGCGTCATCATGGCCCATGTCGTTCCAGCCGAGATCTTCCAGCTGATCTTCGGCGATCGGGGTGGTCTCGTCGATGACGAGCGGTGCGACCTGCGGGCGCATGGCGGGCTTGGCGCCGCCCTTGCGGGCCAGCAAGGTCGGGCCGAGCGAGGCAAAACCGGGATCGGACATCGCTCTTGCGTCCCCGTGCGCTTACTGGGCCACCCGGCGGCCGAAGCCGCCAGCGGGACGCGGCACGCCGCCCATGGGCTGACCCACGCCATTGGGGGCGGGTGCGAACACGGTGCGGCGGAAATTCTTTTCGAGCCGGTCGGCAATATAGCGCCACAGGGCAGCGATTTCGGCAGCCGAGCGGCTTTCGGGATCGACTTCCATCACCGTGCGGCCGTCGATCATCGAGGCGGCGAAATCGGTGCGGTGGTGGAGCGTGATCGGGGCAACGGTGCCGTGCTGCGACAGGGCAACCGCAGCTTCCGACGTGATCTTGGCCTTGGGCGTGGCCGCGTTGACGACGAACACCAGCGGCTTGCCGGCGCGCTCGCACAGGTCGACCGTTGCGCCCACGGCGCGCAGATCGTGCGGGCTGGGGCGAGTCGGTACAACGATCAGTTCGGCGACCGAAATCACCGACTGGATCGCCATGGTGATCGCGGGCGGGGTGTCGATCACCGCCAGCTTGAAGCCTTGTTGGCGCAGCACCGCCAGATCATTGGCGAGCCGCGCGACAGTGGTCTGGGCGAAGGCGGGATATTCCGCCTCGCGCTCGTTCCACCAATCGGCGAGCGACCCCTGCGGGTCGATGTCGATCAGCACGACCGGGCCGGCGCCTGCGCGCTGGGCCTGGACGGCGAGATGTCCGGACAGGGTGGTCTTGCCCGATCCACCTTTCTGCGATGCCAAAGCGAGTACACGCAACGCCTGGGTCCCCCTAGGATAGATCCGCTGGAGGGCTGCCCTATTGCGACCCCTTTCAACGGCTGGTTGGACACGGGATCGCAGGATACCCCTAATTTAGAGTTAACGCGCTCGCTCATCGTGAAAGAGAACGCGGCGCCGCATCAGGCACTTGGGCCGGGACGCACTTGGCCGCATCGGCCTGAAACCATTTGCTAACCGTGTTTGCGCTAGGGAAGCGGGGCAAGTCACTTTTTGCATCCGACGAGGCACAGGCGATGGCAAGGATCATGCTGACGAAGAAGACCGCAACCGCAACCGCGCTGGCACTGCTGGCGGCAGGGCCGGTGCTGGCCGATGTGAAGGCCGGGGTCGATGCATGGAGCGCGGGCGATTATGCGCGTGCTGTGGTCGAATGGCAGGGGCCGGCTTCGGCGGGCGATCCCGATGCGCTGTTCAACCTCGCGCAGGCCTATCGGCTGGGCCGCGGGGTTGAGATCGACAATGTCCGTGCGCGCCAGCTGTACGAACAGGCCGCCTCGCTCGGCCATGTGAAAGCCGCCGACAATTACGGGCTTATGCTGTTTCAGGAAGGCGAGCAGGAACGCGCCATGCCGATGATCCGCGCCGCTGCCGATCGCGGCGATCCGCGCGCGCAATATGTGCTGGGCCTGTCGCACTTCAATGCCGATTATGCGCCGCGTGACTGGGTGCGCGCCTATGCGCTGATGACGCTGGCGAACGGGGCGGGCCTGCCGCAGGCGCGCGATGCGTTGATGCAGATGGACCGCTATGTCCCGCAGGCCCAGCGCGTGCAGGCGCAGGGCGTTGCGCGCGAGATCGAGGCCGGGGCCAAGTCCCAGCGTGCGGCCGAACTGGCGGCGGCAGAGCTTGGCAGCCGTCCGGCGGTTGTGCCTGCTGTGGCGGCTGCTCCGGCGCCGGTCGCTGCGCCTTTAGCAGTGCCGGTGGTAACTGCGCGCGTTCAGCCGGCGCCCGCCACTGTCGCTGCCGCGCCGGTGGTTGCCGCGCCAGCAGCCGTCCCCGCCAGCACCGCTGCGCCTGCACCCCGGCAGGGCCGCTGGCGCGTCCAGCTCGGCGCGTTCGGGGTGGCTGGCAATGCCGACCGGTTGTGGAGCCAGATCGGCAGCCATTCCGCGCTGGCCGGAACGAAGAAGACCCTCGTGCCAAGCGGCAAGGTCACCCGCCTGCTGGCGACCGGCTTTGCCTCGGAGGCCGAAGCAGGCCGCGCCTGCGCCGCCTTGAAGCGCGACGGCAAGGACTGCGTCGTGGCAGGGCAGGGCTAAACGCTGACAAGGCTCGACAAGTCGCACTTCCCAAGCCGCGCCAAAGTGATACTATCCCCCGCACCATAGGCCGGGGGATCAGCCATGAATGCGACTTCGATACCGCAATCAGCCGATGACGTCTTGAACGAGACCGGGTCAGCGGCGGTCGCCGTTGCGCCGGTCAGCACGGGCGAGCGGATCGACACGCTCGATTTCATCCGCGGCATCGCGGTGATGGGCATTCTCGCCGCCAACATCATCGCCTTCGGTCAGCCGTTCGAGGCCTATATGTACCCGGCCGCCTTCAAGGGCGATCCGGGCGATCCGGGCGGGTGGATGTGGATCGCCCAGTTCATCCTGATCGACGGCAAGATGCGCGGGCTGTTCACCCTGCTGTTCGGCGCCGGGATGTATCTGTTCATGGAGAAAGCCTGGGCGCGCGGTGCCTCGCGCGGGCTCCAGGCATGGCGGCTCGTGATCCTGATGTGTTTCGGGATGGTCCACTTCTTCTTCATCTGGCCCGGCGACATCCTGTTCTATTACGCGCTGTTCGGCTTCGTGGCGCTGGCCTGCATGAAGTGGAGCGTGAAGACGCAGCTCTGGGTCGGCCTTGGCGGGTATATGCTGGGCGCGCTGCTGCTCGCCTTCACGATTTTCCCCTGGCTGATTGTCGACACTTCGTTCGGGGAAGCCTCGCCCGAATTGCTCGAACAGCGCGCCGGGATGATTGCCGAAATCGACAACACGCTGGCCCGCGGTGACATCCCCAACGCCGCGATTGCTGCGGGCGATTATGGCACGCTGGTGACGCATCGGATCACCGAGCAGTGGTACGAACCGCTCACCAATGCGATGCTGTTCGGGTTCGAGACCCTGCCGCTGATGCTGGTCGGCATGGCGCTTTACCGCATGGGGTTCTTCAACGGTGGGTTTGCACGCGAGAAGCTGCTGCGCTGGGGCTGGATCGGGGTGATCGCAGGCGCGCTGGCGCATCTGGCGATCGGGCTGGCGGTGCAGTCGACCGGCTTCAGCTATTACGGGACGCTCGCGGGCTTTGTCGGCATGAGTCCCCTGCCGCGGCTGTGGATGGCGTTGGGGCTGGCTGCGCTGCTGGTGGCCTATGCGCCGGGCGCGACCGGCTGGGTGGGAGACCGGGTGCGGGCAGCGGGCCGCGCGGCCTTCACCAATTATCTCGGCACGTCGGTGGTGATGATGCTGGTGTTCCATGGCTGGGCGCTGGGCCTGTTCGGGCAACTGAACCGCCCGCAGCTTTACATCGTGGTGGCGCTGGCCTGTGTGCTGATGCTGGCGTGGAGCAAGCCCTGGCTCGACCGCTACCGTTACGGCCCGCTCGAATGGCTGTGGCGGTGTCTGACCTACAGAACGGTATTCCCGCTGAAAAAGTAAAACGAACCAGTGACCACGCCAGCGTATGGCGGTCATCGGCGGGCGCAGCCTCGCCGCAAGCGCGACCGCGCGCCCGGACCGGCCCGGAGCGAAGCGAAGGATCAGCCGAGAGGACGAACCCGCGGAGGCGGGTTCGAAAAACAGGCTTGTTATTGAGAATAACTCGCATACACTGGTGCCTGCAAACGCTTCGCAGGAAAGATTCGCACGGCCATGTACATCTGCATCTGCAACGCCATTCGTGAGACTGATTTGCGCAAAGCCGCGCTCACTTGCGACGGGGACGCAGAGGCGACCTATGCCTGCCTTGGCAAGCGGCCCAATTGCGGCCAGTGCCTTGATGAAGCGCAGGAAATCATCGAGCAAGAGCGCGTGGCCGCAGCCTGCAATCTATTCGCAGTAGAGGTAGCCTGACGCGCGATTGCGAACGGATCGCAAGCGACTGATTCGCAAAGAAATTTTATCGCCCGCCCCTTGCGGACAAGCCCCGGCAGGGTCTACATTGTAGGCAATGCCGCAACCCGGCTTTGACATTTCGCAAAGGACGTAATCCCATGAAGGGCGACCCCAAGGTCATCGACTATCTCAACCAGTGCCTCACCAACGAGCTGACGGCGATCAACCAGTACTGGCTGCATTACCGCGTGCTCGACAATTGGGGCATGAAGAAGCTGGCGGCCTATGAACGCCACGAATCGATCGAGGAAATGGAGCACGCCGACAAGCTGGCCGAACGCATCCTGTTCCTCGAAGCGCTCCCGAACTTTCAGGCGATCCACAAGCTGAAGGTGGGCGAGACGGTGGAGGAAGTGCTCAAGGCCGACCTCGCGCTGGAGCATGAGGCGATCCCGCTGCTGAAGGACGCGGCGGAATATGCCCGCAGCGTCAAGGATCACACCTCGGCGGCGCTGTTCGAGGACATTCTCAAGAACGAGGAAGAACACGTCGACTTCCTCGAAACCCAGTTCGAGATGATCGAGCGCATGGGCCTGCACAATTACTGCCAGCTGCAAAGCCAGGCCGCCGGCGAGGGGTAAGCCGTAACCCCTCTGCTCGTCGCCCCGTGCTTGACACGGGGTTTGGCTATTCTTGATCAAAGGGGCGCGGGCTTGCTTCGCGCCCCTTTTTGTCAGGCCGCCCTTTGTCCGCGCAATGTTGCCAAGGTATCCAAGCCCCGTGTCAAGCACGGGGCGACGGTTCGGGATTACGGCTTCTCCACCGCCCCGATCGCGGCCAGCCGCGTTTCCAGCAGGAAAAACACCAGCCCCGTCACCAGCAGCGCCATCGTAAGCACCCACAGGGCGGCGATGACGGTGCCGATCTGCGCGGTGATATAGGCCGAGATGAACAGCAGCATGATCACCGCGCTGATCATCACCGCCGCCGCGGTCGAGAACAGGATCGCGCCTTGCATGAGCTTGCGCCGCCGCATCAGCCAGCCGAGTTCGCGCACCTGTTTCGGCGAGCGTTCTTCTTCAAGCTTGTCCTCGATCTTTTCGACCCGCTGGGCGATCCAGATCATGCGGCTCATGATGACATTCATGATCGCCCCGATCCCTGACAGCAGGAAGGCGGGCGCGAGGCTCAATTGCACCACCTGCTGCACGCGCGGGGTGGAGGCGGTGCGCTCGAAGATCTCGAACACGAAGGGGGTGTGCGTCCCTGAAGCGATGAGGTCGAGCAGCATGGCCCGCTACTCCTTGGCGTAGGGGTTCTTGTTGGTCTTGAGCGTCACGCGCACCGGCACGGCGTCAAAGCCCAGCTTGGCGCGGATGCCGTTCACCAGATACCGTTCGTAGCTCTTGGGCAGCAGGTCGAGGCGCGAACCGAAGATCACGAAGCGCGGCGGGCGGGTGCCGGCCTGCGTGATGTAGCGCAGCTTGATCCGCTTGCCGCCGGGGGCGGGCGGGGGATTGGCCTCCAGCGCATCGTCGAACCAGCGGTTGAGCGCCGAGGTCGGCACGCGCTTCGACCACGCCTCGCGCAGTTCGAAGGCGGCGCCGAGCATCTGGTCGAGCCCCTTGCCGGTCTTGGCGCTGACGGCGAACAGCGGCAGGCCGCGCACCTGCGCAAGGCCATCGTCTAAGGCCGCGCGGATGCCGTTGAACAGCTTGCTCGCGTCCTCGGCGACATCCCACTTGTTGATCGCGATCATCAGCGCGCGGCCTTCTTCGAGGACGAGGCTGGCGATCTTGAGGTCCTGATGTTCGAGGCCCTGGGTGGCATCGAGCAGCAGCACCACGACCTCGGCAAAATCCACCGCCCGGCGCGCGTCCGCGACCGAGAGCTTTTCGAGCTTCTCAGTGACGTTCTTCTTCTTGCGCATGCCCGCCGTGTCGATCAGGCGGATCTCGCGGGTCTCGCCGGTCTTGGGATCGGTCCATTCCCAGTCGATCGCAATCGAATCGCGGGTGATCCCGGCTTCGGGGCCGGTCAGCAGCCGGTCTTCGCCGAGCAGGCGGTTGATGAGGGTCGATTTGCCCGCATTGGGCCGGCCGACGATGGCAAGCTTCAGCGGGCCGAGGGGGCGGTCATCCTCGTCCATTGCCTCTGCCTCCGCGCGGGCAATGTCCTGCGCTTCTTCCCATTCTTCGGACTTGGCACCGATGATCGGCCACAATCCGCCGAACAGATCGGCGATGCCCTCGCCGTGCTCGGCCGACATGGCGAGCGGTTCGCCAAGGCCAAGGGCATAGGCCTCCATTGCCCCGCTTTCGCCGGCAGCGCCTTCGGCCTTGTTGGCCACGACCACGACGGGGACTTCCTGTTCGCGCAGGTAGCGGGCGATTTCCTCGTCGAGCGGGGTGAGGCCCGCACGCGCGTCGATCACGAACAGCGCCGCGTCCGCGCCCGCAAGGCTGGCTTCGGTCTGCTTCCTCATGCGGCCGGGGAGGCTGAGCTCATCCTCGTCCTCCCACCCGGCGGTGTCGACGATGGTGAACTTGAGCCCCGCGATCACCGCATCGCCCATCCGGCGGTCACGCGTCACCCCCGGCTGATCGTCCACAAGGGCGAGTTTCTTGCCCACTAGCCGGTTGAACAGCGTGGACTTGCCGACATTGGGGCGGCCGATGATGACGACTTCAGGCTTCTTGGGGAGGGACATATCCCGCGCCAAGTGGGCCTAAATGCGGTTTTTGGCAAGTTGCGAGGCCAAAGCCCTTTGGCTTCAGCCCTTTTTGGCGACCGGCGGGTTTTCGCCCAGGTCTTCGTACCAGGCCTCGACCGGGCCGGTGAGCTTGATCGTCAGCGGCTGCCCCTTGCGGTCCACAGCCTTGCCCGCCTGCACCCGCACCCAGCCTTCGGAGATCGAATATTCCTCGATATCGGTGCGCACGCGGTCCTTGAACCGGATGCCGACCCCGCGCTGCAGCTTCTCCGCATCGAAGAACGGGCTGCGCGGATTGACCGACAGGTGATCGGGCGGGACGTCTGCGCCAGCAGTGGCGGGCACGATATCAGGGGTTTCTTCGCTCATGGCCGCGCCCTTAATCGGCAAAGTCCGTGCCTTCAAGCGTGTTGCGCTTGCCCTTTTGGTTCGGGAGGGATAAGGGCGGCGGCTGATACGCGCGGGAGGCCATGCTTCCCGCGCGGCTTCGTTCGGGCAAGCGGGCGTGGCGAAATTGGTAGACGCACCAGATTTAGGTTCTGGCATCGCAAGATGTGGGGGTTCGAGTCCCTTCGCCCGCACCAATTCGCCGCACAGTGCGCCCGCACCCGCGGAAATTCCATCAAGAAGGCTTCAGACCAGTTCCCATGCAGACCAAGCAGACTGTCAACGAAGGGCTCAAGCGCGCCTATCTGATCACGATCACCGCCGCCGAACTGGCTGCCAAGATCGATTCCGAGATCAAGAAGATCGCGCCGCAGGTACGGATGCCCGGCTTCCGCCCCGGCAAGGTTCCGGCCAACCTCGTTAAGAAAATGCACGGTGAAGCCCTGCATGGCCAGGTGGTCAACGACACGATCCGCGAATCGGTCGACACACTGATCCGCAACGAAGCACTGCGCCCGGCGATGCAGCCGGAAGTCGCGCTGGGTGAAGGTTACGAGCAGGGCAAGGACGCCGAAATCACCGTCAGCCTCGAAGTGCTGCCCGCGATCGAAGCGCCCAGCACTGATGGCCTGAAGCTTGAGCGGCTGGTCGTGCCGGTGACGGACGAACAGATCGACGAGGCGCTGTCGGGCATCGCGTCGCAGAACAAGAGCTACAAGGACGCCGCCAAGACCAAGAAGGCGGCCGAGGGCGATCAGCTCATCATCGATTTCGTCGGCAAGCTCGACGGCGTCGAATTTGACGGCGGCAAGGCCGAAGACGCGGCGCTGGTGCTGGGTTCTGGCACCTTTATTCCCGGCTTCGAAGACAGCCTGGTGGGCGTGAAGACCGGTCAGGAAAAGACCATCACCGTCACCTTCCCCGAAAACTATCAGGCTGAACATCTGGCGGGCAAGGAAGCGACCTTCGATGTCACCGTGAAGGCGGTGAAGGTCGAAACCGAAACCACGCTGGATGAAGATTTCGCCAAGAGCCTCGGCCTCGACAGCCTCGAAAAGCTGCGCGAGATCATGAAGGCGCAGCTGGAACAGCAGACCGCCGGTCTCACCCGCACCCAGATGAAGCGTCAGCTGCTCGATCAGTTGGCGGCGGGCCACAGCTTCGAAGTGCCGGGCATGATGGTCGAGGCCGAATTCCAGCAGATCTGGGCGCAGCTCCAGCAGGAAGCCGCGCGTGACGAGGATCCGGCCGCTGCACTGAAGCAGATCGAGGAAGAGAAGGAAGAATATCGCTCGATCGCCGAACGCCGCGTGCGTCTGGGCCTGCTGCTTTCCGAAATCGGTCAGACGAACGGTGTCGAGATCAGCCAGCAGGAAATGTCGATGCTGATCCAGCAGGCCGCGATGCAGTATCGCACCGAGGATCGCGAGCGCTTCGTCCAGTACATCCAGTCCGATCCAATGGCTGCCGCACAGCTGCGCGCGCCGCTGTATGAGGACAAGGTCGTCGACTTCCTGTTCGACAAGGCTGAAGTGACGGAACGCGAAGTCACCGTCGAGGAACTTCAGGCCGCAATCGAGGCCGAGGAAACCGCCGAGGCCGCACCGGCTCCGAAGAAGGCGGCGGCCAAGAAGGCACCGGCCAAGAAGAAGGCCGAGCCCAAGGCTGATGAAGCCCCGGCGGCGGAAGAAAAGCCCGCCAAGAAGGCACCTGCCAAGAAGGCTCCGGCGAAAAAGGCTGAAGCTCCGGCTGAAGAAAAACCGGCGGCCAAGAAGGCTCCGGCCAAGAAAGCCGCTGCCAAGAAGTAAGTTGCCGATCAGACAAGACAACCAGCAGAAGGGCGGTGCAGCGATGCGCCGCCCTTTCCGTTTTCCGATTGTCTTTCCGGCCGTGACAGACCAGTCGGTGGCGGTTGGCGCATCTCAGAGAGGGAAGTCATGGCGCGAATGCATACTGATCGGCGGCAATTTGGTATCAGCGTCATCGCCATTGCCAGCCTGCTGCTGACGGGCTGCTTCACCGGCGAGGACGATGGCATCGCCAATGAAATCCTGTTCAATACGGCGCATCCGCTCAAGACCGGCCCGGGGCGCATTTGCGCTCTGTCGCGAAACGATTGCATGGACATCCGCATTGTCAGGGATGATTCCAAGACAAGCGGATACATGCTTTCGCTCCCGCAAGAAGGGGTCGAGTCGCCGCTTTTCATGCGTGCGTTGAAGGGCGCAGGCATTCCTCCGGACACCTACGTCATGATGTCGTTCGGCGATGAAGATGGCTTGGCCTCCGACGCCTACGGGCTGGCGCTTGCCTCGCGGCAGAGCGATGGCGGCTGGCTCATCATGCACCCCGAATGCGCCTATGCGAAACAGACCGCGATCGAGGAGGATTTTCCCTGGGTTCGCTTGGAGATTGCGTTCGGCACGCCCGTGTGCCGCATCGCCAGCGATGGGCTCACCGACGCGCGGCTTTACACGACGTTGAGCGCGCTCACCAACCAAGACGAAAAGTTCCGCCTGTACGAGGGCGGCTGAAGACGCAGCACTGGCGGAGCAGCTTATCGCTCCGCCGGTTGCCAACGTTCGAATGTCGGCGCGGGCAGCACGGCTGTCCGCGCTTTTTCGTAGGCCGCGCCCGCCTTCAGCACGGCGTGATCGTCCCACTTGGCACCCATGATGCTGATGCCCACCGGCAGACCCTCGATTGCGCCCATCGGCACGGTGAGATGCGGATAGCCTGCAATGGCTGACGGGCTGCCGAAGCCGACCGAGCCGTTGAAATTGTCGCCGTTCACAAGGTCGCTGACCCATGCAGGCCCGCGCGTCGGGGCGACGAGGAACTGCACATTGTTGTCGGCCAGCAGCTTGTCGAGCGTTTCCTCGCCCGCGATCCGTACCGCGTTCTCGCGCGCCGTTTCGTAAGCCTCGCGGTCGGTGGTGGCTTCGGCCTGTTCGAACAGTTCCTGCCCGAACCAGCGCATTTCCGCGTCCGCATGGGCTGTGTTGAATTCGATCAGATCGGCGAGGCTGCGCGGCGTCTTGCCGTCCTTGAAAGCCGGGATCGAGGCGAGATACTTGCCCATCTCCTCGCGCAGTTCGAACATCAGCACAGTGAAGCTGTCGCCATACATCTGCGAATTCGGCTTGAAGCTGATGTCGACCAGCACTGCGCCTGCGCGCTCCATGTCGGCGAGCGCGGCATTGAACACCGCTGTCAGATCATCGCGGTTGCCCACCTGATCGCGCATCACCCCGATTCGCACGCCCTTGAGCGAGGCAGTCTCAAGGTCCTGTGTGTAATCGGCCACCCGCTTTGCCGTCAGCGTCACCGGATCGGCCGGATCCTCGCCCGCGATGGCGGTCAGCAGCAAGGCGGCGTCATAGACCGTCTTCGTCATCGGCCCGGCGGTGTCCTGCGTGGAGGAGATCGGCACCACATGGGTGCGGCTGACGATCCCGACGCTGGGCTTGAAGCCGACGATGCCGTTGATGCTGGCCGGGCAGGTGATCGAGCCATTGGTCTCCGTCCCGATCGCGGCCCAGGCAAAACCCGCCGCAATCGCCGCGCCGCTGCCGGAGGAGGAACCGCAAGTGTTGCGATCAATCGCGTAAGGGTTGCGCGTCAGCCCGCCCACCGCGCTCCACCCACTGGTGGAATTGTCGGAGCGGATATTGGCCCATTCAGACAGGTTGGCCTTGCCCAGCACCACACCGCCATTGCGCCGCAGATTGGCGATCATCGGCGCATCGCGGCCGGTCATGTTGTCCTTCAGAGCGAGGCTTCCGGCGGTGGTCGGGAACTCGCGGGTTTCGATATTGTCCTTCACCAGCACGGTGCGACCTGCCAGCAATCGCTCGGTCATGGTGACGGCGATGGCGGCGGCATTGGGATCATAGGCGATCACTGCATTCAGCATCGGCCCGGCATCGTCGAGGTTACGGATTCGCTCGATCTGCCTCGCGGCATCCGCCATCGCGGCCGGCGGTTTCTCGGCGATGGCAATTGTCTCTGACGTTTGCGCGAAAGCGGCGACAGACGACGTTGCAAGCATCAGGGCGAGGGCGGGGCGGGAGAGGGTGCGATAGGTCATGACCCGGAGGTTTGCGCGCGCCTGCGCGCTGCTGCAAGGGGCAAAACGTCCCTCTCCCCGCGCTATCGTCCAGAGGCAATTCACAGGCACAAGGTAAACGCCCTTGAAATTGCCCCCTTGCCTCCGACATAGCCAATTCGAAACCAGCAAGGGCAAGGGCAATACCATGATCGATCTGTTCGGGAACGCGGGCGAAACTTACGGCACTCAGGGGCAATTCACCCGCGATCCACTGACTGGCGCGCTGGTGCCGGTGGTGGTCGAGCAGACCAGCCGGGGCGAACGCAGCTTCGACATTTTCTCGCGCCTGCTGCGTGAACGCATCGTGTTCGTGACCGGACAGGTGGAAGACGGCATGGCCAGCCTGATCGTCGCCCAGCTGCTGTTCCTTGAAAGCGAAAACCCCTCCAAGCCGATCTCCATGTACATCAACTCGCCGGGCGGCGTGGTGACCGCGGGCCTCGCGATCTATGACACCATGCAATACATCAAGCCGCGCGTGTCGACGGTGTGCATCGGGCAGGCCGCTTCGATGGGCAGCTTCCTGCTCGCTGCGGGTGAGCCGGGCATGCGCATCGCGCTCCCCAATGCCCGCATCATGATCCACCAGCCTTCGGGCGGGGCGCGCGGGATGGCCTCTGACATCGAGATTCAGGCGCGCGAGATTCTGCGTATCCGCAGCCGCATGAACGACCTTTACGTGAAGTTCACCGGCCGCAGCCTTGATGAAATTGAAAAGGCGATGGACCGCGACACCTTCCTCGAAGCCGAAGAAGCCAAGGCCTTCGGTCTGGTTGACAAGGTGTTCGAGACCCGGCCTGATACCGAAGAAACCGGCGGCGAAGACGGTTCGGGCGGCGCACCTGAATAAGCCCTGCCTCTCCACCTGCTCCGCAGCGGGACAGCCGGGCGCACCGGCTGTCTTTTCCGCCACTTCGCAGGCCAGGGCATCATGGTAACACCACCAAATCGCGCGCCATGTGTTGATTCATTGGCGGTGAGCGATACACTTGACGAATCCGCCCGGGGTGTTCCGGCGCTCTCACTTGCGGATTCGAGGACACAGGAATGACCAAATTGAGCGGATCCGACAGCAAGAGCACCCTCTATTGCAGCTTCTGCGGGAAGTCGCAGCACGAGGTGCGCAAGCTCATCGCCGGCCCTACCGTGTTCATCTGCGATGAATGCGTCGAGCTGTGCAACGACATCATCCGCGAGGAAACCAAGGCAGGGATCGCCGGCAAGAAGGACGGCGAGATCCCCACGCCGATGGACATCTTCACCACCCTCAATGATTACGTGATCGGCCAAGATCGGGCCAAGCGCGTGCTCTCGGTCGCGGTGCACAACCACTACAAGCGTTTGAAGCACTCCGGCAAGGCGGGCGACGTCGAGCTGGCGAAGTCGAACATCCTGCTGGTCGGCCCCACGGGTTCGGGCAAGACCCTGCTCGCGCAGACGCTGGCGCGCACTTTCGATGTGCCCTTCACCATGGCCGATGCGACCACGCTGACCGAAGCGGGCTACGTGGGTGAAGACGTCGAGAACATCATTCTGAAGCTGCTTCAGGCCTCGGACTATAACGTCGAAAAGGCGCAGCACGGGATCGTCTATATCGACGAGATCGACAAGATCACCCGCAAGGCGGAAAACCCCTCGATCACCCGCGACGTCTCGGGTGAGGGCGTGCAGCAGGCGCTCTTGAAGCTGATGGAGGGCACCACCGCGAGCGTCCCCCCGCAGGGCGGGCGCAAGCATCCGCAGCAGGAATTTTTGCAGGTGGATACCACCAACATCCTGTTCATCTGCGGCGGGGCTTTTGCCGGCCTCGACAAGATCATCGCGGATCGCTTGCAGAAGCGCTCGATCGGCTTCGGCGCCCATGTCGCCGATCCCGACAAGCGCCGCGTGGGCGAGCTGCTGGAAAAGAGCGAGCCTGAGGATCTCCTCAAGTTCGGCCTCATTCCCGAATTCGTCGGCCGCCTGCCGGTGATCGCCACGCTGCACGATCTCGACGTGCCGGCGCTGGTGACGATCCTCAAGGAGCCCAAGAACGCGCTGGTGAAGCAGTATCGCAAGCTGTTCGAGCTTGAGGACGTGGAGCTGACCTTCACCGACGACGCATTGCAGGCGATTGCCGAGCGCGCGATCAAGCGCAAGACCGGCGCGCGCGGGCTTCGTTCCATCGTCGAAGGCCTGCTGCTCGACACGATGTTCGACCTGCCCGACATGGAAGGCGTCACCGAGATCGTGATCGACGCCGACGTGGTTGCCGGCAAGAAGGAGCCGATCCGCGTGATTGGCGAGGCGAAGAAGGAGGAGGCGGCTTAGGCTGTCGTTCTGACGAAGCTACCCCTCCGTCGGCCGCCTGCGGCGTCTGCCACCTCCCCATCCTTGCAGGACGGGGAAGCCTTGGAGAAATTTCGCTCACAAAATCCCTCCCCGTTCCAACGGAATGGGGAGGTGGCACCGCAAAGCGGTGACGGAGGGGTTGGCTATCTTTCCCCCTCGATGATCGCCCTGCACATTCGCACCATTCCCTCGGCAACGCCCACCGGATCATCCAGCACTGCCCGTGCCGGGATGCGATCAACCTGGATTCCCTGCTGCGTCAGAAACTCGTCCCGCGCCGCATCGCGCATGGGCCGATCGCGCATCTCGTGCACAATCCCGTCGATCTCGAAGCCGCATTTGGCAGCCGCGCAGTAGAAATCGAGCACGTAACGCCCAACGGGGTGTTGGCGGCGGAACTTCACCCCACCTGCCTTCCCGCGCAGCTCTCGCCATAACAGGCCCTCGGGCAGTGACGGCGCCTTTCGCTGGGTCCGGGCGAGGGCGTAGTTGTGATCGCCTTTGCGCATTGACCCCTCCGTCAGCCGCCGGCGGCGTCTGCCACCTCCCCATCCTTGCAGGACGGGGAGGGATGTAACACTCTGCGCCCCAAAACCAAAACCCCGCCCGGCCCTGGAGGAAGGCCGGACGGGGTCGGAGAAAGCGCCGCCCTTAGTGGGAGGGGATGGGGGAAGTAAGGCGCGGCGCTAGCTTGTCAGGGTTATCAGGCGGGCAGGAACACGCCGTCGGTGACGTGGATCACGCCGTTCGAGGTCATCACGTCGGCCTGCGTCACGGTGGTCTTGCCACCCTTGGCATCGGTGATCACGACCTTGCCGCCATCGAGCATCGCGGTCAGCGTGCCGCCCTGCACGGTGGTGATGGTCGCCTTGCCGCCGTTCGCGTTGATCAGCTTGATCAGGTCACCCGCGGTCACCTTGCCCGCGACGGCGTGGTAGGTGAGGATCGCAGTCAGCGTGCCCTTGTTCTCCGGCTTCACCAGCGTTTCGACCGTGCCGGCGGGGAGCTTGGCAAAGGCCGCATCAGTCGGCGCAAAGATGGTGAAGGGGCCGGGGCTGGCGAGCGTGTCAACCAGACCGGCAGCCTGGACTGCGGCAACCAGCGTGTTGTGCGTGCCGGTGCTGACCGCGGTTTCGACGATGTTCGGGGCGGCCTTGGCTTCCATGTGGTTGTCGGCCAGCGCAGGCACGGCCACAAGGCCGGTGGTGCCAGCCAGAGCGGCGGCAATAACGGCGGTGAGGGTGGTCTTGGGGGTCATCAGGGGGATCTCCGTTGATCATTCATCACGAGTGCAAGCCCCTCCCGCTTGCAACAGGAGCTACGCCGCGCTTGTTGCGGCGGATGCGCGGGCTGCGCGGGTTATGGATGAGTTGCCGCGGGGCTGCGACGAAGCGCCCGCCGGGTCCGGGATCAGACGCGGGTGAAAGCGCCCTTGGCGACCACCGGGCCAGCGTCCTGCCCGTCTGGCTTGCCGCCGATCGGTTCGCGGGTGAGCACCAGCGCCGCCCCGTCGCCCAGCTTGGCGGTGACGGTATCGGGCAAGATCATGCTGCGCACCGCCCCCGGTTCGACCACGCCGAGCGATTGCAGCGGCGTGCCGTCTGCGGGAACGAGCCAGAGCTCGTGATCATGCACGCCGTCAGCGGTCAGACCTATGGCCGCGACCAGCATCTGTTCGCTTTCGGGGATATAGGTGACGTCGAGCCTGAGGCCGGTCTCGCCGATCGGAACCGTGGCGACCATCGGCTGAGTGGCGGCGGCGATCTGCGCGGGCGGGGCAACGGGAGAACCGAGCGGGGACGAAAGGAACAGCGCAAAAGCCACGGCTGCGGCCAGCGAAGACAGCCCGGCAACCCATTGCCAGCGCCGCACCCTGGCCTGAAGAGCCACGACATTCGCCGCCGGCGCGTTCCCATCAACCTCGCCGCTCGTCGCCGCCTGCTGTTCGGCCAAGCGTGCTGCAATGCTGTCCCACACGTGTTCGCCCGGTTCAGCCGCTCCGGCCATTTCGTCGGTCCAGGGGGCGAACCAGTTGTCCCACCATGCCTTGCGCCAAGCAAAGGCCGGATCGGTCGCATATTTCCCGCGCGCGGCGAGCAATTCCTCGCCTTCCAGCAGGCCCAGCGCCCATTCGGCGGCGATCATCGGATCGTCGCGCGTCACGTCGTTCTCAGGGGTCTGGTCGGGGCCGCTCATGACTGCTCGCTCGCTTCGAGACAGGCGCGCAGGCGCTGCAGCCCGCGGCGGATCCAGCTTTTCATGGTGCCAAGCGGCACATCGGCCTGTTCGGCCAGCTGGGCATAGGTATAGCCATCGAAGAACGCCGCGCGGATATGGGTCTGGGTGCGTTCATCGAGACCGGCGATACACTTGTGGATCTGGGCGGCCTGTTCGGCATCGACCAGCAGCGCATCGGCCAGCGGGCTTTCATCGGGAAGCGGCGCGGCTTCCTCGATCCCGACCGCTCCGGCGCGCACCTTGCCGGTGCGAAGCCGATCAATCGCGCGGTTGCGGGCAAACGCCGCCAGCCACGCGATCGGGCTCGCGCGGGTCGGGTCATAGCGGTCTGCCCGCTGCCAGAGATTGACATAGACGTCCTGCAAGGCGTCCTCGGCTTCCTTCCTGTCGCCCAAGATACGCAAGGTAATGCCGAACAGCTTCACCCGCGTGGCACGGTATATTTCCTCAAGCGCGGATTGGTCGCCCGCCGCCAGCCGCGCCATCGCATCGCGCAGCGCCTCGCGGGCTTCATCCGGGGTCGGGCGGGGGCGCGCGGCCATCAGCTGCACCCCTTTCCGCAGGGGTTCTCGCCGCTTTCAATCTGGAGCGTCGCATGGCCCACCCCGAAGCGTTCCTCCAGCGAGGCGGCGACATCGCGCAGAAAGCTGTCGGGTGCAAGGCGGTCGGGCATGACGAGATGCGCGGTCAGCGCGGTTTCCGTGGTGGACATCGGCCAGATGTGCAGATCATGGACGGCGCTCACCCCGTCAAAGCTGGCGAGATGCGCTCTGACCTCGGCCAGGTCGATCCCCGGCGGGGTGGCAAGCAGGCCCATCATCAGACTGTCGCGCGCAAGGCCCCATGTTCCCCATGCGATCACCGCGACGATCACGAGGCTGACCAGCGGATCGATCCACCACAGGCCCGACAGCAGGATCGCGGCTCCCGCCACGACCACGCCGAGCGATACCAGCGCATCGGCGACCATGTGCAGATAGGCACCGCGGATGTTGATGTCGCTCTGGCCTTTCAGAAACAGCATGGCTGTCAACGCATTGATCCCGATGCCGATCCCGGCGACAATCATCATTGCCGTCGGCTGCGGTTCGGCAAGGGCCATCATCCGGTGCAGGGTCTCGAACAGGATCGCCCCGATCGCCACCGCCAGCAGCAAGGCATTGGCGAGCGCGGCGAGGATCGTGGAGCTCTTGTAGCCATAGGTGAAGCGCCCCTGCGGCGGACGCTTGGCGGCGATGCTTGCCCCCCATGCCAGCACCAGCGCCAGCACATCGGACAGGTTGTGCCCGGCATCGGCCACCAGCGCCATCGAACCAAAATGGAACCCCGCCGCCGCCTCGACGATGACGAAGCCAGCGTTGAGCCCGATCCCGATCAGGAAGGCATTGCCGAAGTCGGCAGGCGCGTGGTGGTGATGCCCGTGCGCGTGGCCATGATGGTCATGGCCGTGATGGTGATGATGGGCGTGCGCGTGCATCTTGCGGTCAGTTGTAGACGCAAGCGTCGAGCGCGTCACGCCTGACGATGCCGATCCGCTGTTCGATCCGGTTGCCATGGCGCAGCAGCCAGCCGCCGGGGTTCTTGACCGAGCGTTTCTTGGGGCTGGGCAGGGCAGCAGCCATCCGGCTTGCCTCATCCGCGGAAAGCCGCGCGGCGGAATGACCGAAGTAACGCTGCGCTCCGGCCTCGGCGCCATAGGTGCCGATCCCGGTTTCCGCGACGTTGAGATAGACCTCCATGATCCGCCGCTTGCCCCACACCGCCTCGATCCAGAAGGTGAACCACGCCTCCAGCCCCTTGCGGAAATAGCCGCCGCCTTGCCACAGGAACACGTTCTTGGCGGTCTGCTGGCTGATGGTCGATCCACCGCGCACGCGGCCGCCTTCGAGGTTTTCCCGCATCGCCTGCTCGATCGCTTCGGCATCGAAGCCGAAATGCTCGCAGAAGCGCGAATCCTCCGCTGCGATCACGGCGGAGACAAGATTGCGGTCGATATTGTCGAGCGATTCCCAGTCCTTGGTGATGCCATTTTCGTCCATCAGCATGGTTGCGGTGACGGGGATGGGGACGAACCTGAACAGCACCACCAGCACCAGCGTCAGACCGACAAAGGCACCGAAGACCTTGGCAAGGATGCGAATGATGGAACTCACGCGCGCCGCTCTAGCGCAGGGCGCTGGGTGTGGGAAGCATCGCCGCTTGCAGCAGGTGCGGCGCCGTGGTCTATCAAGGCGCAAACCTAGGGGAGATATTCATGCGCCTGTCCCACTTCGCCGCCAGCGTCTTTGCGCTTGCCGCCGCCCAGCCAGCCTTGGCCGAAGCGCCGGAAACCCGCGCGGCGATCGAGGCGGAGTATGACAACTACCTCAGCTCCCTGTTCGTCGATTTCCACCAGAACCCGGAGATGGGCTTTCTGGAAACCCGCACCGCTGCGAAGATGGCCGCCGAACTGCGCGCTGCCGGGGCGGAGGTGACCGAAGGCGTCGGCAAGACCGGCGTGGTCGGCATCATACGCAACGGCGACGGCCCGCTGATCATGCTGCGCGCCGATATGGACGGCTTGCCCGTGGAGGAGAAATCGGGCCTGCCCTATGCCTCGAAGGCGCGGCAGGTCGGAGAGGATGGCAAGGAATATCCGGTGATGCACGCCTGCGGGCATGATGTGCATATCACCTCGCTGATCGGCACCGCGCGGCGGCTGGCGGCGATGAAGGACCAGTGGAGCGGCACGGTGATGTTCATCGTCCAGCCCGCCGAAGAAGGTGTGCGCGGCGCCAAGGCGATGATGGAGGACGGGCTTTACCAGCGGTTCGGCAAGCCCGATTACGCGCTCGCCTTCCACGTCGCCGCCAATCTCGAAACGGGCAAGGTGTCGGCGGCCGAGGGGATCCAGTATTCCAGCTCGGATTCGCTCGACATCATGGTGCCGGGGATCGGCACCCACGGGGCCTCGCCGCATCTGGGGCGCGACCCGGTCTACATCGCCTCGCAGATCGTCACCGCGCTGCAATCGATCGATTCGCGCGAGATCGGCCCGCTGACTCCGGTGGTGGTGACAGTCGGTTCCTTCCATGCCGGATCAAAGCACAACATCATCTCCGATGAGGCGAAGTTGCAGGTAACCGTGCGCGCCAATGACGAGGAAACTCGCGCGCAGACGATCGCCGCGATCGAGCGGATCGCGGTGAATATCGGCAAGGCGCATGGCCTGCCTGACACCCTGCCGGTGACGGTGACGCGCCTGTGGGGAACGCCCACCACCAACAATGATCCCGCGCTTGCCCGCCGCCTGAACGGGGTGATGCAACGCGAGCTGGGCGCGGCGGCCTTCGTGCCGTTTGAACAGCAGAACATGGGGGCCGAGGACTTCACCTATTTCGTCGCGCCCGACACCGGCGTTCCGGGCTATTACTTCGCGGTTGGCGGCACCACGCCGGAACGGATCGCCGCGGCCAAGGCAGGCGGGCCTGCGGTGGCCGGACACCATTCCCCGCTGTTCCAGATCGCCCCGAGGGAGAGCGTCACGCTCGGCACGCGGGCGATGGTGGCGGCGGTACTGGATCTTGCTCCGGCCCAATGAGCCAGGGGGCGGGGCGGCGCAAACAGCGTGCGCGTTACTTCGCCAGCACCGGCGTCCAGTCGATCGCAGCGAACAGTGCTTCTGAAAGCCGGGTCGCCTCGCTTTCGTTCTTCACCTCGAACGATCCGCGATATTTCACCACCCAATCGCTTCCGGTGGGGCAGCCGACCCACAGATAGGATACCAGTTCGGGGTGCGGCGCGCCCATCGCGCCGGCAGGCACGGTATAGCGTGCCGAGATCTGTTCCGACCCGCCGCCAGCCAGCAGTTTCAGGGAACGGTCTTCATCCCTGCGGGTGGTTCCTTCCCGGTTCATCACCGCCTGATCGGCGCTGTTGAACAGGCTCCAGCATTCGCTGCCATTGCGGGGATAGACATAGACCGTCATCTCGCCCGGCATGGCGGGGGGTTTGTAACCCACGCTCGCATCGCGCCCCTCGCCGTCGAACTCGAACACCCGCCCGCGCCGGAATCCGCCGATTGTGGCGGGGAAACGGACCCCGGCCTCACGGTGGACAAAGGGATCGCCGGCGGTCTCGGTGACCTCGCGCTGGGCATGGGCAGGGGCAGGCGCGGCAGCCGCAGCCCCGACCAGAAGTGCGGCGGCGGCAAGGTGGCGGATGATGATCTGCATGAAAGAGCCCTCCGGCAGCCTTGTTAGGGCGGCAGGAGGGCCTTGGAAAGTCCTTGAGCGTCTGGCCTTACGCCACGCGTCAGGCCATGCCGGGCAGCAGCCTTTCGCCAGCGATCCGCTGCATGGCCTTTTGCAGCTTTTCAAACGCCCGTACTTCGATCTGGCGGATGCGTTCGCGGCTGACGTCGTATTCCTGCGACAATTCCTCCAGCGTCTGCGGCTTTTCGGTCAGGCGCCGTTCGGTCAGGATGTGGCGTTCGCGTTCGTTGAGGCTGTTCATCGCTTCTGAGAGCATTTCCATGCGCATCTGCGATTCTTCGGCCTCGGCCACGGTTTCGTCCTGCAGCGGGCGATCATCCGCCAGCCAGTCCTGCCATTCGCCCGAGCCTTCCTCGCCCCCGCGCATCGGCGTGTTCAAGGACCCGTCGCCGCCCATCATCATCCGGCGGTTCATGTTGATCACTTCCTGCTCGGGCACGCCGAGGTCGGTCGCGATCTTGGCGAGATCGTCAGGACGCAGGTCGCTGTCCTCGTAGGCGTCGAGGTTCTTCTTCATCCGGCGAAGGTTGAAGAACAGCTTCTTCTGCGCCGCAGTGGTGCCCATCTTCACGAGGCTCCACGAACGCAGGATATATTCCTGGATCGAGGCCTTGATCCACCACATCGCATAGGTCGCGAGGCGGAAGCCGCGATCGGGTTCGAACTTCTTGACGCCCTGCATCAGGCCCACGTTGCCTTCCGAAATCAGATCGGCAACCGGCAGGCCATAGCCGCGGTATCCCATCGCGATCTTCGCGACGAGCCGCAGGTGGCTGGAGACGAGCTGGGCGGCGGCTTCCGGGTCCTCGTGCTCGGCATAACGCTTGGCGAGCATGTATTCCTGCTCGGCGGTGAGCACCGGGAACTTGCGGATCTCGGCAAGATAGCGGTTGAGGCTCTGCTCACCGCTCAGCGCCGGGACCGGCGAGGTTTTGGACTTGGTCACTGGTTTACCTAACCTTTCTGTCGTCGACCGCTTTGCACGAGACCCCTGATGGGCATCCCGTGAACTGGGCCACGGGTTACGGTTATACGCGAAGATTCGTCAGATGTATGCGTGTTTCATCGATTACAATGCCGCAGTTGGTCGATCAGTTCCGTCATGTCGGCGGGCAGATCGCTCCGAAATTGCACCATTTCCTGCGTGACCGGGTGCTGGAAGCCGAGTTCTGCGGCGTGCAGCGCCTGCCGGGCAAAGCCGGTTCGCTCAAGCACCGGGCGCAGGGATTCGGGTGTGCGGCCATAGACAGGGTCTCCCAGTAAAGGATGGCCGATTGACGCACAGTGAACGCGCACCTGGTGGGTGCGCCCGGTTTCCAGCCGGCATTCGATCACGGCAGCGCCTGCCAGCCGATCGATCACTGTGTAATGGGTGATCGCCGATTTGCCGCGCGAGGAATTGTTGGCGAGCACCGTCATTTTCTTTCGGTCGGCGTCCGAACGACCGATGCGCGCGTCGATCGTGCCTTCGGCCGGGCTGGGATGCCCCGCGCACACAGCGACGTAGCGGCGGTGGACACTATGTGCGGCGAATTGCGCGGCCAGGCCTTCATGCGCCGCGTCGGTCTTGGCGACCACGAGGAGCCCGGATGTATCCTTGTCGATCCGGTGGACGATCCCCGGCCGCGCGACCCCGCCAATGCCACTCAGCTCGCCCCGGCAATGGTGCAGCAGGGCATTGACCAGGGTACCCGTGAGGTTCCCGGCTGCAGGATGGACGACCAGCCCGGCAGGCTTGTCGACGACGATCAGGTGGGCGTCTTCAAAGGCGATTGCGAGCGGAATGTCCTCCGGCGCTGCCGCGGCGTCGATGGCAGGGGGAACGGTGATGCGAAACGCCGTGCCTTCGGCGACTTTCATCGAAGCACTGGTGGCAGGCTTTCCGGCAATTTCGACCCGCCCCTCGTCAATCAACGCCTGCACCCGCGCACGGCTGAGGCCGGCGGCTTCGGCAAGGGCCTTGTCGAGGCGTGCGCCTGAACCTGGGGGCAGTGATAGTGCCGGTGATGATTTCGCGCGCGGACATGCTATGGCCATGCGCGATGCTGATCGAAGTGACAAGCAAAGCCCTCAGCCAGTTGCGCGCCCATGCAGCTGCGGCTCATCCGCTGGAGGCCTGCGGCATTCTGCTTGGGGATGGCGCCCGCATCACCGCGGCACGCCCGGCTGCCAACGTCCACTCCACGCCCGCTACCCACTTCGAGATCGACCCCCAGGCCCTGATCGACGCGCACCGGGCCGCGCGCAGCGGTGGGGGGCAGGTGATCGGATACTATCACTCGCATCCCGTGGGCGAGGCGGCGCCTTCCGCGACCGACCGCGCCTCGGCGGCCGGTGACGGACGGGTTTGGGCGATCATTGCAGGCGATGAGGTGCGCTTCTGGCTCGACGGCGAGGCAGGGTTCAGCCCACTTCCCTTATCCCTGATCGATGGTTAGGTAAGGCCCATGATTTCCCAGACCGATCTTGCCGCGATGCTGTGTTCGCGCCTGTGCCACGATATGCTCTCGCCAGTGGGCGCGCTCGCCAACGGGCTCGAACTGCTCGCGGACGAGCAGGACCCGGAAATGCGCGGCAAGGTGGTCGAACTGCTTGAACAGTCGGCCCGGATCAGCACCGACAAGCTCAAGTTCTTCCGCCTCGCTTTCGGGGCCGCGGGGGGCTTTGGCGAAGCAATCCCGGTGGATGAGGCGAGGATCGTGATCGACGCGCTGGCCTCCGATGCCAAGCGGGTCGAAGTCAATTGGGCGATTGCCGAACCGAGCCTGCCCAAGCCCGCGGTCAAGGTGCTGCTCAACCTCGCTCAGATTGCGCTCGATGCGCTGGTGCGTGGCGGGACGCTGGATATCGGCGCGGAGCGGCGCGAGGGCGCGGTGGAGATCGTGGCTCGGGCGCGGGGCGACCGGATCGCCTTCGACGAGACCATTGGCCGCGCGCTGCAGGGCGATCTTGACGAGGGCGAGATCACCTCCCGCACCGCCGCCGCGCATATGATCGCGGTGCTGGCCGAGGAGATGGAAGGCGGCCTCCAGTACAAACTGGGTGACGGGGCGCTGGTGTTGGGCGCGGTGCTGCCCGAACCTGAGGGCATGATCGGCTGACACGCGATGGAGGGGGGCGACGAACTGATCCACCGCGAGGTTTCCTCCCCCAATCATGGTGAGCGCACGGCGCCGATTTCGATGGTGGTGCTCCACTATACCGAGATGAAGCCGGTCGAGACCGCGTTGGCGCGGATGTGCGATCCTGAGGCCTCGGTCAGCGCGCATTACTGCATCACAGAAGATGGCGAGGTGATCCGTCTTGTTCCCGAGGATCGCCGCGCATGGCACGCCGGGGCAAGTTACTGGCGCGGGATTCCCGACGTCAATTCGGCGAGCATCGGGATCGAGCTCGATCATCCGGGCCACGCGCCCGAGAACGGCGGCTACCGTGGGTTCGCCGAGGCGCAGATCAATGCGCTGATCCCTTTGCTCGCGCGGATCGTGAAGCAGTACGACATCCCGCGTGCCAATGTTGTCGGCCATTCCGATGTCGCGCCGATGCGGAAAGTGGATCCGGGCGAGCTGTTCCCGTGGGAGCGGCTGGCGCAATACAAGCTGTGCCTGCCGCGCCCGACCAGCCTTGCAGCGGGCAATCCGTTCCACAACGAAGGCAGCTTCTTCCTTGCGCTGGAACGCTTTGGTTACGACATTACCGATCAGGCCAAGGCGGTGGAGGCCTTTGAGCGCCGCTGGCGGCCTGAACACATTACCGGCATCCCTGATGGTGAGGTGGCGGCGATCCTGTGGCAATTGCTGCTCGACCGCGATCAGGGCAGGACTCGCTAGCTTTTCGACAGTTCGCAGCCTATTGGCATCCCCGTCAGGGGGCCTGAGGCAGCCGCGTGTCCGTAAGGATGCGAGGAAAGTCCGGGCTCCACGAAACAAGGGTGGCGGGTAACGCCCGCCGGCTCCGGATCACGTCCGGGGCAAGGGAAAGTGCCACAGAGAGCAAACCGCCGATGGCTGCCCGCAAGGGCGCACAGGCAAGGGTGAAAGGGTGCGGTAAAAGCGCACCGGGGGGCTGGCAACAGTCACCGCATGGCAAACCCCACCCGGAGCAAGGCCGAATAGGGGTCTCGCGCCTTTCGCAAGAAGGGCAGGCGTGTTTCGCGCCGAGAGACCCGGGTTGGCTGCTAGAGCCGCCGGGCAACCGACGGCCCAGATGAATGGCTGCCACCGCAGGCCCGTCCCGCAAGGGATACAGCCTGAGGAGACAGAACCCGGCTTATGATGGCCCCCTGATATGTTTTTTGTTTTCCGCAGCCCCTCCGGGCTACGAAATCCTCGCTCACGCGAACTGACGGTCGCATCGCTGCGGGCGGCCGTTCGGCCTTGCGGTCGCTGACACGACCGATGCCACAGCCACAAGAGAGGTTTGGCGATTTTCGGCCCGCCATCGGACGGGCCGCGAGCGCACGGCGCGAGCCGCAGGTGCTCAAGCCCGCAGGGCTTGAAACAGCACCGAGGACGAACGCGCGGAGGCGCGTTCGCAAAACAGATTACGCCCGCCCGACGCTAGTGTAAGCGAAACCGGCGGCGCGCATGTCTTCGGGTTTGTAGACGTTGCGCAGGTCGACCATGACGGGGGCCTTGGCGAGTTCCTTGACGCGCTTGAGGTCGAGCGCGCGGAAGGCGTCCCATTCGGTCACGATCACCACCACGTCGGCGCCTTCGATCGCCTCGTAGGCGTTCTCGCACATGGTGACCTCGGGAAGCAGCGGGCGGGCCTGCTCCATGCCCTCGGGGTCATAGGCCGCGACCGCAACGCCTGCATCCATCAGCGTCTGGGCGACCGCAATCGCAGGGCTGTCGCGCATGTCATCGGTGTTGGGCTTGAAGGTCAGGCCGAGCAGCGCGGCCTTCTTGCCGCGCGCCGCCTCGGCCCCGCCGAGCGCGTCGACCACCTTGCGGCCCATCGCCCGCTTGCGGCTGTCGTTGACCTTGACTACCGCCTCGACGATCCGGGTTGGGCTGTCATAATCCTCGGCGGTCTTGAGCAGCGCGAGGGTGTCCTTGGGAAAGCACGAGCCGCCATAGCCCGGCCCGGCGTGCAGGAACTTGGCACCGATGCGGTTGTCCATGCCGATGCCGCGGCTCACGTCTTGCACGTTTGCACCGACCTTCTCGCACAGATCGGCCATCTCGTTGATGAAGGTGATCTTGGTCGCAAGGAAGGCGTTGGCGGCGTACTTGATCAGCTCGCTGGTGCGGCGCGAGGTGAACAGGATCGGCGATTCATTGAGGAACAGCGGGCGGTACACCTCGCGCATCACCTCGCGGCCGAAATCGTCTTCGGCGCCGATGACGATGCGGTCGGGGCGCTTGAAATCGCCGATCGCAGCGCCTTCGCGCAGGAATTCGGGGTTGGAGACGACCGCGAATTTGTGCGGCGTCCCCGTCTCGCGGATGATCCGCTCGACTTCGTCGCCGGTGCCGACCGGGACGGTCGACTTGGTGACCACCACCGCATCATTGGCGAGGCTTTCGCCCACTTCCTTCGCTACGGCATAGACGAAGGTAAGGTCGGCATGGCCATCGCCGCGCCGACTGGGGGTGCCGACCGCAATGAAGATCGCATCCGCGCCCTTGATACCTTCCGCCAGCGAGGTGGTGAAGCTGAGACGGCCTGCCTTCACATTGGTTTCGACCAGCGCATCCAGACCCGGTTCGTAAATCGGCATGATCCCGGCGCGGAGCCGGTCGATCTTGCCCTGATCCTTGTCGATGCAGACCACATCATGTCCGAAATCGGCAAAACAGGCTCCAGACACGAGCCCGACATAGCCCGAACCCACCATCGCAATCTTCATGAAATGCCGCCTTCAAGAGAAGTCCACGTCGGTTGGCGCTGCGACGTGCGACCCGTGTTACGCCCTGTCACCGTGGAAGACTTCCGCCGGTCGCCCGTCATTTGCGCGGGCTTGCAGGATGCGCCGCTGGTCGCCCTCGAGCACGAGCGCTGTAAGCACACCCGAACGGAAAGCGCCAGTGTCAATGCCAATCCGGTTGCCGCAATCCATCACGCGCTGGAAGATGGTGTGACCGTGGACCACCACCTTCTCCAGTGGGCCTTCGTGACTGAGAAAACGCTCGCGGATCCACAGGAGGTCGCTGCGCTTCTGTTCGGACAGCGGACATGAGGGGTCGATTCCGGCATGGACGAAGACATAGTCGCCCGCGCGGATCATGGTTTCGAACCCGGCGATGTAATCGCGGGTCGCCTGTGTGACGAGCTTGGGCAGGCGCGCGAAGATCGCCTCCAGATCGAGCGTCGCCAGCTGCTTGGTGGAGAGGCCATAGCTCAGCAGCGTCTCGCGCCCGCCATGCTTGAGGAAGTGGCGCAAAGCCTCGGGCTTTTCGAAGGCGGCGAGGAACATCTCTTCGTGATTGCCGGCCAGCACGCGCACTTTGCGGGTCTGTTGCCAGGCTTTCGTGCGCGCAATCACACCCGCGCTGTCCGGCCCGCGATCGACGAGGTCGCCGAGCAGGATGATGCGGTGGTCGAGGCCCGGTGCGGCAGCGATTTCAGCTTCGATCGCCGCGATCAGCGCGTCGAACAGGTCAAGCCGCCCATGAATGTCACCAATCGCATAATAGCGCCTGCCATCCGGCACCGTCGGCAGGCGCGGCGGAGGCGGGGGGCTGAAAAAGGCGCGGATTCGTTCGAACATCGCTTGATTGGAGATCCTGCTCATCCACTGTCGCGGGCATCACACAGGCATGGGCCTGTCCACCCCAGCCGGGGCGCGCCAATTAACTCCCGCATCGTCTGATCGCAAGCAAGTCCGCGGGTATCGTGCCAGAGGGTGGCGAATTTGCGCCCAAATCCGGGCAGCAGCCGACAATCTTTCGGCTTGTATATGCAAGACTAGTAATATTTGCAGATACAGATTCGAGCGAGGCCGGTCACAGAACATCGGCGGTCGAATTCGCAGGCGGGACAGCACTCCAATCGAGTAGGACGCTGTCATGTCGATCACCACTCGCGGTCTCTCCGCCGCACTCATTGCTTATTGCTTTGCTTCGACTGTTCCAGTGCTGGCTGAACAGGTGCCCGCAGCCGTCACCACACCAGGTGATGCAGGGCGGTTACCCGTCAGTTATAGCCTTGTCCCCGCTACACACGAGGCTCCGGCCTCCGGCGTCACGCTGGCATCCGTGTCGCAGCTGCGCAGCGTTGCGCCGATATCCGGTTCGGCCAGCAATATTGCCGAGGATGAATCCGGCTCAGCCTTTACCTTCACCGGCAATGTGGCGCTTGCCACACAATACCGTTTTCGCGGGGTCAACCTGTCCGGCAGCGAGATTGCCATTCAGGGCGGCTTCGATGTCGCCCATACATCGGGCCTCTATGCCGGCACCTGGGCTTCGACACTGGATAATGACATGGTCGGATATGGCAGCATCGAACTTGATCTCTACGGTGGCTGGACCGGCCAGGTAAGTGAGGGGCTGACAGCTGACGTGGGTTTCATCGCCTATACCTATCCCGATGCGCCTGCTGGAGACTTCGATTACTACGAGGTTTTTGCCAACCTTGCGTTCACGCTCGGCCCGGCGGCGACGACTGTCGGGGTCAATTATGATCCCAAGCAGGATGGTCTCGACTTTGGCGGGCTGACGCGTGACAATCTTTATCTTTACAGCGATATCGGGGTCGGCATTCCCGATACCCCGGTCACGATCACCGGGCATCTCGGCTATACCGACGGTTCGCTTTCGTTCGAGGCCGACAGCAAGAGCTGGGACTGGTCGATCGGGGCCAGCATGCCGCTGGTCGGCCCGTTGACCGCCAGCGTGGCCTATGTCGATGCTGAGGCAGATGTGGCGACCGGCAACTTCAACCCGACCAGCAGCGCGGTCGTGGCAACCTTGAGCGCGACCTTCTGATCCGTGCGGCAGGGGCAGGCCTGGCCTTCCCCTGCCCCCGGTCAATCGAGCGCGAAGCTGACCGTGGTGACGACCCGCACCTTTTTGTAGGGGCTGTCCGACATTCCCCAGCCGCCCGCCTCGCCGTCGCGTGCCTCGATGGTGAAATAGCCTTGTGTCGCCTCGCGGATCTTGCCGACGCTGGAACCGGAATCCTCGGCGAATTGCTGCGCCGAAGCGCGCGCGTCCTTGGTCGCCTCGGCCACCATTTCGGGCTTGATGTCGTTCAGTTTGGTGAAGGTGTAGGCCATGCCGGAACCTTCCTCCAGAAACACCCCGCGCCCGACCAGATCGAACTGCCGCGCTACGGCCTTCTGGGCGCGGGCGATGTCCTCGCTGCGCAGGGCCAGTCGCTGACGCACGGTGTAGGTCGTGATCCCTTCGTTGGTGTAGCTTGAGACATTGGCGCCGGTCGGCTGGAGCGCCTGTGCGGGAAAGCCCAGATCCTTGAAAAAGGTCTCGATCGCCTGCGTGTCGCGACGCACCTTGTCCTGCGCTTCGGCAAGGCTGGTCGAGGATGCCGAATAGGAAATCGTCCACGTGGCTAGATCGGCCGTGACATCGCGCTCGGCAAGCCCGCGCACGGTGACGGCGCGCTCGGCGTCCTTGGCGCGCAGCAGTCCGTCGCCCAGCAGATAGCCGCCCGCGATCAGCCCGATTGCAAGGATCCCCGCCGTGCCGAACCAGCGAAGGGTGGCAGGCTCACGCCAGTCGCCAACTGCTGCATTCGCCGGTTGCACATCATCGCCGCTCATCGCATTGTTCCCCTGTTCGAGTTGGTGCGACGAGTTGTGCATCACTGTCGATGAACCGTTTTTGAATGGAATGAGCCATGGTGAAATATCTCCACTCGATGATCCGCGTCACCGATCCGGACGCGACGGTGGCGTTCTTCAAGCTGATCGGGCTGGAGGAAGTGCGTCGTTTCGATGTCGAGGCGGGGCGCTTTACGCTCATTTTCCTCGCCGCGCCCGGGCAGGCGGGAATCGCCGAGGTCGAACTGACCTACAACTGGCCGCCGGAAGACGGGAGCGCGCCCGAAGCCTATGACGGCGGGCGGAATTTCGGCCACCTCGCCTACCGGGTCGAGAACATCTACGAGACCTGCCAGCGCCTGATGGATGCCGGCCACATCATCCACCGCCCCCCGCGCGATGGACATATGGCCTTCGTCAAATCGCCGGACGGGATTTCGGTCGAACTCCTGCAGGAGGGGCATCTCGAACCGGCCGAGCCATGGGTCAGCATGGAAAACATCGGCAACTGGTGAAGCGGCGATGCTTTACTGCCCGGCCAGAATGGACGCCATTTAAACCGACAAAACAACCCCATGCGGTTGCAAGGAACGTAAAGACAATGTAAATCGGCGACTTACTGGGGGAGGGGTCGCCTTGTCCATCGTGCAATACGATCTGTGGCAGTGGCTCGCCCTGCTGCAATATGAACTCCTGCTGTTTGCCGGGGTGTTTTTTCTCATCGGCGCGCTTGACGACCTGGCGGTGGACGCTGCGTGGTTGTGGCTGAAGGCGCGAGGTCAGGCCGTGACCGGCAAGCGCCGCCGGTCGCTGCTTCAGCATCGCAGCCTGTCGGGTCCGGTCGCGGTGCTGATCCCCGCATGGCAGGAATCGGCGGTGATCGGGCAGACCATCCGTCACCTGCTCGACACCTGGCCTCAGCCGATGCTGCGGCTTTATGTCGGCTGCTATCGCAATGACCCTGCAACCCTGGACGCAGGCGTGGCTGCGGCCCAGGGCGATCCCCGGCTACGGCTCGTGATCCTCGACCATGACGGGCCAACCACCAAGGCCGATTGTCTCAACCGCCTCTATGCCGCGATGACGATCGACGAGGAACGTGCGGGGCGGCGCTTTGCCTTCACGGTGTTTCACGATGCCGAGGACATGGTCGATCCCGGTGCTTTGGGCCTGCTGGATGAGGCGATCGAGCAAGGCGCCGATTTCGTGCAGTTGCCCGTCGAACCGCTGGTTGTGCGTCACAGCGGCTGGCTCGCGCGCCAGATCGGCAGCCATTACTGCGAGGAATTCGCCGAGGCGCATGGCAAGGCGATGGTGGTGCGCGACGCCTTGGGTGTGGGCCTGCCGGGGGCGGGGGTGGGCTGCGCCGCCTCGCGTGAGGCGCTTGGACGCCTGGCGGCGCGCCGTGCAGACGGCCTGCCTTTTGCGGAGGATTCGCTCACCGAAGATTACGAACTCGGCCTCGGCATCGCCGCGGATGGCGGGCGGTGCCGCTTTATCCGGGCGCGCGGCGAGGATGGGCGGTTGATCGCCACCCGCGCCTTTTTCCCCCACCGGTTCGAAACCGTGGTGCGCCAGAAGAGCCGCTGGGTGCTGGGCATTGCACTGTTCGGCTGGGATCGGGTTGGCTGGACCAGAGGCGTGACCGAATGCTGGATGCGTGCGCGCGACCGTCGTGGGCCGCTGACGGCGCTGGTATTGCTGGCGGGCTATGCGCTGGTGCTGCTGACCGGAGCCATGGGCCTTGCGGTGGTGACCGGCATGGCGGAACCTGCCCCGCTCACCCCGCTGCTCAGGGCAGTGCTGATCGCCAATGCCGCCGCTTTCGCGTGGCGGATCGTGATGCGCTTTGCCTTCACCGCCCGCGAATATGGTCTTGGCGAAGGGCTCTTGGCGGTGCTGCGGGTGCCGCTTGCCAATGTAATTGCGATCATCGCCGGACGCCGCGCTGTGACCACCTATATCGCCGCCCTCGCAGGACGTGCGGCGGTGTGGGACAAGACCGAACATGATCATCACCCTGCCCAGATCATTTCCACACTGCGGGCGGCGCATCGGTGACGGCGCGGCCGATGATGGTGCGGCCGCGTGGCGGGCCGTTGGTGGTGCTGGTGATGCTGTTGACGGCATGGGGTGCGGGCCGCGCGATCTGGTGGGAGAGCCCTTTCGCCACGCTTGATCTGCCCGCTGGCCTGCAATTGGCGGCCACGCCGGGCGCGGCACCGCTTGAGGCTTTGCTGGCGGGACTTCCTGCGCTGGCTGAGAAAGGCGCCGGTCTTGGCGCTGCGCCTGACCTTCGTGGTCTCGCTGGTGAAGGTGCGCCGATGCGCTTTGCTCTTGTCCGCGCGCCCCGCACCGGCGCTGGCGAAGGCAGCGTCCTCGGCAGCGGGGGAATGGATCCCCGGATCGCAGCCGGGCACCGCTACCTGCTTTACGCCGCCTACGAGGCCGGGGCCACGCCTGTAGCCGGAATAGCCGGTTGGGGAGATGCGGCAGGCACCCAGCCGATGTTTGCCGCCACCGGGCAGACCGCCACGCAACCACCCTTTCTCCCCGGTCCCCGATCGGGGAAGCCTGGGGCGGATCGCTGGTCGCTTGATGGCTGGGTGTTCGGGAGGCAGGGTTCCGATGCTGCGCCGGTTTCGCAGGGGCGGGTGCCGATCTATGGCGCGAGCCAGGCGGGTGCGGTGCTGCAATACCGCCTCGCGCCCGATGCACACCGCGACCCCCGGCTCTATGCCCGCGCCTATCAGGCGCTGGTGCGCAGGGGCGAGCGCGAACTGGCGCTGGGCGCTTCGGCACGGCCGCTGGCCAAGGTGCCGGTGCGCGTCTCGGCCGAGGTTCGCTACACCGATGCGGCTTTTGACAATATCGTGCGTCCGGCGGCTTTCGCGATGACGGAACTGCCCGTGGTGGAGCTTCCGTTTCGCACCCGGTTTGAGGTCTATGGTCAGGCGGGCTGGGTCGGCGGGTCGGGCGCGACTGCGTTTGCCGACGGTCAGGCCGCCCTGACCAGAGACGTGCCGGGTCTCACGGCGCGCGATGGAACAGGCCCGCGTCTCAGCATCGGCGCAGGTGCCTGGGGCGGGGCGCAGGAGGATGCCCAGCGGTTCGACATCGGGCCGACGATGCGGCTTGATCTGCGCCTCGGCGAGGTGCCGGCCCGCCTCAGTGTCGACTGGCGCGAGCGCGTCGCGGGCGATGCCTCTCCGGGATCGGGGCTGGCAGCGACCCTGTCGACCCGGTTTTGATTTCGAGGCTGACCCAAGCGCGATCGTAGAACAAGTATCCGGCGCGGCTTTTATCCCCCCGCAGCCTCGGCTAGTCCCTTGGCCATGGACGTCTACCTGCCCATCGCGAATCTCTCGGTCAACGGCCTCTATATCGTGCTGCTGGGCGGGCTGACGGGCATTCTTTCGGGCCTGTTCGGCGTGGGCGGCGGCTTCCTGACGACACCGCTGCTGATCTTTTACGGCATCCCCCCGACGGTGGCGGCAGCCTCGGCGGCAACCCAGGTCACGGGTGCGAGCGTATCGGGCGTGCTTGCCCATTCGCGCCGCAAGGGGGTCGATTACCGCATGGGCGCGGTGATGGTCGGTGGCGGGGTGATCGGCGCGCTGATCGGAGCGGCGCTGTTCAGCGCGCTGCAATCGCTGGGGCAGATCGATGTCGTCATCAATATCCTCTATGTGCTGATGCTCGGCTCGATCGGGTCGCTGATGATGCGCGAGGCGATCAGCACGCTGCGCCCCGGCCTGCTCGGCAAGGCAGGCGCGCCGGTCAGGAAGCGCCGTCATCACCCGCTCGTGGCATCGCTGCCCTATCGCTGGCGGTTCTATGCCTCGGGCCTGTATATTTCTCCGCTGGCCCCGGCGATCCTTGGGATGCTGGTCGGCATTCTGACGATGCTGATGGGGGTGGGCGGCGGGTTCCTGCTGGTGCCTGCGATGCTCTATATCCTCGGCATGAGCGGCAATGTCGTGGTCGGCACCTCGCTGTTCCAGATCCTGTTCGTGACCATGGTCACCACCATGACCCATGCGCTGACGACCAAGGCGGTCGATCTGGTGCTGGCCGCGCTGCTGCTGCTGGGATCGGTGCTCGGCGCGCAGTTCGGGACGCAGATCGCACTGAAGGCCAAGCCCGAATATCTGCGCCTCGCGCTCGCCGCGCTGGTGCTGCTGATCGCGCTGAGGATGCTCTACGGCCTCGGCGTGCAGCCTGACGAGATCTACACCGTGGTGCCGCTTTGAGTTTCGCCCGGCTGGGCCTCGGCCTGCTTGTCGCCGGGGGGGCGCTGGTTGCGGCGCCGGCGCTGGCGCAGCGGGAGCCGCTGCTGGTGCCGGCCGTCAGCCAGTCGCGGATCGAAGTGCGCCAGGGCTTCACCGGCGCCCGGTTGCTGCTTTACGGCGCGGTGATCGATCCGCGTGGTACCGGCGCGCGGGGCGAGGATTACGACATCGTCGTGGTGCTCAAGGGGCCGACCGAGGCGGTGCGCATCCGCGAAAAGGAGCGCATTGCGGGCATCTGGGCCAATGCCGGGTCGAGTGACTTCCGCTCCGCCCCGGCCTTCTTCGCGGTCGCGTCATCGCGCCCCGTGCGCGACATCGTCGACGAACGCACGGCGGCGATCTATGAGCTTGGCACCGACTTCATCCAGCTTTCGCCCTCGGGCCAGATCGAGCCGGAGGAACAGGCCCGCTTCGCGCAGGGGCTGGTCGCTCTGCGGCGGCGGCAGGGGCTGTATCAGGAAAATTCGGGCGGGGTGCGGATCGCCGAAAAGGTGCTCTATCAGGCCCGGATCGACTTGCCGTCCAACGTCACCACGGGCCGCTACACCGCCGAAACCTTCGCGATTGCGCGTGGGCGCGTGCTGGCGAGCGCAACGGCGCGGATCGAGGTGGTCAAGGCCGGGCTGGAGGGGCAGGTCGTATCCGCTGCCCAGCGCTGGTCGTTTTTCTACGGTCTGGGCGCGATTGCGCTGTCGCTGGCGATGGGCTGGATGGCTGGACGGCTGTTCGCCCGCCCCTGATCCGGGCTGCGTCCTGCATCGTTGACCCGTTCTTAACCGAACTGACCCTATTCCATCCGCGATACCGCGCTGGCGCGCAGGGAAGGGCGCAGATGACTGATCACGGCAAGCAGGATTTCGAACGTTTCACCGGCCCCAACCCGGCTGGCGAGGAAGAGGTCGCCGCGGCTTACGCTACCAGCGGGCAGAACAATGCGCGCCTGCCGATCGGTGTGGTGCTGGAGATTTCCGGCTCCGGTTCGCAGATCGCGCTCGATCTGCAGCGCATCAATGAATGCATGGCGGATGCCGATCCCTCGATCGCGATGGCGGGGCAGGTGGGTAGCCAGATCAAGATCCGGGTCGGCGATGCCTGGCTGCTTGCCAACGTACGCGACCAGCGCAAGGACCGCCGCACCGAAGGCGGTATCATCGCCAATATCGACTTTCTCGGCGAAGGCAGCGAGGAAAAGCTGACGGGCCGCATTCACGGCTTCAAGCGCGGCGTCACGCGCTATCCGATCCCCGGCGCCATGATCTATCCCGCCACCACCCGCGATCTGGAACAGATCTACGCTAGCGATGGCCGCGCCAGTATCACCATCGGCAAGGTGTTTCCCACCAAGGACATTCGCGCAGGGCTCTATATCGACGCCATGCTGGGCAAGCACTTTGCTTTGCTCGGTTCGACCGGCACCGGCAAGTCGACCAGCGCCGCGCTGATCCTGCACCGCATCTGCGAGGCCGCGCCCAAGGGGCACATCGTGATGATCGACCCCCACGGCGAATATTCCGCCGCGTTCCGCACGACGGGGCAGATCCTCGACGTGTCCAACCTGCAGATGCCCTACTGGCTGATGAACTTCGAGGAACACTGCGAAGTGCTGCTCACCAGCAGCGGGAACGAACGCCAGGTCGATGCCGACATTCTCGCCAAGTGTCTGCTCGGCGCGCGGCAGAAGAACCGGCTGGCGCAGACGATGGGCAAGATCACGGTCGATTCGCCGATCCCCTATCTGCTGTCGGACTTCAGCAACATCCTGCAGGACGAGATGGGCAAGCTCGACAAGGCAACCTCCTCCGCGCCGTTCATGCGCATCAAGGGCAAGCTTGACGAGATCAAGGCCGATCCGCGCTATCAGTTCATGTTCTCAGGCATGCTGGTGGGCGACACGATGGCCGATTTCATCAGCAAGATTTTCCGGATGCCGGGCAATGGCAAGCCGATCTCGATCATCGATGTGTCGGGCGTGCCGTCCGACATCACCTCGACCGTGGTAGCCGTACTGAGCCGTCTCGTTTTCGACTTCGCCATCTGGGGCCGCGAGGAGAAGACTCGTCCGGTGCTGCTGGTGTGTGAGGAAGCCCACCGCTACGTCCCCAACGAAAAGAACGCCGATGGCTCGTCGGTTGGAAAGATCCTCAGCCGCATCGCCAAGGAAGGCCGGAAATACGGGATTTCGCTGGGCCTCATTACCCAGCGTCCGTCCGACCTTGCCGAAGGTGTGCTGTCGCAGTGCGGCACGATCATCTCGATGCGTCTCAACAATGACCGCGACCAGGCCTTCGTGAAAGCCGCCATGCCCGAAGGCGCGCGCGGGTTCCTCGATTCGATCCCCGCGCTGCGCAACCGCGAATGCATCATCTGCGGCGAGGGCGTGGCGATCCCGATCCGCGTCAACTTCGACAACCTCGAAGAACACAAGCGCCCGGCTTCGGAAGACCCGAGCTTCGTCGATCTGTGGAGCAAGGACGGCGGCGAGGAAGAACTGGTCGAGCGCGTGGTGATGCGCTGGAGAAGTCAGGGTTAAGGGGTAAGGTCTCCTTCTCGCTCTGGTTCGGACCCATAGGGTCCGCAAGGCCGACCGGCCGCCCGCAGGTGCTCGCGCGTAGCGCGAAACCGCACCGAGGACGCTCGTCCGGAGGGGCGGGCGCAAAACAAATCACGTGCTTCTGGTATCCCCGTAAAGGTGGATGTGCATCCGGTCGCTCATGCGGAAGCCGTGCTTGAGGCATAGCGCGCTGAGCCACGCCTGCCGCGCGCGCAAGCTGGTGCTGTCGGTTCCTTCCGCCATCAGGAACACCTGCTCGGGGCGGAAGCGGTAGCGACGGTGGAGCGCCTGCACCTCGTCCACATCCTCCGGCGACGCCACCACGAATTTCAGGAAGGCGCGCGGCTCGGTGGCCCATGCGTCGAGCCGTTCGGGGATCAGCGCCAGATCGGCCGGGTTGCCGCTATGGGCGAGCTTGGGGCTGACATTGTACTGATCGACCCGGATATCGAGCCGCGCAGGCGGAGCGACAGTGCCGTTGGTCTCGATCTCCACCGCCATGTCCGGCAGGTGTGCCAGCATTTCGGCAAGGCCTGCGGCCTGAAGCAAAGGCTCGCCTCCGGTGATGACAAGGCGCTTCTGACCCAGCGCCGCGATCCGCGCGGCGGCTTCGGCGGGGGAGAGCGTCACCTGATTGGCCTTGCGATCAAAGGCTATGCCATCGCGGTGCGGGCGGTTGTCGCCCTCGAACCGCCAGGTGTAGGCGGTGTCGCACCACATGCAGGCAAGATTGCAGCGGCTGAGGCGCACAAAGGCCACCGGCACGCCCATGCTCGGCCCCTCGCCTTGCAAGGACGCGAAAATCTCCGGCCCGCCGGTGTCGTCGGTGGCGAGGACGAGGTTCATCGGGCCACCCCGCCGCAGCTTGACAAACTTGACACCCTGTCAAGCGCGGCCTTTCGCAAAAAAATGTTTTCTTGCAGATGGTTATGCAGGATTAGCCCCGCTTGACGGACAGGGGAGAGGGGGCTTGTTTTGGGGGCGGCGCTGCGGTTCATCCCCGCCCTATGGCACGAAAAGGGCCGGTAGGAAATTTGCGAGCCACAGCCGGAACACGCAACGACCGCATTGCTGCGTACCGGGAAAAAAGCTGCCGGTCAGAAACCGACCCCGTTGCTGCCATTGTCTAGTGCGCACTTCAATTCATGGATGGTACCGATCTGCATTGGTAGACAGAAAATCCTACGCGCGGCAGGCGGCTCCAATGTCTCAATCCCGGAAAAACGGTTAGCGCCCTGCGACTGATCGCAATCCGGTCACCTTGCACTGACGATCAGCTTGTTGGCTCGGCCTCCGTTGTCCCCGGCTTCACTGGACGCGAAAGGTCGTTCGTTGCTGTAAGCATGAACAATGTCTCGTCGACTTTTTCCCAAGCTACCTGATAAACTTCAGGATCGATCACCGGGCGATCATCACGGCTTTTTCCCATGAGCCCCAGTCTTGCGCGGCGTTCGACGAAATTGAGCCGCACCTTGGTCGACCCGTTGGGCATGGGCAGAAAACTCGCCGTGACTGCGACTTCCGAATAGGACTCGCTGCCGATAATCAATCTTTCTGCCAAAGGCGTTGTATCGACCGATGGGCTGACCGCCGAAATGAATCCGCTCGGCAGGTCGGCGCTTTGCAGGATGTAACCCAGATCCTGCAACACCGACATGACGGACTTGAACGCAAGATCGCGCGGGACGTTGAATTCGCGCGCCTGAATGGCCTGCAATTCCAAGGGTACCGCCATCTGGCTGACCGCGGCTACGCCATCGGTTGTGGTGCACGAGGACAAGAGCACCCCTAGGGCCAAAGCCGCCGATGCCCGCTGGCAAAGCCTTCTAGAATTCACTGGCTCGGCTCCTGAAATCAGAAACAACATCGTTTTCGTCAAATCGAATGATGAGCGTCATGGTCCGCATGGTTTCCGAAAAGGCAGCCTGATCGGACGCCGATCCGCCCAGCAGCACTGTCCAAGCATTGCCTCGGGTTCCGCTTTGGGCAACCCGGGCGTAGCGTTGATAGGACCACACCTCGACGCCTGAACCATCACGTGTAGTCACGTTGGGTGCACCGAAAACGTCAAGCACGTCGGACTTGCGGGTCTCGCCGACCCGCAGATTCATTTGGACGTTGCCCTGTGTCAGTTGGTTGTTTGCGAGGGGGGACTGGATGTTGACCTGTTCGATCGGACGAGGGCCTTGGCTTGCGCACGCAGTCAGTATGTAGAGTGTCAAGACGGGCAATAGAGTTCGATTCAGGCGAAACATAGAAAGCTCCAACGCAGGCTGAATCCTGATCGGCACCCTTTCCGCTTGTCCAACGATGTTGCTCTCAGAGTGCCGTATGCAATGCGATAGCAAAGCCAGATTGCTTATAGATGAACAGATTGATTTCATGAGATAATATACAAATCTGCCAAGATTCAGAGGTTGGCTGCGGCACGTTCCGGCGGATCCACTGTGCAGCTTGAGGGCATAGGTCAGTTGCATCGTTGGACGCCACCTTCATGAAGGCAGAAATCCACCCATCATCAGACATAGCTGCCTTGCCCGAAGCTTCCCGAAAACGGACGCTTCGCCGGTTATCTGCGGCCTTGGTCCGAATTTACCCCAGCCGAGCCAGTGCCGCCGTCAGGCGTTCGACCTCGCCCGTGTGGTGGGCGAGATCGGCGCGGGCCTTTTCGACCGCTTCGGGCTTGGCCTTTTCGGCGAAGGCGGGGTTCGACAGGCGGCCTTCCAGCGATTTGGCTTCCTTCTGCGAGGCCGTCAGCGCCTTTTCCAACCGGGCCTTTTCCGCCGCGATGTCGACGATCCCTTCGAGCGGGATGATGAACACATCCTCGCCCGCGGTCACCTGCATCGCCGGGCCAGCGGGGGCTTCGCCCAGATGCACGGGGGTGAGGCGTGCGAGACGCTCGATGGCGGCACTGCTGCGCTCGATGGTGCGCGCCGCCACGTCCGAGGGGTTCGCCAGCCATGCCGCCAGCTTGGCGCCCGGCGCAATGCCGAGCTCGTTCTTGGCCGAGCGTGTGTTGGTGGTGAGATCGATCACCCAATCGATCGCGTCGGTCGCTTCCTTGGAGACTTCCGCTTCGGGCTTGGGCCACTGCGCCACGATCAGCTCGTAATCGCGCTGCCCCAGCTTGTGCCACAGCTCCTCGGTGATGAAGGGCATGAAGGGGTGGAGCATGACGAGGATCTGGTCGAGCGCCCATCCGGCGACGGCACGGGTCTCGACGGCGGGCGGGCTGTCGGCGTCACCAGCGAAGACCGGCTTGATCAGCTCCAGATACCAGTCGCAGAACTTGCTCCACGTGAACTGGTAGATCGCATTGGCCGCCGCGTCGAAACGCAGATCGGCCATCGCCTTGTCGATCTCGGCGACGCATTGCTGAACCTCGCCGATGATCCACTGGTTGGCGGCGAGGCGGGCAGGGGGTGCCTTCACCCCGCCGATGCCCCGATCCCGTTCGACTGGCAGAAGCGCGCCGCGTTCCACAGCTTGGTGGCGAAGTTGCGGTATCCCTCGACCCGCTTCTCGTCCATCTTGATGTCGCGGCCCTGGCTCTCCATCGCCGCCATGAAGAAGCGGAGCGCGTCCGCGCCATACTGGTCGATGAGGCCCAGCGGATCGACCACATTGCCTTTGGACTTCGACATCTTCGCGCCATCGGCGGCGCGCACGAGGCCGTGGAGATAGAGCCTGTCCCAGGGCTTTTGCCCCATGTTGTAGAAGCCCATCATCATCATCCGCGCATCCCAGAAGAACAGGATGTCGAAGCCGGAGATGAGCAGGCTGTTGGGGAAGTGCTTTTCGAGCAAACTCCCGTTCGTGTCGAGCGAAGTCGAGACACCGTTCTCTTGCCTCTCGACTTCGCTCGGGGCGAACGGCGATTGGGCGTCAGGCCAGCCCAGCGTGGCGAAGGGCCACAGGGCGGATGAGAACCACGTGTCGAGGACGTCCTCGTCCTGGGTCAGAGCGACGTCCTCGCCCGCCATGGCCTGCGCCGCTTCGGCCGTTTCGGCGACGAAGCAGCGGCCGTCATCGGCAAACCACGCCGGAATCCGGTGCCCCCACCACAATTGGCGCGAGACGCACCACGGCTGGATGTTCTCCATCCAGTTGAAGAAGGTTTTCTCCCACGTCTTGGGCACGATCTGGATGTCGCCCGAGCGCACGGCCTCGATCGGCTTCTTCGCGAGTTCCGCGGCGTTCACATACCACTGGTCGGTCAGCCACGGCTCGATCACCACGCCGCCGCGGTCGCCGAAGGGGGTGGCGATCTGGCGGGGTTCGGCGTCGTGCGCCACTTCCTCGCCGTCCTTGTTCTTGGTGATGTGCGGGATGAGGAAGCCCTGCTCCTTCATGCGCTGGACAACCAGCTCGCGCGCACCATCCACGCCGTCGCGGCGGAAGCGATGCAGGCCGAGGAATTCCTCCGGCACCAGCCCGTCCGCCGTCTGGCAGACGTTCGCTTGCGGGTCGAGCATGTTGAGCATCTCGCCCGCTGCGATTCCCGCGCGCTTGCCCACCTCGAAGTCGTTGAAATCATGGCCCGGCGTGATCTTGACGCAGCCGCTCCCCAGTTCGGGATCGGCGTGCTCGTCGGCGATCACCGGAATGCGGCGACCGGTGAGCGGCAGGATCACGTGCTTGCCCACGACGCTGGCGTAGCGTTCGTCCGCCGGGTTCACCGCCACGGCCATGTCGGCCAGCATGGTTTCGGGGCGGGTGGTGGCGACCTCCAGATAGTCGCGCCCGTCATCCAGCCGCGCGCCATCGGCCAGCGGATATTTGAAGTGCCAGAAGCTGCCCGCGATGGTCTGGGTTTCGACTTCCAGATCGGAAATCGCGGTTTTGAGCTTGGGGTCCCAGTTCACTAGCCGCTTGTCGCGGTAGATGAGGCCATCGTTGTAGAGATCGACGAAGGTCTTGATCACCGCCTTGGTAAAGTGCGGGTCCATGGTGAACTGCTCGCGGCTCCAGTCCATCGAGCAGCCCAGGCGGCGCAGCTGGTTGGTGATGGTGCCGCCGCTTTCGGCCTTCCATTCCCACACCTTCTCGACAAAGGCCTCGCGCGTGTAATTGGTGCGCTTGTCCTGCCGCGCTTCCATCTGGCGTTCGACCACCATCTGCGTCGCGATCCCCGCGTGATCGGTGCCGACCACCCACAGCGCGTCCTTGCCGCGCAGGCGTTCATAGCGGATCACCACATCCTGCAGCGTGTTGTCGAGCGCGTGGCCGATGTGGAGCGAGCCCGTCACGTTGGGCGGCGGGTTGACGATGGTGAAGGCTTCCGCGTCAGGACGCTCGGGCCGGAACAGGCCGTTTGCTTCCCAGTGCTGATACCAGCGCGCCTCGATTTCGGCGGGGTCGAAAGTGGTGGGCAATTGCTCGGTCATAATGGCCCGCGCCATGCCAGCACCCATGTTGCGATGCAATGTGCAAAGGAACGGCAATGGCAGGCGCCGTTCGCCGCGAGAGCCTTGCGAGGGGGCAAAAATCGCCCCATAGCCTGTCAGCGATGCAGGTTGCCGCCGAATACACGCTGGAGGACGAAGGCGCGCATGGCTCGCGGCTGGTGCTGTCGGGGCATCTGACGCTGGCTGCGATCGGCCCGCTCGAACGCGGCCTGCGCGACCTGGCCGGGCCGCTGCGCAGCATCGATCTGGGCGCGGTCGAGGAAATCGACACGGTCGGGGCATGGCTGGTCTGCCGCCTCGCCCGCCAGCACGATTGCGACATTACCGGCAAAAGCCCCGCGGCCGAGCGCCTGCTGGAGGCAGTGCGCAATATCGAGGAGGGCGGTGATACGCACGCGGCCCGTCTGCCGGTATGGGAACGCGTTCCCGCAGCGGTGGGCGAAAAGGTGTATGGCGCGCGCGGCGGGGTCTACCGGGTGGTCGCCTTCTTTGGCGAAATCCTGATCGGCGTGGCCAGCCTGATCGGCAACCCGCGCCGTTTTCCGGTGAAGGCGCTGGTCCACCAGATGGAGCTGGTGGGCGTCACCGCGCTTCCGATCATCGGCCTCATGAGCTTCCTGATCGGCATCGTCATTGCCCAGCAGGGCTCGGTGCAGCTCGAACAATTCGGGGCGGAGGCGCTGACGGTCAACCTCGTCGGGCGCATCACCCTGCGCGAACTGGGCGTGCTGATGACCGCGATCATGGTCGCGGGCCGTTCGGGCAGCGCCTTTGCCGCGCAGCTCGGCACGATGAAGCTGACCGAGGAGATTGACGCGATGCGCACGATCGGCATCTCGCCGATCGAGGTGCTGGTGATCCCGCGCATTCTGGCGGCGACTTTCATGATGATCCTGCTGGGCTTCTATGCCTCGCTGGTGGCGATCATCGGCGGGGCGGTGGTGGGCGACCTTGCGCTCGGCATTCCGTTCTTCACCTTCCTGCTGCGTATTCAGGAGGTTGTGCCGACCCATGATCTGTGGGTCGGCCTGATCAAGGCGCCGGTGTTCGGGTTGATCGTGGCACTGGCGGGATGCTTTCACGGTTTGCAGGTGCGCGGCAATTCCGAGGAAGTCGGCCGCCGCACGACGATGGCGGTGGTTTCGGCGATCTTTGCCGTGATCGTGCTCGACGCGTTCTTCGCGGTGTTCTTCACCGAAGTGGGTTGGGGCTGATGCGGGTCAACGCGCACCTGGACGACGATACCCCCCCGATCGTGATCGAGGGGCTGGTGAACCGTTTCGGCGATTTCACGGTGCATGACGGGCTGGATCTGACCGTGCGGCGCGGGGAAATCCTTGGCGTGGTGGGCGGATCGGGCAGTGGCAAATCGGTGCTGATGCGCTCGATCATCGGCCTGCAGCGGCCCGCCGCAGGCCGGATCGACGTGCTGGGGCGCACCATCACCGAAGTCGATCTGGATCAGGGCATCGGCGTGCGGCGGCGCTGGGGCGTGCTGTTTCAGGGCGGGGCGCTGTTTTCGACCCTTACGGTGGGCGAGAATGTCGAGGTGCCAATCAGGAAATACCACCCCCAGCTCGATCCCGAATTCCGGGCCGAGATCGCGCGGTACAAGGTCATGCTGACCGGCCTGCCCGAGGACGCGGTGCAGAAATACCCGTCCGAGCTTTCCGGCGGGATGAAGAAGCGCGCAGGGCTGGCGCGGGCGCTGGCGCTGGATCCCGAACTGCTGTTCCTCGATGAACCGACCGCCGGGCTCGACCCGATCGGTGCGGCCAATTTCGACCGCCTGACCCGCGAGCTTCAGGAAACACTGGGGCTGACGGTGTTCCTCATCACCCATGACCTCGATACGCTTTACGAGATCTGCGACAGGGTGGCGGTGATCGCGGAAAGGAAGATCATCGCGGTCGGGACGATCCCCGAATTGATCGCTACAGGGCATCCGTGGATCGAGGAATACTTCAACGGCCCTCGCGGCCGCGCGGCCCATGCCTCGCATATGCGGAGGGTGGAATGAGCCAGAGAATGTTGGACATAGCGGCCCGCCGGGCTTCATAGGGAACGCACATGGAAACCAGAGCCAATCATCTGTGGGTCGGTGCGGTCACGCTTGCGCTGCTGGCCGCGCTGGCGATGTTCATTGTCTGGATCGCGCGGCTGGGGCAGGGCGCGCAGGACGAATTCGACATCTTCTACGGTCAGTCGGTCTCGGGCCTTGCCAATGGCAGTCAGGTGAGTTTCGCCGGTGTGCCGGTGGGGCAGGTTACCGATATTGCGCTGGCCAAGGGCAATCCCGAATTCGTGCGCGTGCGCATCAAGGTAAAAGATGATGTGCCGATCCTCGTCGGCACGCAGGCGACCATCCAGGCAAGCTTTACCGGGGTGTCCACCATCCTGCTCGATGGCGCGCGCAAGGGCGCTCCGCCGATCACCTGCGAGACCACCGCCTGCCCCGAAGGCCGCCCGGTGATCCCGCCCGGGCGCGGCGGCTTTGGCGAGATCGTCGCCAACGCGCCGCTGCTGCTGGAACGGCTGGCGACCCTGACCGAGCAATTGAACACCATTCTCGGCCCGGAAAATCAGGAGGAAATCGCCGGCATCCTGCGCAACACCAACCGCCTGACCGGCGGGCTTGCCGATGCCAGCCCCGAACTCACCCAGAATCTCAAGGAATTCCGCACCACCATGGAGGAGTTCAACCAGACGCTTGATGCGGTCGAAAAGCTGGTGCTGACGACCGACAATCTGGTGAACAAGCAGGGCGAGCCGCTGGCCGAAGAACTGCGCGGGACGCTCAGATCGGCCAATGCCGCGCTCGCCTCGCTGTCGGCGACGCTGGAAGATACCCGACCCGCCGCCCGCCAGCTGCGCACCAGCACCTTGCCCAATGCCGAGGCCACGCTGGAAGACCTGCGCGCCACAAGCCGGGCGCTGCGCTCGATCACCGAAAAGCTCGAAAGCGAAGGCGCGGGCGCATTGGTGGGCGGCAAGGCGCTGCCAGACTACAAGCCTGAGTAAGGGAGACTGATCGCATGAATATCCGCCACCGGTCGTCCCCGATCGCGCTTGCGCTGCTGCTGCTGGCCCTGCCGGGCTGCATCAGCCTTGGTGGAAAGCCGCCCGAAAGCCTGCTCACGCTCAGCCCCGCGGCGCGCGCATCGGCGGGGCCGGGCGTCGCCCCCTCGGACACGCGTCCGGTGATTGCGGTGCTCAATATCGACACGCCGGCCAAGCTTGATGTGTTGCGCGTGCCAGTGGCAGTGACCGATACCGAGCTGGCCTATCTGCAAGAGGCATTCTGGGTCGAGAAGCCCGCACGCCTGTTCCGCCGGCTGGTGGGCGAGACGATCCGTGCGCGGGGGCAGGCGATGGTGGTCGATGGCGACGAGACCACGGCACTCGCCACCATGAGCCTGCGCGGAACGCTGATCGACATGGGCTATGAGGCGCGCGGATCGGCAGTCGTGGTGCGTTTTGATGCGGTCAGGATCGGGGCTGATGGCGCCGTGACCACGCGCCGCTTCGAAGCCCGCGAGACCGGTGTTCCGGCCCAGGCCAGCGCCGTGGGCGCGGCGCTCAATGCGGCAGCGAACCGGGTGGCAGCGGATGTCGCCGATTGGGTGGCGGGCGGGTAGAGCTTACTTCCGCGCCAATCGTGCAAAGGCGCAAGCGCGCAGGAAATCGGCTTCGCGCACGCGTCGGCGTTCCTCCGCCTCCCAGTCGCGGCCCCACAGATCGGCCTGCCATTCCTCTTCCAGGCACACCGCCTGCCACAGGGCCAGCGGTTCATCCTCATGCACGGCATCGAAAGCAGCAAGCGCCGTCACCAGCGAGGCGGCGAGCTTGGTCATCGCTTCCACCCCAGCCAGCGCGAAGGGATCAAGCGAAAGCAGTTTCGCCTCGAGCGCCGCAAGCGTTTCAGGCGGCTGCGGGCGGTGCAGCACCCCGCTGACCCGCGTCAGGGTGATCCGATGCGCCGCCTCGAAAGCGGCCAGCAACGGCTCCCACACCTCTTGCTGGCGGGCGTGGAGCGGCTCGTCAGGGTCAGCGCGGTAACAGAGCGTGTCGGTCTCGGCATAGGCGATCAGCCCGCGCGCCACGCTGGCCGGATTGGCAGCAACAATGTCGATGGCGTAATCGGCCATGTCGCGCAAAGGGAGGCTGGCGGGGTCGATCTTGTCGCCCTGCCGCGCCCATTCCGCCGCCAGCGCCTCGCCAAGGGCGCGTGTGGGGGCAAGTTGAGCTGCACCGCCGACGGTCTTGACCCCGCGCCCGTCGAGCATCACCTGCCAACCGCCCGCCACCTCGGCGAGGTTCACATCCTTGTAGAACCGGCGAATCATCGGCGCTTTTCGTCTCCGGCCTTCCACGCCCGCGAAATGACGATGGGGATGACGAAGAACTCGACAAAGCCCAACACGGCGAGACCCACACCAGCGAGGTAGGGCAGGTCGATCAGGCCGCGCACGATGGCAAAGCCAAGCATCACCATCGCCACCCCGCCGAACCGCACGGCGGTGATGACGATGAAGCGGTTGCGTGCGCGCGTCTCGGCGATTTCACGGGGGGACTTGCTCATGGCAGGGTCTCTTCAAGGGCAGCGGCAAGGGCGGAAGCGGTTTCGACCACGCGGGCCGCGCCGCTGGCCAGCAGTTCATGCGCGCCGTGGTAGCCCCAGTCGACCCCGATCGCTGCCACGCCGATGCTGCGGGCCATCGCCATGTCAAAGCTGGTGTCGCCGATCATCACAGCCTCGTGGCGGTCTGCGCCTGCTTCGAACAGCGCGGCTTCCAGCATCGCGGGATGGGGCTTGGACGGGTGGCGGTCAGCGGTCTGGAGCGACACGAACAGATCGGCGATACCATGCGTCGCAAGGCAGGCGGCAAGGCCCCGGTCCGACTTGCCGGTGGCGACCGCAAGGCTCCAGCCGTCCGCGTGCAGCGTCCGCAGAAGATCGGCGATGCCGTCATAAAGCGGCTCGTCCAGCAGGCCTTCTTCACGCCGGGCGCGAAAGCTTGAGCGGTAGAATTCGGTGACGGCGGCGTTCTGTGCCTCGGACAGAGACGGGGCGAGGCTGCGCACGGCCGCGGGCAGGCTGAGACCGACAATCCGGCGGACCGCCTGATTATCGGGCGCGGGCAATCCGGCGCGGGTGAAGGCGCGCTCCATCGCCCAGCAGACATCGGCCTGCCCGTCGACCAGCGTGCCATCGCAATCGAACACCGCGAGGCGGGTCATGCCGCAATCTCCCGCACCAGGTGCGCGAGCGCCGCATGCCCCGCGGCTTCGAGCCCGTCCGCGATCCGGGTGCGGTCTTCCGCGCTCTTGTTCTGCGAGAGCTTCAGCGTGGGGCGCCAGGCCAGCACTTCCAGTTCGAAGCCGACGATGCCCCGAAACAGGCCGGACCAGACCTTTTCGGAGGATTCCTCCGCCCGCCATGGCGCACCGTCCAGCCGCCCTTCATGCTTGGCGATGGCGGCGTGGAGAAACGCCTCCAGTCCCTCGTCCGCCATGCTCCGCACCCGGCCTTCGAGTTCGAGCGCGATGTAGTCCCACGTCGGCACCGTGTCGCGGTTCGTATACCAGCGCGGGGAGACATAGGCGTCCGGGCCATTGACCACGATCAGTGCATCGGCCCCGGCGGCAAGGTGCCGCGTCAGGGCATTGCCGCGTGCGAGGTGGAATTGCACCGCCCCGTCGGTGGTGGAAAGCAGCGGGGTGTGCGCCACCCTCGGCCCGTCAGGCGTGGTCGCGAAGACCAAGCCGAAGCCGATTGCGTCGATCAGGCTTTCGCACAAGGCGCGGTCGTTGGTCCGGTAGAGCGGGTTGGGGTGCATCAGCGGCCGGGCTTCCGGGGCTTGCCGGGCTTGGCCGGAGCCTTGCCCGCCGTTCTGGCCTTGGCCTTGGCCTTGGGCTTCGCCTGCGCCTTGGCGGCCCCGCGTGCGCGGCGGGGCGCGCGTTCTTCCTTGCGTGCCTGCTTGAAGTGGCGGCGGGCGGCCTGCTTCTTTTCCTCCGCCGTCTTTTCCGGCGTTTCCTCGCGCAAGGGTGCAGCATCGGAGAGCGCCGGATCGAAGCCCAGCACTTCCATGCTCGCGGCAAAATGGGGCGGGAGCTCTGCCGTCACGTCGAGCTTGCCGCCGCTTCCTTCCCCCGCCTTGGGCTCGCTGATGATGAGGCGGCGGGCGTGCAGGTGCATCTTGCGGCTGACCGCGCCGGTCAGAAAGGCGTCCTGCCCGCCATATTTACCATCGCCCACGATCGGGTGGCCGATCGCCGCCATGTGGACGCGCAGCTGATGGGTGCGGCCGGTAAGCGGTTCCAGTTCCACCCACGCCGCGCGCTGCCCTGCGCTGTCGACCACGCGGTAACGGGTCTTGGCCGCGGCGCCACCTTCCTCGTCGATATGCATCTTCTCGCCGCCGGTGCCGGGCTGCTTGGCAAGGGCTGCGTCGATCACGCCTTCGGACAGTTGCGGCTTGCCGACCACCAGCGCCCAATAGACCTTGCGCGCGGAGCGGCTGGCGAACCGCTTGGAGAAGCTCGCCGCGCTGCCCGGCGTGCGGGCGATCAGCAGGACGCCGCTGGTATCCTTGTCGAGCCGGTGGACGAGCCGCGGGCGCGGGGTGCGTTCGTCCTCGACAAAGGCATCGAGCAGTCCGTCAACGTGCTTGGTGGTCTTGCTGCCGCCCTGTGTGGCAAGGCCGGGGGGCTTGTTGAGCACGATCGCGCTCGGCGTCTCGCGGATCACCATGTCCTTGGCCTCGGCGATCTGTTCGGGCGTCAGTTGGAGGGCGCGCGGGGCAGCGGGCTTGCGGCCCGGAGCATCCTCGCCGCCCGGCGGAACGCGCAGCACCTGCCCTTCGCTCAGCCGATCTTCCGGCTTGGCGCGCTTGCCATCGACCCGGATCTGCCCGGTGCGCGCCCAGCGCGAGACCGTGGCAAAGCCGACCTGCGGCAGATTGCGCTTGAACCAGCGGTCAAGACGGATGCCGTTATCATCCTCGCCGATGGTGAACTGGCGGACATTGTCGCTCTTGTCGGTCATTGCATACTCTGTGCGGCGACAAGGCCGATGATCATGGCCGCCATCCCGGCGATCAGCGACGCTGCGGCATAGCCGATTGCCAGCCCCGCCTGCCCGCGGTGCAGCATGGTCACCATCTCGGCGGAAAAGGCGCTGAAGGTGGTGAACCCGCCCAGCAGGCCGACACCGATCAGCAGCCGCCAGGGCTCTGCCGTCTGCGGGCTGATGCTGCCACGCGCCAGCCAGCCGACCAGCACGCCCATTGCGAGGCTGCCCGCGATGTTCACCGCCAGCGTCCCCCAGGGAAAATCATTGCCTGCTCCTGCAAGGCCGCTGACGAGGCGCCCGACATGATAACGCAGCACCGATCCCGCCGCGCCGCCAGCGGCGACGGTCAGGCTTGCAAAAAGGGGGGTTGGTTCTCCGGCCATGCCACGCCTTTAGCGAGGCCTTGGCGCTCTGCATAGCTTGGCCGAACCGCGCAAGAGCGCGCGAATGCACTCTGGCGGCTTGCCATTTTGTCGCTGTTGGACTATCGGGGCGCGGTTTGGAGGGCGGCTCCCCATGGGAATCGCCCGCTTTTCATTGGAAATTCACCGCTCACCCTTGCGCAGAATCATGCAAGGCTCTGGCGTATCGAGAATGAGGTAGTCGTCGTTTATGCAAATCATGGTTCGCGATAACAATGTCGATCAGGCCCTGCGCGCGCTCAAGAAGAAGCTGCAGCGCGAAGGCGTTTATCGCGAAATGAAGCTGCGTCGCCACTACGAAAAGCCGTCGGAAAAGCGCGCCCGTGAAAAGGCTGCTGCCGTGCGCCGCGCCCGCAAGATGGAGCGCAAGCGGATGGAGCGTGACGGGAGCAAATAATCCCGTCGTCAGGCGCGTTTCCGGCGACGGAACCGCTTGAATACCCCTTTCGGATCAGCCATCAGGGCGCGGCTTATCCCCGCGCCCTTTTGCCGTCACAACGCGGCGTGAAGGTGCCGCTCATCAGGACCGTAACCATGACCGAGATTACCCGCGTTCCGATCAAGCCCGTTGCCAAGGGTTCGCTGACCAAGCTGTGGATCGGGGTGATCCTGGCCGTGCTGGTAGGGGCGGGCCTGGCCTGGGCCGCCGTGCCGCGCGGGGTTGATCTCGACACCGAAGTGGCCGGCACCGGTCCGGTCGCCAAGCTGGGCGATGTGGTGTTCATCAAGTACAAGGGCAAGCTCGCCTCGGATGACACCGTGTTTGACGAATCGCGTGATATTCCGCTGCCGGTCGAAGGGCTGTTCCCCGAAGGCACGCCCTTCCCGATCGAGGAAGGGGCGACCGTCCCGGGCTTCTTCGAAGGGCTCCAGCAGATGCAGAAGGGCGGGAAGTATTCGCTCTTCATCCCCGCCGACAAGGCCTACGGCGCAACCCCGCCTCCGGGCGCGCCGATCCCGCCCAATGCCGATCTCGTCTTCGAGGTTGAGGTGGTGGACATCATGAGCCGCCAGACCTTCGAGCGGAACCTCCAGATCCTGCAGCAGACCATGCAGCAGCAGATGGGTGGCCCGGACGGTGCGGCCCCCGGCGGCGCGGCTCAGGCGCCTTCGGGCCAGTAAGGGGCGAGGGCATATGTCGGTCGACAAGGCAACCGTTGCCAAGATCGCGTCTCTGGCGCGCATCCGCATGGATGACGAAGCGCTCGAACGCATGGTGCCGGAACTCAACGGGATCCTGCAATGGGTCGAGCAATTGGGCGAAGTCGACGTTACCGGCATCGAGCCGATGGCGGCGGTGATCCCCAACACGCTGCGCCTGCGCGATGACGTGATCGATGCCGATCCGCTGACCGGCGGCGGCAAGCAGGGCGATGTGCTCGCCAACGCGCCTGCGGCCGAGCACGGCTTCTTCGGCGTTCCCAAGGTGATTGAGTGAATTTGCGCTTTGTCCGCCTGTCCCCCTCCCGCTCGCGGGAGGGGTTAGGGGTGGGCACGAACAACCATACCCCCGCGCGCGGTCAGGCCCACCCCCGGCCCCTCCCGCAGGCGGGAGGGGAGATGAAATGACTGACCTGACCTCTCTCGGTGTCAAAGAAATCCGCGACGGCGTGCGCGATGGCAGCTTCACCGCGCGCGAAGTGGCCGAGGCCTTCAACACCGCCGTGGCCGAGGCTGCGGCGCTCAACGCCTTCATCGTCACCACCCCCGATCATGCGCTCGCTGCCGCCGACAAGGTCGACGCCGCGCGCGCGGCTGGCGAGCAACTGGGCCGCATGGCGGGCGTGCCGATCGGCATGAAGGACCTGTTCGCCACCCACGGCGTCCAGACCACTGCGGCTAGCCACATCCTCGAAGGCTTCACCCCCCGTTACGAATCCACCGTCAGCCAGAAGCTGTGGGACGCAGGCGCGGGGATGCTGGGCAAGCTCAATCTCGATCAGTTCGCGATGGGATCGTCGAACGAGACGAGCTATTTCGGCAATGTCACCTCGCCGTGGAAGAAGGCCGGTAGCAACGCCGCCATGAGCCCCGGCGGTTCCTCGGGCGGGTCTTCCGCCGCCGTCGCCGCGCGCATTGCGCCTGCCGCGACCGGGACCGACACCGGCGGCTCGATCCGCCAGCCCGCCGCCTTTACCGGCATCTGCGGCATCAAGCCCACTTATGGCCGCTGCTCGCGCTGGGGCATCGTCGCCTTCGCCTCGAGCCTCGATCAGGCCGGGCCGATGGCGCGCTCTGTCGAGGACTGCGCAATCATGCTCGGCGCGATGGCGGGATTCGATCCGAAGGACGCGACCAGCCTCGACATGCCCGTGCCCGACTGGGAAGCGGCTCTCAACGCCGACCTGCGCGGCAAGAAGGTCGGCATCCCGCGCGAATACCGGATGGACGGCACCGATCAGGCGATCCTCGATTCGTGGGAGCAGGGCAAGGCATGGCTCAAGGACGCGGGCGCGGAGATCGTCGACGTCTCGCTGCCGCACACCAAATATGCGCTGCCCGCCTACTACATCGTCGCGCCTGCCGAAGCGTCGAGCAACCTCGCCCGCTATGACGGGGTGCGCTATGGCCTGCGCGATCTGCCCGATGGTGTCGGCCTGCAGGACATGTACGCCGCCACCCGCGCTGCCGGGTTCGGGGACGAGGTCAAGCGCCGCATCCTGATCGGCACCTATGTGCTCTCGGCGGGCTTCTACGACGCCTATTACACCCAGGCCCAGAAGGTCCGCGCGCTGGTCGCCCGCGATTTCGAGCGCGCCTTCGAGCAGTGCGACGTGATCCTCGCGCCGACCACGCCGACGGCTTCGTTCCCCTTGGGTTCGATGAACGAAGACCCGCTGACGATGTACCTGAACGATGTCTTCGCGGTGCCGGCCAGCCTCGCAGGCCTCCCCGCTATGAGCGTCCCCGCCACGATCAACGCCGACGGTCTGCCGCTCGGCCTCCAGCTGGTTGGCCGGCCGTTCGACGAACAGGGCGTGCTGAATGCAGGGCTGGCGATCCAGAGCCGCGCGGGCTTCACCGCAAAGCCGGAGAAGTGGTGGTAGGAATGCACGCGTGGCCTCGCCCTTGCTGAGAGCGACTGCCGATGCGGTCGCGGCGATGGTCGTGACGCTCGGCGCACCCCTGTTCAGAGCGGTTGGGAACTGGCCTGCAAACTTTCCGCGCTATCTGAAGCAGGCCGACAAGGTGGGCGTGCAGTGGCGTTCCACCCACTATTATCACCCCACCTATCGCGATGCCGACCTGCCCGCCGATGTGACGCAGCCGCGCGATCTGCCGGGGGTCGATCTGAACACGGCGGCGCAGCGCGAGCTTCTCGCTTCCTTCGCGTTTCAGGACGAACTTGCGCAGCTGACTGCGCCCGAAGCTGGCCGGCCTGCCTTTCGTTATGATGCGGGCGGTTATGGTTCAGGGGATGCCGATGCGCTCTATGCGATGCTCCGCTACCTGAAGCCGGCGCGGATGATCGAGGTCGGGTCGGGCAATTCCACACTGGTTGCGGCCAAGGCGCTGGCCCGCAATGCAGCCGATGGCCAGGCGTGCGAACATATCTGCATCGAACCTTATGAAAAGCCGTGGCTGGAGTCAGTGGGTGCCAAGGTGATCCGCAAAAAGGTGGAAAGCCTGGGCGCGGACTTCTTCGACCGGCTGCAGGCGGGCGATGTGCTGTTCATCGATTCAAGCCACGTCATCCGCCCCTTCGGCGACGTACTGACGCTCTATCAGGCAGTGATCCCGCGCCTTGCCAAGGGCGTGATCGTCCATGCACATGACATTTTCACGCCCTTCGATTATCCCGAAACATGGCTGCGAGCCGAGCGGCGCCTGTGGAACGAGCAATATCTGCTGGAAGCCATGATCGCCCACTCCCCGCGTTATCGGGTGCGGCTGGCGATGCACTGGTTGGCGTTTCATCACGCACCGCTGCTGGCGCGGGCCTTCCCTTCGCGCGACGTGGAGGATTACTGGAGCAACAGCGCGTTCTGGTTCGAGGTGGTTGAATAATGCTGTTCGCGATCATTTTCCTCATCGCTTTCATTGTGATCGCTGCTTTCGCGTTCTATCTGTCGCGGACGATCGAGCACGGGGAAGCACGGTTTGACACGAGCAGTCCCGATGCGGGCGCCGATAGGGCGCGCGGCGATGGGAGCGGGAGCGACGACGCGGCCGGGAACGGCGGTGAACACGACATGCCGGTGTGACGGCATCGGCGAGCAAGCTCGGGATACAGCGGACAATGACGACGATCACATACACGATCTGCCGGGTTTGCGGCGCCAGCGAGAGCCTCAGCGCGTTCCCCGCGGCCGAGCGGATGTTCGGCAACGGGGAGGTCTTCGACTATTTCCAGTGCGGCAAGTGCGGCACGGTCCAGATCGCCGAGGTGCCGGACAATCTGGGGTACTATTACCAGTCCGACAGCTATTATTCCTTCAACAACCTGCGCCGCGAACAGCCACTGAAGGCGCTAGTGAAGCGCGTGGTAGCGGCCAATATCATCGGCCGGCCGCAGCGCTATCCGCGCGGGCACGGTATGATCGACCGGCTGCGGCGCGGCTGCCAGCCGTGGATAGCGACGATTCCGGGCCTGACGCTGCAATCGCGCATTCTCGATGTTGGTTGCGGGGAGGGTGCAAGGCTCGACGATCTCGCCCGGCTGGGGTTCACGGATTTGGCGGGCATCGACATGTTCCTGCCCGAAACCGCAGTCGGTACACGCCCTAATGGCGTGCGGCTGATGAGCGGCGATCTGGCCGATCATGACGGGCAATATGATCTCATCACCATGCACCACTCGCTCGAGCACGTGCCTGATCCGCGCGCGCTGCTGGTTGCCGCGCGCGAGCGGCTGGCGCCGGGCGGGTCGATCTTCGTGCGCATTCCGCTGCTGCAACCGGACATCTGGTCCCGCTTTGGTGTGGACTGGGTGCAGCTCGATCCGCCGCGCCACCTCTACCTGTTCGCGCCGGATGCGTTCCGCGCCTATGCTGCAAGCGCGGGCCTTGGCGAGGTGGGCTCAGGCACGGACACCATGGGCTGGTCGCTCGCCTGGAGCGAGGCCTACCGCAAGGGCATCCCTATGGTCGGCGTGGGCGGCAAGCCCAACCCCTTGCCATTCACCGCCGAGGAAATGGCCCGGTTCGAGGCCGAGGCTGAGGCACTCAATGCTGCGGACAAGGGTGACCAGGGCTACTTCGTGCTTCAGCCAGCTTGACTGGGGCGCAGGCCAATCTAGATCGGCTCCATGAGCAACTATCGCATCCAGGGTGCCACGGGCGAATGGGAGGTCGTGATCGGCCTTGAAGTCCATGCGCAGGTCACGAGCAACGCCAAGCTGTTCTCCGGCGCGGCGACCGCGTTTGGCGCGGAGCCGAACTCGCAGGTCTCCCTCGTCGATGCCGCGATGCCGGGGATGCTGCCCGTGCCCAACCGCGAGTGCATCCGTCAGGCGGTGCGCACCGGCATGGCGATTGAAGCGCAGATCAACGCGTGGTCGCGTTTTGACCGCAAGAACTACTTCTACGCCGATCTGCCGCAGGGCTACCAGATCAGCCAGCTTTATCATCCGCTTGTGGGCGAAGGCTCGCTGCTGATCGAGGCGGACGAGAAGGCTGGCATCCTCGAAGACAAGATCATCGGCATCGAGCGCATTCACGTCGAGCAGGACGCAGGCAAGCTGATGCACGATCAGCACCCGACCATGTCCTATGTCGACCTCAACCGCTCGGGCGTGGCGCTGATGGAGATCGTCTCCAAGCCCGACATGCGTTCGCCTTCCGAAGCAGGGGCTTACCTCAGGAAGCTGCGGGCGATCCTGCGCTATGTCGGCTCGTGCGATGGCAACATGGAAGAAGGCTCGATGCGCGCCGACGTGAACGTCTCGGTGCGTCGTCCGGGCGAGCCCTTCGGCACCCGCACCGAAACCAAAAACGTCAACTCGGTGCGCTTCGTCATGCAGGCAATCGAGCATGAGGCGATGCGGCAGGTCGATGTGCTGGAAGCGGGCGGCAAGGTCGATCAGGAAACCCGCCTGTTCGACCCCGGCACCGGCACCACGCGCACGATGCGCAGCAAGGAAGATGCGCACGATTACCGCTACTTCCCCGATCCCGACCTGTTGCCGCTGGTGCTGGAAGACGACTTCCTCGCCGAATGCCGCGCCTCGCTGCCCGAACTGCCGGATGCCAAGCGAAAGCGTTATGTCGAGGTGCTGGGCCTCACCCCCTACAACGCCCGCGAATTGACCGCCGAGGTCGAGACCTTCGCCCGCTTCGAGACGCTGCTGGCCGAAACCGCCAAGGCTACGGCCAAGGATGAAGCCAAGGTTGCCACGCAGGTCGCCAACTGGTCGCTCTCGGTCGCGCCGGGGGTGCTGAAGGCCTTGGGCGATGACGCCGACCCCGCCAACGCCACGGCGGCCGCGCAAGCCGCCATCCTCGCGATGGCCGACAAGGGCGAGATCAGCGGCGGGCAGGCCAAGGAGATCTTCGAGATCGTCCTCAAGACCGGCCGCGATCCGCAAGAAATCGCGGAGGCCGAGGGGCTGAAGCAGGTCTCCGACACCGGCGCCATCGAGGCCGCGGTCGATGCGATCATCGCCGCCAATGCCGACAAGGTCGAACAATACCGCGCCGGCAAGGAGGCCCTGTTCGGCTTCTTCGTCGGCCAGACGATGAAGGCGATGCAGGGCAAGGCCAACCCGCAGGTGGTGAACCAGCTGCTGAAGGACAAGCTGGGGTGATGCGAGCGGCCTGATGGGCCTCGCCATCATCCTCGTCCAGCCCGAGATCCCCGGCAATACCGGGGCGGTGGGGCGCACCTGTGTGGCGCTGGATATGGAGCTGATCCTGATCCACCCGCTGGGCTTCGAGATCAGCGACAAGCGGGTGAAGCGCTCCGGCCTCGATTACTGGCCGCACGTGCGCCTGACCGAATATGCCAGCTGGGGTGCGTTTCTGGATGCGCGCAGCCCCCGGCCGGAGCAGCTGTTCCTGTTCGAGGAATTCGGTGCGCGCTCGTTCTATGAGCCGGACTATCCCGAAGACGCATTTCTTGTATTCGGTCAGGAAACCAAAGGTATACCGCGCAGCATTATTGCGCAGCATGAAGACCGCCTCTTCAACCTGCCGATGCGATCTGAGTTGATCCGCTCGCTGAACCTCGCCAACACGGTATCAGCGGCCGCCTATCAGGCGCTGCGGGGGAAGATTTGAACCCGCTTATTCCAGCCCCAGCGCGGGAAGGTTCATCGTCGCTGCGTTGTAGCTGGCTTCGGCCAGCCGTCCGGCAACATCGGCCCGGATGGCGCTGATCTGGGCGTTGGCGGCGGTTTCTTCCCGCACGTTGACGAGGAAAAAGTCGCCCGCGCCCAGCCGGAAACGGGTGCGTTCGGCCTGCACCATCTGATTGGCCTGCTTGACTTCGGCATCGGCGAGATCGGCGAGTTTCAGCGCCGCCGACAGATTGGCGAGAATATTGCCGACTTCGGTGGTGATCTGATCGGCGATACGGCGCTGACGCAGTTCGGTCTCGCGCAGTTCGGCCTCGGCGCGTTGCAGCCGTCCGCGCGCTTCGCGACGCTGGAGCGGGACAGTGAACGTCAGGCCGACCACCGCATCGGTCGAATCGAATCCCGGGCCGCCCGGCCCCAGCGCACCGAAATCGCGCGACAATTCGACACTGGCATTGAGCGAGGGCTGCAGATCGTTGCGCCGCAGTTCCACCCGGTTGTTGGCGCGTTCAATCGCCAGCCGGAAAGTCTCAAGCTCGGGGCGACTGCGGATCACTTCGTTCAGCGGCTCTGTTACCAGCGCTTCCATCGGCGCAACGCCCCTGAGCTTGTCGAGATCAGGCAGCATCTCGCGGGTCGGCACGATCATCTCGCCCGCCGAATTGCGCAGGTAGAACCCGAGCGAATTGGCGGCAGTGGCAAAATTGCGTTTTGCCTCTTCCAGCAGCGATCGGCGGCGCAGCAGGTTCTGTTCGTTTTCGGTCAGCGCGATCCTTGCGCGGGCGCCTTCCCGGACTTCACGGGTGAGCCCGACCTGGCGTGCCTCCGCGATTTCGAGCAGTTCCTCGAATACCCGGATTTCCTCGCCCGCGCCGACCCAGCGCCAATAGGCGCGCAGCGCCTCGTGCTGGACGTTCAATTGCACCAGCAAGACATCAAGTCGCGCCTGACTGGCGGCCAGCCGGGTATCCTCGATTGCGAAGCGGCGCGCATCGATATCGCGATTGCGGAGCAGCGAAAACAGCGCGCCGACCTTCGCTTCGCCCAGCGCATTGGTGTAGTTGATGTTCTCGTAGGTCGGAAAGATGCCGTCCGAGACGCGGTAGCTGCCGAACACCTCCGCGCCATAGGGGCGCAGCGGCTGGCGGGCTTCGACCTTGCCGAACCCGCCCGAATAAAAGCCGGTCAGGCGGTCATAATACTCGCCCTTCAGCATCAGGTCGAACGCCCCGTCAGCCGACAGCTGATCCGATCGTGCAGCAGCCTCGCGCTCGAAGGCTTCGAGGATGGCGGGAAAGGTCAGCGCCGAAGATCGCAGCACTTCATCGGGCAGCAGCGGCCCGGTGGTCAGTGCCACGTCAAGCGGATCGCCGACCGGCGCAATGTCCTGCGCCAAGGCCGGTGCAGGAGCCAGCGCCAGCGCCATTGCCCCGGCCATGCCGGTGCCGAGCAGCGCGGTCTGCCGCAGCAAGGCCCATGCGCGTGTCATCGTCAGTTCGTCTGCCTGCTGCTCTCGGCTGGTGTGAGTTCAGGCGGGAAGTTGTTGAGCTGACGCCAGATCTCGTAGCCGACCGGCACCGTCTCAAGCAGCACCCAGGCCTGCACTGCTGCGCCGAAGCGGACATAGCGTTCTTCGGGCCAGCGGTATTCTTCGGTGGTGTCCTCGGCAATCAGGACGCGGAACCGGCCATTGACCTGCGCCGACTGATCCACCGCGATAACCCGGCCCCCGAAGGTGCCGATCGCGACCGAGGGCCAGCCGGAAAACTGCACCGCAGGCCAGCCTTCGAACTGGATACGGGCCTTGTCGCCCTTTTTCACCAGCGCAACATCGCGCCCGTCGATGAAGATTTCGATCACGCGCTCGGCCCCGTCAGGGACGAAGGTGGCGAGCACATCACCGGCCCGGATGAAGGTGGCGGCGTCCCCTGCGTTGAGGCTCTGGATGAAGCCGTCGCGCGGCGCGCGCACGATCTGCACCGACTGGCGCGAGATGTTGACATCGGCGCGGTTGAGATCGGCCTGGTTGGCTGCGACGCGCGCCTGCATGTCGGCAACCTTGATCTGCGCCAGTTCGTAATCGCGCCTTGCGGCAAGGCCGGCCTCGAACAGTTCGCGGCTGCGGCGTTCGTCGATCTGGGCGGTGGCCAGGGCCGACTGGGCGGCCTGCAACTGCAGTTCGATCTGGCCGCGTTCGGCACGCAGACGGTCGAGCAGCTGCGGATCGATATCGGCGATGCGGACGATGGGATCGCCCTTCTTCACCGAAGAACCGTCACGCACGTACCATTCCTCGATCCGGCCTGGCACCAGTGCGTTGATGTCCTGCTTGCGTTCGTTCGGACTGAGCGTGGTCACGACCCCGCGGCCGGTGGTGGTTTGCACCCACGGCACATAGATCAGGAACGCGACCGAGATGACCATGGCGGCCAACAGCATGATGAACACCGCGCTCATCACCCGCGGCGTCTTGATCGAGGCCAGCGTGGTGAAATGGGCCATGTCTTCCTTGAGCGTCGCCATGCTTATGCGCCTCCCTTGCCAAGCGGGGTACCCGGGGTGGGGACGGATTGTTTCATGGCGCGCCTGAAATCTTCGAAATTGTCGAAATAGCGTTGCTGCCGAGGCTCGAGATACAGGAAGCGGTCGAAGCCCAGATCAGTGTTGCGGTTGGAGAAATAGATCACGGTCGAATAGGCCTGCTGGCGCAACTCTGCGACGGCGCGTTCGATCGGTTCGGGGTCGAGCAGGTCGAACAGGCGGCTCAGCACCAGAATGCGCGGCCGCTCCAGCAGAGCGTTGGCCAGCTTGAGCTGCTGCAGTTCGACCGACGACAGCGGGTAGCCGGTCGATGCAAGCGGGGTGTCGAGACCCTTTTCGAGCATGGCAATGGTGTCGGCCAGTCCCACTGTTTCAAGCGCACCGAGCATCCGCTGCGGGGCAGTATCGGGGCAGGACAGGGCGAGATATTCGCGGATCGTCATCTCGACGATGGTCGGACGGTCGAGCACATGGACGTTCTTGCGCAGGTGGTGCGCTTCGATTGCCTTCATGTCGACCCCGCCGAGCGTCGCGATCCCGGCTTGCGGGAGCTCGTGCAGTTTTAGCAGGTTGGAAAACAGACGCTGCACGCCGTGCTGGCTTGATGAGGCCATGATGATCGCGCCCGAGGGAATTTCCAGATCGAACCGCACTTCCTCATGGCGGGCCATGCCGCGCACGCCATGCAGAATGATGGTGTGATCCGGGCTGTCGAAGGGGTCTTCACCCTTGGGCTGTTCCTGTTCGACATCATAGAACTGCGAGATTTCCTCGACCGCAGCGAACAGATCGTAGAAATAGGCGAGATAGGTGCCCAGCTGGGCGATCCCGATGAACGCTGCCGACAGCACCAGTTCCGCCGCAACCAGCTGGCCAAGCGTCAGCTCGTTCTCGATCACCAGAAAGCCGCCCAGTCCCAGCAGTGCAGCGCTGGCCCCGGCATAGGTGACGAGCAGGGTCACAGTCTGGGAAAACAGATGCCGGAAATGACGCTTGCGCTCGTTGATGTAGATGCGCGTGTGGTCATCCGTCTTGTCGAGCGCGTAGTCGATCCGGCGCTGTGACTTGAAAAAGCCGTTGGAGCTGCCGATCGTCTCCAGCCAGTAGGCGGTGGTGTGCTTGGCATGGCTGACGTCGATCGCAGTGCGCAGCGCCCGGCTTCCCCAAACGACCCAGACGATCCATACCAGCGCGGCCATCACCAGCGTGAAACCAAGGAAATAGGGGTGATACAGCGATACCAGGACAAAGCCGACCGCGATCTGCAGCAGAACTGTAAAGCCGCCGATGAACAGGTTGGGGACGAGCGACTGGACGTAGATCACATCGAAATAGCGATTGAACAGCGAGCTTTTCTTCACGTCGCCGAAAAAGGGGTTCTGGGCATAGACTGAAATCAGAGAGATTTCCGCCACCATCCGGGCGTAGAACCGGCGCGCGAAGATCTCCATCAGGTGGATGCGCAGGGCATAGAGCAAGCTCGAAATCAGCAGCAGGCCGAACAGCGTCAGCGACAGCATCACCAGCGGTGCGCGCATCGCTGTGTTGGCGATGGTGTTGATCAGCATCTGCACCGAAATCGGCGTGGCGAGCGAAAGCAGGCCGATGCCTATGCCGTAGACCACGGCCAGCCAGTAGAAATTCGCTTCAGGTTTCAGGATATCGAAGAAGATCCTGAAGAATTTGACCAGCGAGATTTTCGAGCCGTAACTCTGGCCTTCACCTGCCATGGCAGCCTTTCCGTGCGAAACCTGTGTTCAAGCGACCCGTCGCCCGGCCGAAATGGCGCGTGCGAAAACGTCAATGCATCTATTGCAACATTGTCGCTCCGCAAACGATCAATCATTCAACCCCCTGACGGTTCCGGCAGAGAGAAGAATGCTGCAACTTCCTGTAGATACGAAGCTATGAGATGTTATTGAGAGGCAATGTCATGTAGCTGCTCCGTTAACGTTCAAAGCTTGCGGATAGCTGAACCAGAGGCAAAGAAGCGACAGGAATGTGGGATCATGGCGCAGGAAACCGCATGAGCGGCAAGGTGCTGTTGCTGGTGGGCGGCGGTCATGCCCATGTCGCGGTGCTGGCCGACTGGATCAGGCGCGGTCCGCCAGGCGCAGGCGTGCGCACCGTGCTGCTCACGCCAGAACGGCACCTGCGCTATTCCGGCATGGTTCCCGGCTGGCTCGCCGGACAGCACGCGCAGGGCGAAGGGCTGGTCGATCTGGCGGCGCTCGCGGCCCGCGCCGGGGTGGACTGGGTGCAGGGGCGCTGCATCGCGCTCGATCCTGTGGGCCGGAGTGTCACCACCGACAGCGGCGCAATTCTTTCCTTCGACTGCGCCTCGCTCGACAGCGGCGGTGTGGGGCAGGGGGCGGCGCTGCTCGGCAATGACCCGCGCCTGCTCGACGTTCGGCCGATCGAGGGCTTTGTGAAACGGATCGCCGCGATGCCGCCCCCACGCCGCGTGGTGGTCGCGGGCGGCGGGGCGGGGGGCGTGGAGCTGGCCTTTGCCCTGCGCAATCTGGCCGGAGCCGATCCCCGCCCCGAAGTGACGCTGGCAACGGGCGCGGCCGGGCTGCTTCCTGGCTTTGCCGAAGCGGTGCGTAGCCAGGTCGCTACGGCGTTGGTTCGGCAGGGAATCGCGCTCCACCTTGCCGATGCGCGGCTCGAAAGCGGCAGGATGATGACGGGCGCGTCCACGCTCGAACCGGCCGATCTGATCATCGCCGCGCTCGGCAGTGCGGCGCCCGATTGGGTGCGCGAGAGCGGCCTTGCGGTCGATGATACGGGCTTCGCGCTGGTCGATGAACATCACCGCTCCGTTTCGCACGGCCATATCTTCGCCGCAGGTGATGTCAGTGCGCGGGCTGACCGTCCGCTTGTCCATTCCGGGGTTCATGCGGTGTTTGCAGGGCCGGTGCTCGCCGCCAATCTGCGCAGCGTGCTGGCTGATGAGGCACCGCGCGCGACCTATCATCCGCGACGGCACAGCCTCTATCTGATCAACACCGGCGACGGGCGCGCGATTGCCAGCTATGGGCGGCTTTCTGCCGAAGGGGCTTTGGTGCTGGCGCTGAAGCACTGGATCGACAAGCGCTGGATCAGGCAATACGCGAAGCTGGCGGGAACGGCGTAACCGCCGGTGCGCTTTGACCGAAAGCAGGTCGCGCAAGCCAATCCGGGAGGCCCCTTGAAGAAACTCGTTATCCTTGCCGCGCTGACCGCTGTCGTAGCGGCCTATTTCCTCTTCGATCTGGGGCAATATCTCACGCTTGACGGGATCAAGCGGGCGGTGGGCGAGTGGGAGGCGTTCTACGCCGAAAATCCGGTCGTCGTGCTGGCGGGGTTCTTCCTCGCCTATGTCGCGGTGACGGCGGCCTCGCTGCCGGGTGCTGCGATCATGACGCTGGCGGCGGGCGCGCTGTTCGGGGTGGTGACGGGGACGATCCTTGTCTCCTTCGCCTCGACGCTTGGGGCGACACTGGCGTTCCTGTCCTCGCGCTATGTGCTGCGCGACACCATCGAGGCGCGCTTCGGCGAGCGGCTGAAGGCAATCAATGCCGGGCTTGAGCGTGACGGGGCGTTCTATCTCTTCAGTCTGCGGATGATCCCCGCCTTCCCGTTCTTTGTGGTCAATCTGGTGATGGGCCTCACCCGCATCCGCACGTTCACCTATGTCTGGGTGAGCCAGCTGGGGATGCTGCTTGGCACGATTGCCTATGTGAATGCCGGCACGCAGCTGGCGCGGATCGAGGATACAAGCGGGCTGATCTCGCCGACGTTGATCGGCAGCTTCGTGTTCCTCGGCATCGTCCCGTGGCTCGCCAAGCTGCTGATCGGCTTCGTCAAGCGCCGCAAGGCCTATGCCGGGTTCTCTCGGCCCAAGACGTTCGATCGCAACATGGTGGTGATCGGCGCGGGTGCGGCGGGGCTGGTGTCGGCCTATATCGCCGCGACGGTGAAGGCGAAGGTGACGCTGGTCGAGGCCAAGGACATGGGCGGCGACTGCCTGAACACTGGCTGCGTGCCGTCAAAGGCGCTGATCAAGAGCGCCAAGGTCGCAGCAACAATGCGCCATGCCGACAAGTACGGCCTCACGCCCGTCGAACCGCAGGTGCCGTTCAAATCAGTGATCGCGCGGGTGATGGAGGCGATCAAGACCATCGAGCCGCACGACAGCGTGGAGCGTTACACCGGCCTCGGGGTTGATGTGGTGCAGGGCTATGCCCGGATTATCGACCCGTGGACAGTCGAGATTGCCCGGACCGATGGCGGCACCCAGCGCCTCACCACCCGCAGCATCATCATCGCCAGCGGGGCAGAGCCGGTGGTGCCTCCCATTCCGGGGATCGAAGGCAGCGGCTATCTCACCAGCGAGACGATGTGGCAGGCCTTCGCGCAGATGGACTCAGCCCCGGCTCGGGTCGTGGTGCTTGGCGGCGGGCCGATCGGGTGCGAATTGTCGCAGGCATTGGCGCGGATCGGGTCCGGCGTGACGCAGGTCGAAATGGCCGAGACGCTGCTGGGGCGCGAGGATGCGGATGTTGCGGCGCTCGCCAAGGCGGTGCTGGAGGCGGACGGGGTGCGGGTGCTGACCGGTCATACGGCTGTGCGGATCGAGAGTGGGGCTGTGATAGCGGCAAGCGGCGGGCAGGAGGTGTGCGTGCCGTTTGATGCGCTGATCGTCGCCGTGGGGCGCAAGGCGCGGCTGACCGGCTTCGGGCTGGAGGATATCGGCGTTGACGTGGGCAAGACCGTCGTCACCGACGAATTCCTCGCCACCAAGTTCCCCAATATCTTCGCCGCAGGTGACGTCGCGGGGCCGTTCCAGTTCACCCATACCGCCAGCCATCAGGCATGGTATGCCAGCGTCAACGCGCTGTTCGGGACGTTCCGCAAGTTCAGGGCGGATTACCGCGTGATTCCTGCCGTCACCTTCCTTGATCCCGAAGTCGCCCGCGTCGGCCTTAACGAGCGCGAGGCGGCGGAACAGGGCATCGCGGTCGAAGTCACCCGGTACGATCTCGACGATCTCGACCGCGCGATTGCCGAGAGCGAGACCAAGGGCTTCGTCAAGGTGCTGACCCCCGCAGGCGGCAAGGACACGGTGTTGGGCGCGACCATCGTCGGCGCGCAGGCGGGGGAATTGCTGGCCGAATATGTGCTGGCGATGAAGCACGGCATCGGCCTCAACACAATCCTCGGCACGATCCACGCCTATCCGACGATGGCCGAGGCCAACAAGTTCGCGGCCGGCAACTGGAAGAAGGCGCACAAGCCCGAAGGCCTGCTCAAATGGGTCGAGCGCTATCACGACTGGATGCGGGGTTAAGGAGCGGTGGAGCTGTTCGACCAGCTGCGGGGCGTGATCGGGATTGCGGTGCTGCTCGGCATCGCATGGGCGATCAGCGAGAACCGCGCCGGTCATCCCGGTTGGCGCTGGATCGCGGGCGCGCTGGTGCTTCAGGGGGTGCTGGCGGTGCTGATCCTGCGGGTGCCTGCCGTCTGGGCGGCGGTGGGCCTTGTCAATGATGCGGTCAGCGCAGTCGAGACGGCGACGCTCAAGGGATCGGCCTATATGTTCGGATACCTGGGCGGGGCGGAGCTGCCTTTCGCCCTGAAGGAGGGCGCGCAGCCGCCGCTCATCATCGCCTTCCAGATCCTGCCGCTGGTGATCGTCTTTTCCGCGCTCGCCGCCTTGCTGTGGCACTGGGGCGTGCTGCGATGGATGGTGAACGGCCTCAGCTTCCTCTTGCGCCGCAGCCTTGGCGTGTCGGGCGTGGTCGGGTTGTCGGGCGGGGCGAGCATCTTCCTCGGCGTGGTCGAGGCGCCGCTGGTGACGCGCGCCTATTTCGCCCGTGTCAGCCGCAGCGAGCTGTTCCAGATCATGGCACTGACGATGGCGACCATCAGCGGCGCGATCCTCGTCCTCTATGCCACCACCCTGCGCGCAACTGTCCCGGATGCGGTCGGTCATATGATCGCCGCCTCGCTGATATCGCTCCCCGCTGCACTGCTGGTGGCGCGGCTGATGGTGCCGGGAACCGACACGCACGCGGCGACCGAGGTGGAGCAGGGTGAGCCGGGGTTGCGCTACGAATCCAGCATCGATGCCATCGTCAAAGGCACGATGGACGGGATGCAGCTGTTCCTCAGCGTGATCGCGGTGATCATCGTGGTGTTCGCGCTGGTGGCGCTGGCCGACATGGCGCTGGCGCTGCTGCCCCTGATCGAAGGGGAGCCGCTGACCTTGAAGCGCCTGCTCGGCTGGGTGCTGGCGCCGCTGATGTGGTTGATCGGCGTGCCGTGGGGCGAGGCGCAGGCGGCAGGCGCGCTGATGGGGACCAAGGCGGTGCTCAACGAATATGTCGCCTATCTCGAGCTCGCCGCGCTGGCCCCCGGCACGCTGGGGCCGCGCAGCTTGCTGATCGTCACCTATGCGCTGTGCGGCGTTGCGAACCTTGCGAGTGTTGGCCTGCTGGTCTCGACTATCGGGACGCTCTGCCCCGAACGCCGGGCGGAGGCGGCGGGGCTGGGGATGAAAAGCTGGATCGCGGGCAACCTAGCCAGTGCCATGACCGGCGCATGGATCGGGCTGGTGACCCTTGCTTGACGCCAAACTCCGCCCGCTGATCGACCCGCCGCTCAACCGCGTGGGCCGTGCGCTGGCAGGCGCGGGCGTAACCGCCAATGCTCTGACTTTCACCGGCCTCGCGCTCGGCCTTGCCGGGGCGGCCGCGATTGCCCTTGGCCACATCGGCTGGGGGCTGGCGCTGATCGTCGCCAACCGGCTGCTCGACGGGCTCGACGGGGCGGTCGCGCGAGTGCGCGGGCCTTCCGACCTTGGCGGCTATTTCGATATCGTCGCGGATTTCGCCTTCTATGTCAGCGTGCCGCTCGGCTTCGGCATCGCCGCGCCCGCCAACGCACTGCCCGCGCTGGTGCTGGTGGCGAGCTTTGTGCTGACCGGGGTGAGCTTCCTCGCTTTCGCGGTGATCGCAGCCAAGCGCGGCGAGGAAACGCAGGCCCACGGGAAAAAAAGCTTCTTCTATTCCACCGGCCTCGCCGAAGGGGCCGAGACTATCGCCGTGTTCATCGCCATGTGCCTGTTCCCGGCGTGGTTCGTCCCGCTCGCCTATGGCTACGCCGCGCTGTGCGCGCTGACCGTTATCCAGCGCAGCGCGATGGCCGTCCGCGCCTTTACCGGCTAGCCGAGCCCAGCAATGCCTCGGTGCGGCTGCGCAGTTCGATGATCCGCGCGGTGTTGGCGCCCAGATCGCTCATCCCCACCCGGCTGACCGAGCGGAAGTCGATCTGCTGTTCGCCCACGCGCGCCACGACATCGTCCTTGAACCCGAACCAGAAGGTTTCCGCCACGCCTTCGACCGTCCCGGCATCGACATTGGTGGTGACAGGGCTGAAACCCATCGCTCCCATCGCCGCCGCGACCGCGGCTACGCCCTCGGCCTTGCTCGCACCGCCCAGCGGCAGCGGGGCGGGACGATCGCTGCGGGCAGTGATGATCTGCGCGTGGGATTTCACCGCCAGTTCGGGCGGTACCCGATCGCCATAGAATTCGAGCTGGCCGAGCGGGGTCTGGTAATCGCTCAAGGGGTTGGCCCCGGCCTTCTCGCGCGCGGCCATTGTCGCTTCGGAGAAGGTGGGGGGATTGCCGGTATCGGTCGCGATATCGTGGATCGGATTGTCGCCCGCCTTGCTGCCCGCCGCCATGAACAGCGCGAGCGCAGCGCCCGGCACCAGCAGCCCGATGATCGCCGCGGCCAGCGGTCCATTGCGGCGCGGCTTGGCTCTGACGGCAATGATCAGCGATACCAGCGCGGCAAGCGCCGTGACCGCCAGCACGATCATCCCGCCAAAGAAGGTCAGCGTCATCAACCCCAGCTGCCATCCCCAGATGCCGAATTTCGTGCCGAGCGCAGCGACGGCAAAATAGAGCGGCAGGAAGGCCAGCAGGGCGAGCACGATCTTCGTGTGACGGGGCATGGTATTCATGCGCGCAACCATAGCGTGCGCGCCGCACGTGGCAATATTGGCTCTGCCCTGGCGCAGGCACTGTGCCAATCTTTCGCGCACGCGCGGAAACCCTTTTGCAGGTGGCGCGTTGAGCCATTTACGGACAGGAGGGGGAGGGCGTTTGCTCATGTGAAGTCCCGCTTTCCATGCCCGAAAATCTGGTTTATGGCCCGCTGGGATGCGGGAGGAACAAGTTGTTCAGAGGACAAGACACCATGAAGCGTAATTTCCTGATGGGCGCGGCTGCGCTGGCGAGCCTCGTCACCCTTTCGGCTTGCGGTGGCAAGCAGGCTGAAGAAGCTCCGGCTGAAACCACCGAAGCAGCTGCTCCGGCAGAAGCGCCGGCTGCGACTGAAGAAGCCCCTGCCGAAGCCACCGAAGCGGCTGCTGCTGCGGCTGGCGGCACTCTGGAATTCGCCAGCATGACGACCGACGCCAAGGCGGGCGAAAAGGTCTTCGCGCTGTGCCGTTCGTGCCACGTGCTCGACGAAGGCGTGAACCGCGTCGGTCCGTCGCTCCACAAGATCGTCGGCCGCAAGTCGGGTTCGGTCGCCGGCTTTGCCTATTCGGACGCCAACAAGAACAGCGGCGTGACCTGGAGCGAAGACGTCCTGTTCGAATACCTCAAGGATCCCAAGGGCTTCATGCCGGGCACCAAGATGGCGTTCCCGGGCATCAAGAACGACCAGGATCGTGCGAACCTGGTGGCCTATCTCGCCAGCCAGTCGTAAGCGGATTTCGCCTTCGGGCGGACATGAAAGGGCGGTGCAGGTTGCTGCGCCGCCCTTTTCTTTTGCCGGAAAGTGCTGTGGCTGGGCTTCGGTCCGAAGGAGAGGCGCTCAGGCGGCCAGCAGCGCCGGATCGACCGGGCAATGCTGGCGCAGGTACTCCTCGTGGTTCGGCAGGCTGGCCACCGCGCGGGCGATGAGCGTGCGCAGATTGGCAAGGAATTCGGCGAGCTGTGCCGGAGCGATCTGATCGGCCATGGGATCATAGCTGGCAGGGGTAATCCCTTGACCCAGCATCACCTGCACCCAGCTGGCATCGCGGAACAGGTCATCGACATCGCGCCCCACGCGGCCCGAGGCGGCGAACAGTTCGCGCTTGTGAGTGAGGCTGTCCGGTACCTCCATATGCTTGCAATAGCGCCAGAATTCCGAATCCTCGCGCGTGGTCTGGTGGTAGTGGAGGATCAGGAAATCGCGGATCTGCGCGAATTCGGCTGCGCAGCGCCGGTTGTATTCGGCCCGCTCCGCCGCTGCGTCGCCTGTGCGCGGGAACAGCTGGATCAGGCGGCTGACATGCGACTGGATCAGGTGGATCGAGGTCGATTCGAGCGGTTCGAGAAACCCGCTCGACAGGCCGATCGCTGCGCAATTATGCGCCCAGAATGCCGCGCGCCGGCCAGTGGTGAAGCGAATCGGGCGCGGATCGCCGAGCGGCTTGGTATCCAGCCCTGCCAGCAGCGTGTCGGCGGCGTCATCGTCGGATTTGAACCCGCTCGAATAGACATGGCCATTGCCGGTGCGGTGCTGGAGCGGGATGCGCCACTGCCAGCCAGCGTCCTTCGCGGTGGCGCGGGTATAGGGGACGATGGTGGGCAGGCGTTCGGACGGCACCGCCAGCGCGCGGTCGCAGGGGAGCCATTTTGACCAGTCCTGATATCCCACCCCCAGCGTCTCGCCCAGCAGCAACGCACGGAAGCCGGTGCAGTCGATGAAGAAATCGCCGGAGACTTGCTTTCCGTCCTTCAAGGTGATCGCGGTGATATCGCCGCTCTCCCCATCGCGCTGGACGCTTTCGACGATCCCCTCGCTGCGCTTGACGCCGCGCCCCTCGGCATAGGCGCGCAGGAACAGGGCATAGCGGCTGGCATCGAAGTGGTAGGCATAAGCCAGCCCCGTCATCGCCGTGTTGCCCACGCGCTCCAGCTTGCCGAAGCGCGCCTGATCGGCGGCGAGCTGATGCAGCGACCAATGCCACAAGCCCTTGGGGTCGGGCGCCTCGCCAGCGCTGCGCCGCCAGTAATGATGGAACGCAACATTGCCGAGGTTCATCCCCGTATCGCCGAAGGTGTGGAGATAGCGGCTGCCCTTGCTCCCCCAGTCGACGAATTCGATCCCCAGCTTGAAGGTGCCGGAGGTGGCGCGCAGGAAGGCGTGCTCATCAAGGCCAAGAATGGCGTTCAACCGGATGATTTGCGGGATCGTCGCCTCGCCGACGCCGACGGTTCCGATCGCTTCGCTTTCGACCAGCTCGATGCTGAGGCGTTCGCCCAGCAGCCGGGCAAAGGCCGCCGCCGTGATCCAACCGGCCGTGCCACCGCCCACGATCACCAGCTTCCTTACCTCAGGCCTGTCCATGTCGGATCCCTTGCGAATGTCAGTCCGCCACCGAGGGGCGGAAGAAGGCGTTGATCGTCAGCCGGCCTCTGCGCGGGTCGACATCGAGCGGCGCGGCATTGTCGATCACCCCGCTGTGAAGGATGTTGCCGCGATAGAACACTGCCGAGTTGAAGGCGCCATCAACGGCATGGATGCGCTCGAAATGCGGGGCGCCGTCGGTGGTATAGGCCGCAGGCGGCAGGCCGGTGCGGGCGACTTCGGCCTGCACCGCAGCGGCATAACCGGGCCAGGTTTCGGCGGTGAGCGACGACAGCCCGGTGGCGCGGTGGCGGAAGAAGGCAGTGCCGCCATGCCCCGTGCTATGCAGGTAGAGCATCATCGCCACCTGCTGAGGATCTGTGCCATCGACGTGCGGCAGGCGCTGGATCGGCGCGAGCTGTGCTGGCGGTGTGGTGACGAGCGAGTACCAGGCCTGCATCTCCCACCCGTGCGGCGCCGTCCCGAACCATTGATCGAGCAGCGGCGAGAGTTGCGCCAGCCATGCCGTACAGACCTGCGGCGCAAGCGGGGCGCGCACCCCCGGATATTGCGGGGTGATCTTTGCAAATTTTTGCAAAGTGGCCATCGAAACGACCGCATCGGGACTCGCCAGCAACTGCTGGATCGTCACAAGTCGATGATTATCCGCTGAAAACGAAGCAATTTCCGTCCGATCAAGGGACAAAGCCCATCCTTGCGGTGCGGTATGGGGCAGCGATCCGGGGCTTGTGGCCATGTGGGGAGCCTATCAAATCCCTTCCGGCAGTCCAAGGGAAATGCTTAAACAATTGTAATAGAACATTAAAAATGGAATTTCTCGGCGGGCTGAAAGCGCGCCCCGGATTTGCCTCGTTCGGCTGGGAGGTGATGCGCTGCGGCATTGCTTAAAACTGTGACTATCTGGCAACATTTTCGCCAGAACCGACTTGCCTGCGCCCGGAATCAGCTGCCTTTCGTCACATCAAAATACGGAAAAACAACAAGATAACTATAAAACCACACATCTGCGGCATGGAGGGCGATTGGCGATTTACCTGAGGTTCATGTTGGTCTATGAAAAAATCTGCAAAAGCGCAGCATGAACTGTGCTTGCGGGAGGGGAGTTCTGATGAAAACCTACGGGATCAATGCAAGCGCGCGTCTGCTGTGCGGGGCCGCTACCTTTCTGGCGCTGACTGTCACCGGCGCGCCTGTCATGGCGCAGGAGACAGAGGAGCCTGCCACCGTCGAAAGCGAAGAAGGTGACGCGATCATCGTCACCGGGATCCGCAGCTCGATCCAGTCGTCGCTCGATGCCAAGCGCAACGCGACCTCGATCGTCGAAGTCATCTCGGCCGAAGACATCGGCCTGCTGCCCGACGTGTCGATTGCCGATACGCTCGCCCGCCTGCCCGGTGTCACCGCTCAGCGCGTGCGCGGCCGTTCGCAGCAGATCTCGATTCGCGGCCTTGGCCCGGACTTCTCGCTCTCGCTGCTCAATGGCCGCGAGATCGTGTCGGCGGGCAACAATCGCGGGATCGAATTCGACCAGTTCCCCTCCGAACTGATCGGCTCCGGCGTGGTCTACAAGACCGGTGATGCCCAGCTTGCCGCGATCGGCATCGCCGGTGCCGTCGATCTGCGCACCATCCGGCCGCTCGATTACAAGGAGCGCCAGCTCACCGTTCAGGCGACCTATACGGTCAATGACAGCGGCTCGCTGAACCCCGATTTCGCCAGCGACGGCTATCGCTTCTTCGCCTCCTACATTGATCAGAACGCCGATGGCACACTCGGCTGGTCGCTGGGTGCGACGCTGCAATCGATCCCGACCCAGTTCATCAGCCGCGAACTCAAGACGCAGGACAACCGCAACCGCGATGATCGCACCGTCCTTGAAGGTCAGGTGCGCCGCACGCCGCAGGGCGTGTTCTATCCGGCGGACAACCCGCGTCAGGGCGTGGTCAGCCGCAATTTCGAACGTTTCTCGCTTGCCGGCACCCTGCAGTTCGAGCCCTCGGACAGCTTCTCCCTCAATGTCGACGGCTTCTACACCGACACCAAGGATTCGGGCATCTTCCGCGGCACCGAAACCCCGATCGCCTCGTGGAGCGGCGCGAATCTCGAAAATGTCACCGGTTCGGGCGTGTTCGCCGACAGCGCGACCTATTCGGGCGTGGTGCCGATCCTGCGCACCGACACCGAAGGAAGCCAGTCGGAAATCTTCGCCATCGGCGGGAATGCCGAATGGAAGGCGACCGACAATCTCGGCTTCGTGCTCGATTACGGCTATTCGACGCTCGATCGTAACGACATCGACTTCGAAAGCTATGCCGGCACCGGTCGTGCGCGCTCGGGTGCGCAGGACACGATGACCTTCAATTTCCGCCCCGATGGTCAGTATTCGATCGACGGCTTGCTCGATTACACCAACCCCGCCAACGTGTTGCTGACCGATCCGGGCGGCTGGGGGCAGGTCGGCTTCATCAAGCAGCCGATCATCCAGGACGAACTGCACCAGCTGCGTGCCGAGACCTATTGGGAATTCGATGGCGGCATCCTCAGCCGCATCACCGCGGGCTGGCTCTACACCGACCGCGAAAAGAGCTTCGATTCCAACGAAAGCTTCCTGCGGCCGACCGCGGCCTTCGGTGACGGGCTGGCTGTCCCGACCGGGGCGATCGTGGGTTCGACCAACACCAAGAGCCTGAACAACGATATCCTCGCCTACAACCCGGCGCGCTTCCGCACCGATGGCACCTATCTGGTCGAAAAGGCCACTTTCGACACGCAGTGGGTGGTGTCGGAAAAGATCCACAATTTCTACATCCAGGCCGATATCGACGGCGATCTGGGATCGGTGCCGGTGCGCGGCAATATCGGTCTGCGCTATGCCGACACCGATCAGCAATCGACCGGCACCTTCCCCAACGGGACGCTCAACACGGTCGGCGCAAGCTATGGCAACTGGCTGCCGAGCATGAACCTCAGCTTCGAGATCATGCCCGACACCTTCATCCGCATCGCTGCCGCCAAGACCGTGACCCGTGCGCGGCTTGACCAGATGACGGCGAACCAGAACGTCAACTTCAACCCGCTGGCCTGCGCCGACAATAATGGCGATCAGCGGCCCGATGCCGTGCTGCCCGGCTTCAACCCGCCGGCGCAGGTGTGCTTCACGCTGGGCGGCGGCAACCCGACGCTGCAGCCCTATCGTTCGACCTCGTTCGACATCTCGTTCGAACGCTATTTCACCCCCGGCACCGCGATCATCATTGCCGGTTTCCACAAGGACCTGTCGGACTGGATCATCGACTTCCGCGAGGTGACCGACCTCACCCAGTCGATCCAGAACTTCGGTTCGGGTGATTTCCTGCAGGCCAATCCGCAGGTAGCGACGGGGATCTTCAGCGGCCCCGTGAACTTCTCGGACGGCAGCATCACCGGCGTCGAAGGCACGGTGCGCCTCAACTTCGGCGATTTCGCCGATGTGCTTGACGGGTTCGGCGGCTTTGCCAGCGTCACCTATGTCGATGCCGAGGTGCTCAACCAGGTCGGCGTGCCGGTGTCGATCCCGGGCTATTCGGATGTTACCTGGTCGGGCGACATCTTCTATGAAAAGAACGGCTTCCGCGCCCGTCTGAATGCCCGCTATCGCGGCGCCTTCCAGTCGGAAATCCAGAACTTCGACGGTTCGCTTTCGGGCCAGCGCGCGCAGCCGGAAACGATCCTTGATGCGCAGATCGGCTATACCTTCGAAAAGGAAGGCAGCTTCCTCAACGGGGTGCAGATCCTGGCGGAAGTGTTCAACCTGACCAACGAACCCTTCGTAACGCAGAATGATCTGCTGAACGTGGCCGGCACCGCGGCGATCGGGAGCTTCCCGAGCCGTCACGAGCTTTACGGCCGGACGTTCAACTTCACGCTGCGCAAGAATTTCTGACGACCAGACCTCGGGTCGCACCGGGTTGCAGGAAGGGCTCGCCAGCGATGGCGGGCCCTTTCGGTTTTCGCGGGGTGCTTGCAGCGGGTTTGTGCGGGCCTTGCGCGGGCTTGCGACGGGTCAGACCCCGGTCAGACCCCCTCTTGCCCCCTCTTTGCAGAGGCGTTTCACGTGAAACAGGTCAGGCGGCCACTTGCGGCGCGGCGCAGTGGCGGGCGATGAATTCGCTGTGGGATGGCATGGCGGCGACGGCCTCGCTCATCGCAGCGCGAACCTGCGCCATCCGTTCGGCCACCGGCACCGCACCGCGCATGTGCGCCAACGCCGGAGCGCGCTGCGGCACGATGCCCTGGCCAAGATAGACCGCGATCCAGCTGGGGTTGGCGAACAACTCCTGACCGTCTGCCACCAGCATCCCGTGCTCTTTGAAATGGTCGATCTTGTATTGCAGGCTGTCGGGGATCGGCATGGCGCTGCAATAGCGCCAGAGTTCGGAATCCTGCCGCTCGCTGGCCTTGTAATGGAGGATCAGGAAGTCGCGGATAAGCTCATATTCCCGCGCGGTTTGTGCGTTGTACTCCCTTGATAAAAGGGGCGACATCGCACTGTCCGGAAAGAGCGCGATAAGACGCAGGATGGCGTATTGGATCAGGTGGAGCGAGGTCGATTCCAGCGGTTCCATGAAGCCTGCGGAAAGCCCGATCGCGACGCAATTCCTCTTCCAGAACTCACGCCGCCTGCCGGTGACGAACCGCAAGGGACGGGGATCAGCCAGCGGTTGGCCATCGAGATTCGCCAGCAGGGTCGCGGTGGCCTGATCTTCGGAGATGAATTCGCTGCAATGGACATAGCCGTTGCCGGTGCGGTGCTGGAGCGGGATGCGCCACTGCCACCCGGCCTCGCGCGCGGTCGAACGGGTGTAGGGGGTGAACTCGCCCCTCTCACACGGCACCGCCACCGCGCGGTCGCAGGGGAGCCAGTGCTGCCAGTTATCGTAGCCTGCCGCCAGTGCCTCTTCGATAAGAAGGCCCCGGAAGCCGCTGCAATCAATGAAGAATTCGCCTGCGACCCGGGTGCCGTCGTCAAGCGTCACAGCCTCGATGAAGCCATTCTCACCCCGCAGGGACACGTCGACGACCTTGCCTTCGAGGCGCCTTACCCCGCGGCTTTCCGCAAAGCGCCTGAGGAAGGCCGCATAGAGCCCAGCGTCGAAGTGATAGGCATAGTCGAAGGTCGACTGGATCATCCGCCGGTCGGGCGATGGGTGAGTGAACCTGCCCGCTTTGGCCATCGCCCAGCACATCGAGAAATCGTCGATCGGGCCGTCCACCCGCCCCGCCAGATGCTCGCGCATCCAATGGTGATAGAAAGGAACACTATCGAATTCAGCGCCATACTGACCGAAGGGGTGGAAATAGCGATGGCCCTTGCGCCCCCAATCGACGAACTCGATCCCGAGCTTGTAGCTCCCTTGCGTCTCGCGCACGAAGGTTGCCTCGTCGATGCGCAGGCGCTGGTTGAAGTGGCGGATCGGCGGGATGGTTGCCTCGCCCACGCCGACGGTGCCGATGGCCTCGCTTTCGATCAGCGTGATGGCGCAGGACTGGCCGACAGCATCCGCCAGCGCCGCCGCCGTCATCCAGCCCGCGCTGCCGCCGCCGACGATGACGATGTGCCTGAGCGGGGCGGGCAAGCCGTCTGCCATGCCCCTACCCGCCGCAGCTTTCCCTGATCAACAGGCTGGTTTCCAGCCGTTCGGGCATGGCCGGGCCATCGCCCTTGTCGATCAGCTTCGACACCAGCATCCGTCCGGCCAGATTGGCGTCCTGGTCGATGGTGGTGAGCTGCGGCGTGACCAGCCGGGCAGCGGGGATATTGTCATAGCCCACCACCGAAACATCACACGGAATGCTGATCCCCGATCGGCTGAGCGCCCGGATCGCGCCGATCGCGATAAGATCGCTGGCGGCGAACACCGCATCGAACTTGAGCCCGCCGGCAATTGCGCTGCGCATGGCCGCCTCGGCGGAATGCACTTCGAAATGGGCGGGCAGGATGAGGCTGTCGTCCAGCGCCAGCCCTGCCTGATCGAGCGCCTGGCGGTAGCCACGGAAACGCTGTTCGGCCTCGGGCGCTTCGGTGTCGCCAAGGAACAGGATGCGGCGGCGACCCAGCCGGGCGAGATGCGCGGTTGCTCGTCGTCCGCCCGCCAGATTGTCCGAACCGATGGTGCAGTACTGCGAATCCGGGAATTCGGCTCCCCACACCACGAAACGGTTGTCCCGTGCAGCCAGGGCATTGAATTCGTGATGCAAGGAGCTCTGGCCGATGAAGATCACGCCGGTGGCGCGGCTCGTGCTCATGGCGTAATCGAGATCGCCGCCAGCACGCGGGGAAAGGTGGCTGATGATCAGATCGGCGTTGCGCTCCCGCGCGGCCTCGGCAATTCCCGCCAGCAGTTCGAGGAAGAACGGGTCGGACACTCTGGTGTCCCGCGCCTGCGGAGCAGGGACGACCACTGCGATGGTGGCATCCGCACCGATCGGTCCGCTCGGCATCGAGGCGCGGAACTCGTAATCATGGGCGCGAGCAATCTGCCAGATTTGCTGCTTGGTGCGCCGCTTGACCGAGGGACTATCGTTCAGCGCACGGCTGACAGTCGAGATCGAGACCCCCGCCTCGCGCGCGATGTCCTCCAGCGTGGCACTGCGCCGGGAAATGAAAGATGAAGTGTCGTCCATTCGCGCCTAGCTGACTTCAAGGCTAGCCCAATAGCCTGTCCCGGGGTGCAGTGCCACAGGCAATGCACCGCTGCCGACCATGCTTTCGGTCGCGATCAGGTGCAGCGTGCCGAGCTCCGCCGGGGCGTTCCAACTGGCAGGCACATCGCCGAGATTGAAGACGCACAGCACGCGCTCGTCATCATCATGGCGCAGAAAGGCAAGGATGTGCTCCGGGCTGTCCAGCAGCGTGATCCCGCCTTGCACCAGCGCTGGATGTTTGCGCCGCGCTGTCAGCAGATTGCGGGCATAGGCAAGGGTAGACGCCGGATCTGCCGCCTGCCGGTCAACCGCAAAGCTGGTGTGAGCCGGGTCAAGCTTGAGCCAGGTGCGGTTGGCGCTGGAGAAACCGGCCTGCGGCGCGCCCTGTTGCCATGGCATCGGTGTGCGTGCGCCATCACGGCCCAGCGTGTGCGGCCAGTTGGCGATGGCTTCAGGGTCCTGCAGATCCTCGAAAGCGACTTCGCCCTGTGGCAGGCCCAGTTCCTCGCCCTGATAGATGATCGGATTGCCACGCAGGGCCAGCAGCAGCAGCAGGTTCAATCGCGCGGCACGGGCCATGTTGCCGTCCAGCGTCCAGCGGGTGACGGCGCGGGGCGCATCGTGGTTCGAAAAGGCCCACGATGGCCAGCCTTCGCCCTCCTCGCCGCTCCACTGGGCAAGGCTGGCGCGCACCAGCGGTGCGGTGAGGCGCGGAGCATAGAGGAAATCGAAATTATAGGCTGAATCGAGCCGTTTGCTGCCTTCGGTAAAGGCCTTCATCTCTGCCAGTGGCTCCGGCCCGCCGACTTCGGCGACGGTGAAGCGGCCCGGAAACTCGTCGATGGTCTGCCGAATGCGTTCGAGGAAGCCTGTGATATCGGGGTGCGACTGGTTGAACTGCTTGACCTGCATGTCGAACGGGCGCGTGACCTGCTCCATCGGCACGCCGCTCGGCGGGTTATCGCGCAATTCGGGATCATGCATCGCAAAGTTGAGCGCATCGAGGCGGAACCCGTCCACACCCCGCCCCAGCCAGAACCGTGCGACCTCCAGCAGCGCGTCCTGCACGTCGCGGTTATGGACGTTGAGGTCAGGCTGCGAGGTCAGGAAATTGTGCAGGTAATACTGCTTGCGCGGCCCGTCCCACTGCCACGCCGAACCGCCGAACACCGACTGCCAGTTCGACGGGGGCGAGCCGTCGGGCTTGGGATCGGCCCAGACATACCAGTCGGCCTTGGGATTGGTGCGATCCTGCCGGCTCTCCTGAAACCAGGCGTGTTCATCCGAGGTGTGCGAATAGACCTGATCAATGATCACCTTCAGCCCGAGCCTATGGGCCTTTTCGATGATGCAGTCGAAATCGTCGAAGGTGCCGAAGCTCGGGTCGATCCCGCAGTAATCGGCCACGTCATAGCCGAAATCCTTCATCGGCGAGGTGAAGAAGGGGCTGATCCAGATCCCGTCCACGCCGAGATCGTCGATATAGTCGAGCCGCGCGGCAATGCCCGCAAGGTCGCCGATCCCGTCGCCATTGGTATCGCTGAACGAGCGTGGATAGATCTGGTAGATGACCGCGCCGCGCCACCATGCAAGCGCCGGAGTGGCAAGGGCATCGGGCCGGGTCAGGACAGGCGAGCTACTCACAGGCATCAATACTCCGCCTTGCACACGACATGGCCGGTTGCGGGAATGGTCAGCCGGTACGTCCCCGGCGCGGGGCTGTTAGCGGGACAAGCGCCCGAAAGCGATATCCAGCGGCGCGCGCGGGCATCGACCGGGAAGGCGACGTCACGGGGGGCATTTCCGGCGTTGAAGGCGACAACCACTTCGCCCTGCCCATCAGGATCAAGCCGCGAGAACACCAGCGCATTGCTGCCGTCGCGAGGCTCATGATCGGCATGGCGGGTGATCTGCAAACCTTGGCGCAGTGCTGGCTCTGCCTTGCGGATCGCCGCCATCGCAGCAATCGCGCGATAGATGGGATGGCTCTCGTCGAAATTGCTCTGCGCGACGCTCGCTGAGGTGCCTGCCAGCACATTATCGGTGTAGACCGCCGTGACCGACGGGAACATCGTCTCGCGCGCGTCCTGATCATTGCCGTCCGAGACGAAGCCCTGTTCGTCCCCGTAATAGATCGTCGGCACCCCGCGCGAGAACATCATCAGCGCATGGCCCAGCGTGATGCGGCGCACCAGCTCGGCATCGGAAATGCCGGGGTTGGCCTGCTTCACGAACATGGCAAAGCGGCCCATGTCGTGATTGCCGAGGAAGGTCGGAAGTTGCCGCGCGGTGGCAAAGCCCTTGGCGTAGACCGCATCGGTTTCGAACAGATAGCTCAGCGTCGTCGCGGGCTTGCCGTCTGCCACCACAGAGCGCACCCGGCCCTGAAAGGCGAAGTCGAGCACTGCAGGCAGGCTTGCCTCTGTGGTGAACTTGGCAAGGTGGGCCGGATCGAATTCGTAGGCTTCGCCGAAGATGTGGAAGTTGGGAATGCCTTCGGCCCTGGCGTGTTCGAGCATCGCCGGGGCGAAGGCCTGCCAGAATTCCGGGTTCACGTGCTTGGCGGTGTCGATCCGGAAGCCGTCGACTTTGAAATCGGTGATCCACTGCTTGTAGATCTCGATGAAACCTTCGACCACGCGCGGGTGGGTGGTGAGCAGATCGTCAAGCCCCGAGAAATCGCCGGTGGTGCGGCTTTCGCCCTCCCACACGGAATCGCCGCGATTGGTGTAATAGATCGGATCATTGAGCCAGGCGGGGTTCTTGGCGGCTTTTTCGCTCGCGGGAACATAGGGGGTGTAGGCCCATGCCGGATTGGTCAGCCGGGCGAAGTTGTCCGCCGTCAAATGCTGCGGATCGGTGCCGAGGAAACCCTGATTGATCGGCTCACCATCCAGCCCGCCGCGGGTGCTCCAGGGGTAATCCCCGATCGAACGATAGGGACAATCGGCCTGCACGCTGACGCCGGCGTTCTTGCCGTGGCATTCCTCGTACTTGATCACGTCAGCGGTGTGGTTGGTGATGATGTCCATATAGACCTTCATCCCCCGCGCATGGGCGGCATCGACCAGCGCCTTGAACTCCGCGCGCGTGCCGAAATGCGGATCGACGTCGAGGAAATCGGTGATCCAGTAACCGTGATAGCCGGACGTCTCGCGCCCAGGCGCGCCTTGCACCGGCTTGTTCTTGAACACCGGCGCAAGCCAGATCGCGGTTGCTCCCATGCGCTGGATATAGTCGAGCCGTGCGGTCAGTCCGGCAAGATCGCCACCCTGGTAGAAGCCCTTGTGTGCAGGATCGAAGCCATGATCGAGCCGTGTCCCGGCGATCCCGCCGCGATCATTGCGTTCGTCGCCATTTTCGAACCGGTCGGGGAGGACGAAATAGATGATCTCGTCCTCGGGCGGGCGCTCGGTGAGCGGCATGGCGCCAGGCTGTCCTGCCAAGGCACTGCCTGCGCAAAGCGCAGCGACCAGCGCGACAAAGATTCGCATAATGACCCAACTCCCTCCACCGGGCTTTCTGCCAGCTTGGGAAAAATTTTGCAAATCTTTGTGGGCGGCTTTTTCATGGTCCCATTTTCATCACAAAGATCTATAATTCAATGCTAAAATGAGGAATAGGCGAGCGTCTAAGTGAATTTTTCAGGGAAAATTCGAAAGTTTCTTGCAAAATTTTGCAGGGCGTCCAGACTATAGTCGGCAGGGGCTATTCGTCACCGGGCAGCAGACCCGTTCAGACATAGCCTCGGCCGGGAGCCGCGTCATCCGTTCTCTAGTGGACACGCGGGGGAGAGGACGAGATGATATGATTGAAGCCGGCCGCAAGCCTGCGCTCAATGCCGCGCAGATCTGGAATATGAGCTTCGGCTTTCTCGGTATCCAGATTGGGTTCGAGCTTCAGAACGGCAATGTCAGTCGTATCTTTCAGACATTGGGTGCCGAGGTAGGCGAACTGGCCATCCTGTGGATTGCTGCGCCAATGACAGGCCTGATCGTGCAGCCGATCATCGGTCACCTTTCCGACAAGACCTGGAGCCCGCGCTGGGGGCGCCGCCGTCCGTTCTTCCTGATCGGCGCGCTGCTTGCCAGTCTTGCGCTGTTCGTCATGCCCAATGCACCCGCCCTGTGGGTGGCGGCGGGGATGCTGTGGATCATGGACGCCTCGCTCAATATCACGATGGAGCCGTTCCGCGCTTTCGTCGGCGACAACCTGCCCGACCGCCAGCGCACCATGGGCTATGCGATGCAGAGCTTCTTCATCGGGACTGGCGCGGTGGTGGCAGGGGCCTTGCCCTGGGTGATGACCAACTGGCTGGGTCTCAGCAATGTTGCGCCGGTGGGCGAGATCCCCGAGACGGTGCGCTGGTCGTTCTACATCGGCGGCGCGGCGCTGCTGGCGGCGGTGTGCTGGACGGTGTTCACCACGAAGGAATATTCGCCGCAGGAACTCGCCGGGTTCGCAGCGGCGGAAGGCGAGGGTGCAGGTGCGCGACCCTCCAGTGTCCAGCGTAGTGCCGCGCAGTTTGTCAGTGGCGGCACGGCATGGATCATCGCCGGGGTCATCCTCGCTGGCTTCGTGATGCTCGGTCGCAGCGAACCGCGACCGGCCCTTTTCGGCGCGATTGAAATCGAGAAAGACCTCTATGTTCTCGCGGGTCTGGTCGGAGGGTTCGGGGTCATTCAGCTCATTGCGGGGATGCTGCGCGCGCAGGGCCGAAGCGACAACGGCTTCATGGAAGTCGTCAGCGATCTGTTCGCCATGCCGCGCACCATGCGCCAGCTGGCCGTGGTGCAGTTCTTCAGCTGGTTCGCGATGTTTGCGCTGTGGATCTACGGTACGCCGGGGGTGACCGCCTACCACTTCGGCGCGGGCGACGCAGCGAGCGCCGCCTATCAGGACGGCGCCGACTGGTGGAGCCTGATGGGATCGGTGAGGAACGGCCTTGCTGCCGCTGCCGCATTGGGCTTCGTGGTGGTGGCCGCAAAGATCGACCGCACCCGCCTTCACGCCATCAACCTGATGTTGGGCGCAGCGGGCTTTGCCGCGATTCTGCTGATCCGCGATCCGGCGCTGCTCTGGGTGCCGCAGATCGGCATCGGCATAGCATGGGCCTCGATCGTGTCGCTGCCCTACGCGATCCTGGCGGGCTCGGTTCCGCCCGAGAAAATGGGCATCTACATGGGGGTGTTCAACATCTTCATCGTGGTGCCGCAGCTGCTCGCGGCGACGCTGCTCGGCTTTCTTGTCACCAATATTTTCGGCGGCGTGCCGATCTATGCCTTCGTGATTGCGGCGGTGAGCTTCGTACTGGCGGCGGGGGCAACGCTGCTGGTGAAGGAGCAGACGGCATGATGCGTCTGGCATTCGCGCTGCTGGCTCTGACGCTCGCCGCCAATCCTGTACTGGCCGAGACGGATTACACCCCGCGCGACGCGGTGCAGGTGCAGAACGCCGACTGGACGCGCGATGCGGTGCTCTATCAGCTCAACACCCGCCAGTTCACACCGGAAGGCACCTTCAAGGCCGCACAGGAACAGCTGCCGCGTCTGGCCGCGATGGGGGTGGACATCATCTGGCTGATGCCGATCCACCCCATCGGCGAGGCGAACCGCAAGGGTACGCTCGGCAGCCCCTATGCCGTGCGCGACTATCGCGCGGTCAATCCCGAGCTCGGCACCGAGGCCGAATTCCGCGCCTTCGTGGACGAGGCCCACCGGCTGGGCCTCAAGGTCATCCTCGACTGGGTCGCCAACCACTCCGCCACCGACAATCCGCTGACCCTCAGCCATCCCGAATGGTACACCCGCACTCCGGAAGGCGCGCTCACCAGCCCGGCGGGAACCGACTGGTCCGATGTCGCCGACTTCGACTACAGCCAGCCCGCGTTGCGCCGTTACATGACCGAAAGCCTCGTTTACTGGGTGCGTGAATTCGGGATCGACGGCTATCGCTGCGATGTCGCCGGCTATGTCCCGACCGATTTCTGGGAGACGGCGCGGGCCGAGCTGGACAAGGTGAAGCCCGTCTTCATGCTCGCCGAATGGGAGCAGCGCGATCTCCACGCCCGCGCCTTCGATGCGACCTATGGCTGGGGCTGGAAGGAGGCGATGCAGCGCCTTGTCAAAAGCGGCGAGGGAGCAGGGCCGATGCGCGGCTATTACGCCGGGCAGTCCGAAACCTGGCCGCATGCCGCGATGCGCATGGTCTACACCGAGAACCACGATCAGAATTCGTGGGACGGGGTGGCGGCGGAAATCTACGGCCCGGCCTACGAGGCGGCGATTGCCCTATCCTTTGTCGGCGGCGGGTTGCCGCTGATCTATAACGGGCAGGAGGCGGATAACGACCGGCAACTCGAATTCTTTGAGCGTGATCCGATCGTGTGGAAAGAAGGCCGCCACGCCGATCTCTTCAAAAAGCTGATCGCGCTCAAATCCGCGACCCAGGCGCTCCACAATGGGCGCTTCGGCGCACCGATGGTCGAGGTGCCGACCAACGCCACCGCCGACGTCTTCGCCTTTACGCGCGGAACTGACGGCGAGCGGGTGTTCGCGGTGTTCAACCTCTCGCCCCGACCGCAGGCCGTCACCTTCAGCCACGCCCGTCACCATGGCACCTATCGCGATGCGCTGAGCGGCGAGGCGGCGGCATTCACAGGCGGCGAGACGCTCGAACTGCCCGCCTGGGGCTTTTACATTTTCGCCGAGACCAAGTGAGGCGCCGCCAAGGCGCGGGAGAGGGACGCATGACCAAGCACTGGAAACCGCTCGTGGCACTGGCCGCCATCAGCTGGGCCGCGGCCCCGGCCCATGCCGAAAGCCTGACGCTGGCCTCGCCTGATGGCCGGATCACCGTCACCGTCAGCGATGACAAGGGGCAGGCGACCTACACCGTCGCTTACGAAGGCAAGCAGGTGATCGCGCCCTCCAAGCTCGGGATGCTGTTTGCCGATCATCACGGTTTCGAGCGCGGGCTTGCCATCACCGCATCGATCCGCACAGCCAAGGACACGACGTGGGAACAACCGTGGGGCGAGCGCCGCTTGGTGCGCGACCAGCACAATGAACTCGCCGTGACCTTCAAACCCGCCGATGGCCCTGACCGCCAGATGACCGTCCGCTTTCGCGCATTCGATACCGGCGTAGGGTTCCGCTACGAATTGCCCGAGCAGGCGGCGCTCCAAGGCGACGTCGCCATCACCGAGGAGCTGACCCAGTTCGGCGTCGGCGAGCAGACCACCATGTGGTACACCCCCTCGGACGAGTTCAACCGCTACGAATATCTCACCCGCGTGGCCCCCGCTGGCAAGGTCGACGACGCGCACACCCCGGCGACCTTCCGCAACGAGGACGGGATCTATTTCAGCATCCACGAGGCCGCGCTGGTCGATTACGCCGCCATGTCGCTCGACCAGCTACGCCCCGGCAATTTCGAATCCAAGCTGCGCGGCTGGAGCGGCGGGCCAAAGGTCAAGACGAGGACTGGCTTCACCTCGCCCTGGCGCACCATTCAGGTGGCGGCGAACGCGGTGGGCCTGATCAATTCGGACATCATCCTGAACCTCAACGAGCCTAACAAGCTGGGCGACGTGTCATGGGTGGAGCCCGGCAAATATGTCGGCATCTGGTGGGCCATGCACATCCGCGACCGCAGCTGGGGGCGCGATCAGATCCATGGCGCCACCACCGAAGAAACCAAGCGCTACATCGACTTCGCCGCCAGGCACGGCTTTGCCGGCGTGCTGGTGGAAGGCTGGAACATCGGCTGGGACGGCGACTGGTACAATAACGGCGACCTGTTCCGCTTCACCGAGCCGATGCCTGATTTCGATCTGGAGGAGCTTGGCCGCTATGCCCGGTCCAAGGGTGTGCGCCTAATCGGCCACCACGAAACCTCGGCCAACATCACCAACTATGAAAACCAAATGGAAGCCGCCTTCGACCTCTACGAAAAGGTCGGGGTGCGGCAGGTCAAGACCGGCTATGTCGCCGATGCGGGCGATGCGGTGCGGATCGACGCAAACGGTGTGCGCCATTACGAATGGCACGACAGCCAGTTCATGGTCCGCCACCACCTCAAGGTCGTGCAGGAGGCTGCCAAGCGGCAGATTTCGATCAACGCGCACGAGCCGGTCAAGGATACGGGCCTCCGCCGCACCTACCCCAACTGGCTCGCCCGCGAAGGCGCGCGCGGGATGGAATACAACGCCTGGGGGACGCCGCCCAACCCGCCCGAGCACGAGGCGATGCTGGCCTTCACCCGCATGCTCTCCGGGCCGATGGACTTCACCCCCGGCATCTTCGACCTGAGGCCCAACGAGCGGCCGCCCTTGCGCGAAGACATGCCGCGCGGCGATCCGTCCAACCGCCCCGAGACCACGCTGGCCAAACAGCTGGCGCTCTATGTGGTGCTCTATTCCCCGGTGCAGATGGCCGCCGACCTACCGGAGAATTACGAAGCACGCCCCGACGCCTTCCAGTTCATCAAGGACGTAGAGGCCGACTGGGAGGAGTCGATCGCGCTCGCAGGCGAGATCGGCGATTACGTCGCGATCGCGCGGCAGGGGCGGAAGTCTAAGGAGTGGTTCCTCGGCGCGGTGACGGACGAGGAAGCCCGCGATCTGTCGCTGCCGCTCGACTTCCTCGCAAAGGGCAGGAAATATCGCGCCCAGATCTACCGCGACGGGCCGGATGCCGACTGGAAGACCAACCCCTATGCGATGGTGATCGAGGAGAAGGTCGTCACCGGCGGCGATGCCTTCGCGGCGCGGATGGCGGCAGGCGGCGGGTTCGCGGTAAGGTTCATCCCGGTGAAGTGAGGGCAATCCGGGCCGTTGAGCTTTACAAACTTGACACCGTGTCAACTTCGGCTGCTCGAAACTTTCTGAATTTTTTCAGATGCCTGCGTCCGATTCTGGAAAGTGGACGGACAGGGAGCGGGGGGCTTGTCTTGCGCTCCGGGGGTTCAACGGCTTCTTGGGACCGGACACAACGATGGGAAAGAGCCGCAGGCACCATAGAGTCTGGCGGGGGCGTAGGAAATGTCAGCAACCGTCGCTCGCTGGCCAGAAGGCGACAATCAGGAAGCGACCCCGAAGCGGTCGTTCAATTTCTCTCACGCACTCAGAATAACTCATTCAAGAGCTGATATGTCTCAAGCTTGCGGCGGTCGCCTTCGCCGACGCCGTAGCGCATGAGAAATCGCGCTTGGGCGTCCGATCCATAATCAGCCAGATCTCTCCAGCAAATTGCGAGGTCGTGATAACGATCAGCCAGCCCGGCACCACCGACATCAATGCATCCCGTGATCCCGCCATCTTCGATCAGGACGTTATCCAGCGAGAAATCACCGTGGGTTACGACAAGGTCAGTCTCTAGAGGCAACTGGGCCTGAATGGCCTTCCAAACATCTTCTGCGGACCATCCCTGCTGCTCCCGGTCAAAATCCGCTTCATTCACCAGTCCGGCATCAATCCGCACGCGGCCCTCATTGAGCCTGCGCTCTAGCCGCGCGTCGAAGGGACATTCAACGATTGGCAATTCATGGATCAGGCGGAGGAAATCAGCGAGTGCGTCGACGATAATGCCGAGGTCATCAGGGTCTTCATCGAGCAAGGCTCGCGCGCTTTTGCCTGCCAGCGCCTTTGTCATCAGCCAGCACTCGTCTTGGGTAGCGACAAACCTGATAATCTCGGGAACCGGCAGGCGGGAGTGTAGCCACCGGAGCCGGATCATCTCGTCTGCAACCGCATCGCCGCGCGCATCCTTGCCGTGTTTCAGGTAGGCAACCGTTTGTCCCTCGCGATCATCGAGGCGCAGCACCCCGCAGCCGGATTCTCCGACCGGTGAGGGAGTGGCGATCCAAGACCCAATGAGCTGTTCCAATATTCCGGAGCTGTCGGCGGTCATTCAACTGGGATATGAGTGGCACAACGCATTGGCAATGCGCTCTCAATTGCCGGCGAGGTAGATTTATGGGTTGCACAAAGCTGCCCTTCTGAAATCCACCCAATCCCCGTTATCCGCCCCCAATCGCCATCACCCGAAAGCCGCCGCGCGCCCTCCACACGCAAAGAGGGCGGACGCCACCCCCATGGCGTCCGCCCTCACTCCCGTCCAAGGGAGAGCCGGTAGTCCTGTCAGTCGGGAAGCGCCCTTACGCGGCCTGTTCCATCCGGGCCAGTTCGCAGTGCGACCAGATTTCGGACAGCGCCTTGATCAGCCGGTCGATGTCGCCATCGGTATGCACCGGTGAGGGCGTGACCCGCAGCCGCTCGGTGCCGACGGGGACAGTCGGGTAGTTGATCGGCTGCACATAGATGCCGTGATTGTCCATCAGCCAGTCGCTGATCATTTTGCACTTCTTGGCATCGCCGACCATCACCGGGATGATATGGCTGGGGTTGTCGAGGTGCGGGATGCCCATCAGGTCGAGCTTGCGACGCACCTGTGCAACACGCTCCTGCTGCAACTCGCGCTCGGCGCTGCTGGTTTTCAGGTGCCGGATGCTCGCCGCAGCCCCTGCCGCGATGGCGGGGGGCAGGGCGGTCGAGAAGATGAAGCCGCTGGCGAAAGAGCGCACAAAGTCGACGAGGTTGGCGCTCGCCGCGATATAGCCGCCCATCACCCCGAAGGCCTTGCCGAGCGTCCCTTCGATCACGGTGATGCGGTCCATCAGGCCTTCGCGCTCGGCAATCCCGCCGCCGCGCGGGCCGTAGAGGCCGACCGCGTGGACTTCGTCGATATAGCTCATCGCCCCGTGCTTTTCACACACGTCGAGGATCTCGGCGATGGGGGCAATATCGCCGTCCATCGAATAGACGCTTTCGAAGGCGACCAGCTTGGGCACTTCGGAGCCATACATCGAGAGCAGTTCGTCGAGATGCTCGGCATCGTTGTGGCGCCACACCTTGTAGGGCGCGCGGGAGTGGCGGATGCCTTCGATCATCGAGGCGTGGTTGAGCGCATCCGAGAACACGACGCAGCCCGGGATCTTGCTGGCGAGCGTGCCGAGGCCCGCCCAGTTCGAGACATAGCCGCTCGTGAACAGGAGCGCGCTTTCCTTGCCGTGGAGATCGGCCAGTTCCTGTTCGAGCAGCACGTGATAGTGATTTGTGCCAGAGATGTTGCGCGTGCCGCCGGCGCCGGCGCCGCATTCATCGAGGCAATCATGCATCGCCTCAAGCACGGCAGGGTGCTGTCCCATCCCGAGATAGTCGTTCGAACACCACACCGTCACCGCCTGCGTCTCTTCGTCAACGAAGCGGGTAGCGTGAGGGAAGCGGCCGCGATGGCGCTTGATATCGGTGAACACCCGGTAACGGCCATCGGCGCGCACAGCATCAAGCTCGCCAGCGAAAAAGGCTTCGAAATCCATGGGTGTTCCTTCGGTCGTCATTATCATTCTCTCAGTCTTGATGGCCCGGCGTCGTCATCCGGCGCTTGGGCAAAGCCCAACCCCACAGCATTCCGTCGCGGAAGGGCAGGGCCAGAAACAGGTGTTCGAGCACGCCGAGCAGGCTCAGCGTGGTCAGCAGGCTCGCGCCCACCATTTCGGCGCTGCCGACTGGAGCGGCGAGGGCGAGTTTGGCAAAATAGGCGGTCACCCCTGCAATCCCCGCAATCGACAGCGCGAGAAGTACGGTCATCCGGTTTGGCCCGAAATAGGACTTTAGGTAGCCGAGATGTTCGGGCAGCATTTCAGAAGTCGAATTCGGCACGCCCACGAACAGGTTGATCTTGGAGATCAGCCGCATCCCGAACATCAGCACGAACACCGTCGCGCCAATCTGGTTGGGAACGCTCCACGATAGCGAAATCAGCAACAGCGCTGTCAGCGCGAGAGCGACCTCATGATGCATTACCGTCGCGGCGGCCTGTCGGAAGCGGGCAAGGCCGGTCAGCGAAGGGTCAGCCAGCCCGCGCCGCGGGCCGGCCGAGGCACCGGTCAGGAACGAAAGTTCGTGCCAGCCCCACACCATCAGCGCACCGACAAAAGCGAGATAGACGGCCCAGACCGCCGGGGAAAGCGAGGCGATCAGGATCACGATCAGCCCCGCAATCCCCGCCACGCTGCCGATCATCAGGCTGCGCGAGAAGGTGGCCCGCTCGCGGTTGTCCGCCCAGGCAATCAGCCCGGTTGCGACGAACCAGATCACCACCGTCACAATGAACGGCACAATATGGCCGCTCCAGCTTACCACGCGGGCTGCAGCCTGATCGAACGGGGCAGGGCGTTGGGCTTGGGCCGTTGCAGATACATCCGCGCAAAGGCAAGGCCTGCTCCCAGCGTCCCCGAGGCGCGGGCCAGCATCCCGCCGATCCCGCCCCGCGCCTTGCCTTCCTCGATGCGTTCAGCCGCAAGGCGCAGCTTTTCCATCTGGCGGCGGAAGGCCGGGCTGTCGATGTCGAGTTCCACCGGGAAGACCTGGCGGGCGATCTGGTTGCAGATTGCAAAGACCTTGTAGTCGTACTCGGTCGGATCGACGCCCAAAGCGGCGTGGAACACCGGCCGGTTGTGATCGCGCACGTACATGGTGGCGTAGACCGATAGCAGGAAGAAGCGCACCCACAGCTTGTTGGCGCCTTCAAGCAGCTTTGGATCGGAGCGCAGCAGCATGGCGAAGGCTTCGCCGTGGCGGAACTCGTCGTTGCACCATTCCTCGAACCAGTCGAAGATCGGGTGGAACTTGTATTGCGGATTGCGCGCCAGATGCCGGAAGATCGTGATGTAGCGCGCATAGCCGATCTTCTCGCTGAGATAGACCGCGTAGAAGATGAACTTCGGCTTGAAATAGGTGTATTTCTTGGTCTTGGTCAGATAGCCGAGATCGACACCGATGCCCGCATCTTTCAGGCTTTCGTTGATGAAACCGGCATGGCGGCTTTCATCGCGGGCGAGCAGGCGGAACAACTGCTTCACATCCGGGTTTTTGGTGCGCCGCGCGATTTCGGCATAGAGCACGCAGCCCGAAAACTCCGACGTCATCGAGCTGACGAGGAAATCGGTGAACTCCTGTCGCAGGGCCGGTTCCAATCCCTCGATCACGCCCTTGAAACTGTCATTGTGCTTGAAGTGCAGCTTGTTGGGGTCGCCCACCATGTCCGCGATCAGTTGATCCCATTCGGCGCGCACCGGGCTGACATCGATCGCATCGAGCGCGTCGAAATCGGTGGTGTAGAACCGCGGAGTGAGCATGGTGTCCTGCGTCGCCAGGGCCATCGCCTCTTCGCTGGTCATCGGCTTGTAGGCGTTCATTTGATCCTCCCGGCGTTGAAGCTGACTTCATAAAGTTCAGCCAGGTCGAAATAGGCGGCAATCCGTGTCAGCGCGCGCATCAGCGGGCTGGCGCGGGTGACGGTAGCACTGCGTTCGAACACCTGACGGGTGCCGAACGGGATCTGGATCGGCGCACCGTGAACACGCACCTTGTCGCCCGGCTGGATGTCGACCTCATCCGCGAGCTCGACATGGGCGTGGAAATGCTCGGAGCTCTGCTCGACGGTGATCGTGCAGGGCAGCTCGAAAGACTGGGTGGCAAGAAAAGGCAGGGCCATCAGTGCGCCTCGTCCTGTGCGGCTGACTTGCCGGGGAGCAAATCGGCATAGACGGCGCGGTTCTGCGGGCCGAAAGAGCTGACTTCGACGCTGCGTCCGGTCACCGGATCGTGCAACGTCAATCCGCCATTATCCCACTGGGTGAGGGTGAAGGGGACCGCTGGCCCCTCGCCCCGGATGCGGCGCTGATGGACGAGGCTGCGCACGGTTGCCCGGATGAAGCCGCCTTCGCCCTGACCGAAGCGTGCGAGCACTTCCTGCGTGGCGCCATCCTCGATGCGCACAGTGCCATCGGGCTCGTCAAAGAACTTGAGCGTGCGTTCAGCCGATGCCTTCACCCCGGCCGCAGCACGGGCTTCCGACGGGACCGAGGTGCGATCGACAAAGCCGAGCGTCACCGAAGCTGTCAGCGCCAGCGAGATCAGCACAATCCCGCCCATCAGCATGAGCGGCACCTTGTGGACCGTTATCTCGTCCTTTTCGTATTCGCGAACGATCATGCGGGGGCTCCCTCCAGACCCGGTTCGCCGCGGTGGATCACCGGGGCGAGGCGACCGGGAGCGGCCGCGGGCTGTTGTCCCGTGTGGCCGCCAGTCGGGGCCGCTTCCTTGATCTCTGTCAAATTCCGTTCGATCGTGCCGTATTGGGCGCGAACTTCGGCGATCATCTTTGCCAGCGTCTCCGCCTCAGGCACGGCGCGCAGCATCGGCTGGGGCTTGGCATAGTGCCACGGACGCACATGCGGCCACAGCAGCACCGTGCCGAGCAGCCGTTCGCCAGCGACTTCAAAGGCGATGTCGCCATGCCCGTCAGGGCGGGGACGCAAATGCGCCGCTTCGACCTGCTTGAGCGGAATATTGATCCGCGTCTCGATCGCCATGCCGATCCGCATGATCAGCCGCGCATCGGTGAGGATGTAGAGCGTGCTTCGCGCACTCGCCCAGGCAAGCACATAAAGGATCGCGATCAGGGCAATGCCGAGCACGGCTGAGACAATCGCGGCATCGGTGTTGCCCATTGCCAGTGCGATCACCACAAGGGCGCCCATGTAGATCCCGGCCTTGCGTGTGTGGAACGCGGTGCGCGCCAGCAGGCCAAGGTTCGGGCGGCCCTTCCACAGCACCTTTTCATCGGGCGCCGGGGTGCCGAGGCGATCGCCAAAGGCCTTGGGACCGTCATTTTCGAGCTCGGCGTGATCGATGCCGGCGGGCAGCGGCGCTATCGCCGCTGCCGCGCCTGCGGAGCGTGTCAGATCCATGCTTCCGACCTTTCCGGTGTCGCGTACATGTAACCGCCCCCGAAATAGGCCTGGATGCGGTCTTCCTCGTAGCGGGTGATGATCCCTGCGGTTTCGAGCGCCGGGACGTTTTCGAACTGAGCCGCCGTGATCGCGTCGATCTCGACATATTCGGGCTCATCATTGGTGGTCGGCAGGATCTTGCCCAGCAGGCTGTTGCCATGGACGAGTGCGACCATCATCGGTGCGAGCACTTTCTTGCCGCTGGTGGTTTCGATTTCCAGATAGCGGATCAGGTGCTCGGCCTGATCGACCCAGATGTCGGTGACCTTGCCAGCCACCTGCTTGTCGGCGGCGACGACATCCCAGCCGATCAGCTGCGGATCCTGAGGCGAGACGACCAGCTCGTGGCTTTGAGCGATCGGCACGATGCGCGGACGGCCATCGAAGGTGAGGTCGGGATACTTCGAGCGGTTCGCCCAGGCGGCCGGCCCCATGCCGTCGATCATCGGATCGCCGGTCGGCACCAGCGCCGCGCCGGCGGCGCTGAAGGCCGGGACGGCAGGCACGTTGATGTCGTCACGGGCCACGTCTTCCGGCACGTAGGTGCCACGCCCATGCGGCAGCTGGAAGCTCTTCTTGCCGGCGTCGAACAGGCTGCCGGGGTGGATCTTGCCGGTGTCCTCATCCTCCAGCGGATAACCCTCGCGGCGGCTCTCGCGGTTCAGGTAGAAGACCAGCGCGATGAAGAAGCCAAAGAACAGCAGGAAGGCGAGTTCGGCGACGTCGAATGTGCCGACGATATAGGCAGCGTTCATTTCATATTCCTCTCATGGAACAGACCGGCTGAGGCGGAGCCGGAAAAGGGACAGGACTGGCGGGCACGGGTAATCATGTCGGAAACTCCATCAGGCCAAAGGGCTGACCGGAAGGGTCCTCGGCATCGGGTGAAAGTCGGCGTTGATGGCCGACAAGCGGGCCGATCGCGGCAAGGCCGATCAGCAACAGAGTGATTTCGAGAATGTAGACGGTGCCGTAGCCGGTCGCGCGCATGGCCATGCTGGCTGTCGGCTCGCCGCTTTGCAGCAGGGCCGCGACACCATCGCGCAGCAGGCCGCCCACCGCGATCCCCAGACCGGCACAGGTGGCCTGCACCGCGCCCCAGGCACCCAGCGCCAGACCAGCGGTTTCGCTCTTGGCGAGGCTCATCGCCTCCATCAGCGTTCCGACCGAGAAAAGGCCAAGCCCGACCCCGATCCCCACCGCACCCGCATAAAGCATAAGCGGCGCGCCGAAGGGGCCTGCGAACAGCACCAGCAGGAAGGCGTTGATCCCGATCACGAGGCCCGCACCGGCAAGACGCAAAGGATCCCAGCCGCGCGACAAGGCCCGTCCCGACAGCATGAATCCGCACAGCGAACCCAGCGCCCAGGCCCCTGTCAGCCCCGTGGTTGCGCCGACCGACAGGCCGAGGATTTCGCCGCCATAGGGTTCCAGCAGGGCATCCTGCATGGCAAATCCTGCCGCACCAATGCCGATCGCCGTCAGCAGGCGGGCGTTGCGCCCATCCTTGACGAAAGCCTGCCAGATTTCCGAGAAGGTCGCCGTCTCGCGGTCAGGCGCGGTCGCAGCAGGATTTCGCGCTTCCTGCTTCCACAGCGCTGTCACGTTGAGAATGATGGTCAGCACGGCGCAGCCCTGGATCACCTGAACCAGCCTTTCGGGGGAGTAATCCGCAAGGAAACCGCCAATCACGAAAGCTGCGAACATCATGCCGACCAGCAACATCACATAAAGCAATGCGACAGCGCGCGGGCGCTTGTCTTCGGGCGCAAGATCGGTTGCCAGCGCAAGACCTGCGGTCTGCGTGACATGAAAGCCAATGCCGGTCAGCAGGAAGGCCGCTGTCGCTGCGACAAGGCCCAGCGTGAACCGGTCGGGCAGGGCCAGCAGCAGCAGCGCGAAGGGCATGATCGCAAGGCCACCGAACTGCATCATCGTGCCGAACCAGATATAGGGCACGCGCCGCCAGCCGAGGACCGAACGATGGGTGTCGGACTTGTGGCCTATCAGGGCGCGGAACGGGGCAGCGAACATCGGCACCGCGATCAACAGCGCGACAAGCCAGGTGGGCGTGCCAAGCTCCACCACCATCACGCGGTTCAAGGTGCCATTGAGCAGCACCATCGCCATGCCGACACTGACCTGAAACAGCGCCAGCCGCAGCAGGCGTGGCAACGGCAGGTCGACGCTCGCCGCATCCGCAAACGGGAGCAGCTGGAACACCAGCTCAGCCAGCCGTGGCGGGGCAGGGCGAGCGGGACGGGTCATCCGTGTCTCACCAATTCAAGCGCCTGCGAGGTGTAGAACCCCGACTGGATGCGCTGGGTGCGGCCGATGCTCCAGCCCGGCAGGCGGGCAAGACGTTCACGCAGGTCGCCCTCGGCCACCGGCACGATCGCAGGGCTACGGTCAGACTTGGGGAAGACCTTGCCGATATTGTGCATCGCGGCCAGCAGCGTGGTGCGCGGAGCGAAAGTGAACAGGATCGAGTGGGTCGTGCGGCTCGCCAGCTGGCCGAGCGCATCGACAAGGTCTTCGGGCTGGTAATGGATCAGCGAGTCCATCGCCACAACATGCGCAAAGGTCCCGAGTTCGGGATCGAGCATGTCGCCGCTTTTCCAGTGGATGCGTCCGTGGCCGATGAAGGATGGCGTGCGTTCACGCGCGACCTCGACGAGGCCTGCAGCGACGTCGATCCCGGTCACTTCTGCGCCCCGGCAGGCGGCCGCCACCGCCAGTGATCCGGTTCCGCAACCCGCGTCGAGGATCCTGGTGCGCCGCAGATCCGTCGGCAGCCAGTCCAGCAGGGTCGCGCGCATCGCATCGCGCCCGGCGCGCACCGTTGCGCGAATGCCGCTGACCTTGGCATCGGAGGTGAGATCGATCCACGCTTGCCGTGCGGTGCTGTCGAAATAGGTCGCCAGCGCCTCGCGACGGGTGTCGTAATCTGAAGGAAGACGCGTCGCCATCATTCAAACCCCAGGAAGTCGAAGATGTCGCGGTCCTTCATCGGCTGAGCCGCCGAAGGCTCGACCCCGTCCCACAACATTTGGGCCAGCCGCAGATATTCGTTCTGCGCCTGTATCACCTCGGGATCATCGCCCATCTCGAACAAGGTGCATTTCTTGAGGCGCGAGCGGCGGATCGCGTCGACATCGCGGAAGTGCGCCAGGCGCTGCATGCCGATCCTGTCGCAGAAACGATCGATCTCGTCGGTCTCTCGGCTGCGGTTGGCCACGACGCCGGCGAGCCGCACGTCGTAGTTCTTCGACTTGGCCCCGATCGCCGCCACGATCCGGTTCATTGCGAAGATGCTGTCGAAATCATTCGCCGCCACGACGATTGCGCGTTCGGCGTGCTGGAGCGGGGCGGCAAAGCCGCCGCACACCACATCGCCCAGCACGTCGAAGATCACCACGTCGGTTTCTTCGAGCAGATGATGCTGCTTGAGCAGCTTGACCGTCTGACCCACGACATAGCCACCGCAGCCGGTTCCCGCAGGAGGCCCGCCTGCCTCAACGCACATCACCCCGTTATAGCCTTCGAACATGTAGTCTTCGGGCCGCAGTTCTTCGGCGTGGAATTCGACCGTTTCCAGCACGTCGATGACGGTGGGCATCAGCTTCTTGGTCAGGGTGAAGGTGCTGTCATGCTTGGGATCGCAGCCGATCTGGAGCACGCGGTGGCCTAGTTTCGAGAAAGCGGCCGACAGGTTCGAGGAGGTCGTCGACTTGCCGATCCCGCCCTTGCCGTAGACGGCAAAGACCTTGGCCCCGCCGATCCGGTCGCGCGGATCGAGCTGGACTTGAACAGAGCCCTCACCATCGGGGGGAGAGAAAGTCGAGCGGGGGTTGTGGAGGTTCATGCTGTCCTGTCCCTTGGTTTCATTCGCCCACGAACACGCCTTCGAGGCGGTCCTCGAGCTCGTCATTGGCTTCGCGCAAAGCCGCGAGCGTTGCTTCGTCAGGTTCCCAGAGATTCCGGTCGCAGGCTTCGAGCAGTCGCCCTGCCACCCGCGCTGAGGCCTTGGGGTTGAGCGCCGACAACCGCCGACGCATTTCGGCATCGAGAACAAAGGTCTCGGAAATCTTCTGATAGACCCATGGCGCGACCTGCCCCGTCGTCGCCGACCAGCCGAGCGTGCTCGTCACATGCCCCTCGATCTGGCGGACGCCTTCGTAACCATGCTCCAGCAGCCCCTCGAACCACTTGGGGTTCAAAGTGCGGGTGCGCGTTTCGAGGTCGATCTGTTCGGCCAAGGTGCGCACCTTGGTGTTCCCGCGCGTGGCATCGAGGATGTAGACCGGGGTTTCCGCGCCCTTGGCCCGCGCAACTGAACGGGTCACGCCGCCGAGACCGTCCACGTACTGGTCGACATCATTGATGCCCAGTTCGATGCTCTCGAGGTTCTGATAGGTGAAATCGACCGTGCCGAGTGCGCTTTGCAGAAGTTCGCGTTGCTGCACCGGCTTGCCGGAAACCCCGTAGGCGAAGCCCTTGTTGACTTCGAAGGCATTGGCCAGTTCGTCAGGGTCGGCCCACACGCCGCCTGCGATCATCTGGTTGACGTTCGCGCCATAGGCGCCTTCGGCATTGGAGAACACGCGCAGGGCGGCAGTTTCGAGATCACAGCCGTGCTTTTCCATCTGCGCCAGCGTGTGCTTGCGGATGAAGTTCGCCTCGGGCGCTTCGTCTTCGGCCTGGCTGGCAAGCAGTGCGGCTTCGGCGAGCATCCGGGTCTGCATCGGCAAGAGGTCGCGGAAAATGCCCGACAGCGTCATCACCACGTCGATCCGCGGACGGCCGAGTTCAGCCAGCGGGATCAGTTCCGCGCCCGCCAGCCGCCCATAGGTGTCGCGCCGGGGACGGGCGCCCATCAGCGTCATCGCCTGCGCGATCTGTACGCCTTCCGATTTCATGTTGTCCGTCCCCCACAGCACCATGGCGATGCTTTCGGGGAAGGGTTGGCCACTGTTCACGTGGCGCGCGATCAGCTGTTCAGCCTGCTCACTGCCCATCCGGCAGGCAAAGCCTGATGGCAGCAGGAAGGGGTCGAAGCCGTGGATATTGCGTCCGGTGGGCAGGACATCGGGATTGACCACCACATCGCCGCCCGGCGCAGGTGCGACATAGCCGCCATCAAGCGCATGGATCAGCGCGCCCAGTTCGTCCGAGGAATCGAGTTTGGCCGCCAGCCGCGCACGATCAGGCGTCGGGCCATCATGGCTGCCGGCTTCCATCATCGCATCGAGCATGTCCTCGCGCTCCGCCCCCGAAGGATTGCGGCCGAAGACATGGAGGCCGTGCGGGATCAGCGCCTCTTCCATTTCATACAGCCGCTCGGGCAGTTCGCCGATATCGGTGTATTCGATGTCGAGCGCCTCGCACTGGTCGGCGATCATCTGGGCAAGATCGGCACGCTCATCAGCGTGATCGGCATCATCGATGGTGGCGCGCCAGCGCTCGACGCTGGCCTTCAGTTCCGACAATCCCTTGTAGAGCCCGGCCTGCGCCAGCGGCGGGGTGAGATAGCTGATCAGCGTGGCGCCCGAACGGCGCTTTGCCAGCATCCCTTCGGAAGGGTTGTTGGCAGCATAGAGGTAGAAGTTGGGCGTGTCGCCGATCAGCCTGTCCGGCCAGCACTTGCCCGACATCCCCGCCTGCTTGCCCGGCATGAATTCGAGCGCGCCGTGGGTGCCGAAGTGGAGGATGGCATGGGCGCCGAAATCCTCGCGCAGCCAGCGATAGAAGGCGCTGAAGGCGTGGGTCGGGGCAAAGCCACCTTCGAACAGCAACCGCATCGGATCGCCTTCATAGCCAAAGCCCGGCTGCACCCCGACGAAGACCTTGCCGAAATGCGCGCCCTGCACGAGGATATGCCCGCCATCGGCCAGCTGCTTGCCCGGGGCAGGGCCCCAGGCCGCTTCGATTTCAGCAAGGTACGGCTCGCGCTGCACATGATCGTCAGCCGGAATGCGCGCTGCGACATTGGCATCGGTGCCGTAGCGTTCGGAATTGCCCTTGAGCAGGATCTCGCGCATCGCATCGAGGCTTTCGGGAACCTCGACGTCATAGCCTTCTGCTGCCAGCCGCTGGAGCGTGGCGTAGAGCGATTCATGCACGGCCATGAAAGCTGCTGTCGCGGTCGCGCCGGAATTGGGCGGGAAATTGAAGACGACAATCGCCAGCTTGCGCTCCGCCCGTTCGGCGCGGCGCAGCTGAATCAGGCGCAGGGTGCGTGCGGCGAGTGCTTCGGCGCGCTCCGGGCAGGCCTGCATCGGTCGCGCGTTGTGCGAGGCCGGACGGGCGCACTTGCGATCACAGCCGGTGCAGCCTTCGCCGCCGTGACCCGCACGTCCGCCGAACACGCTCGGCACGGTCGAGCCGTCGAGCTCGGGCAAGGCGACCATCATGGTCGCCTCAAGCGGGAGCAGGCCCTGCGGGCGGTGCGCCCAATCCTCGATTGTCTGGAACTCGATGGCGTGGGCGGCAAGGTAAGGCAGGTCGAGATGACCGAGCACTTCGCGCGCAGCGGCGGCATCGGAATAGGCCGGGCCGCCGACCAGTGAAAAGCCGGTGAGGTTCACAATGGCGTCCACCGTCGGCTTGCCGTCCGGGCCGATGAAGAAGGCCTCGATCGCCGGGCGGGCATCAAGCCCGCTGGCGAAGACCGGTACGACCTTCATTCCCGCTGCTTCAAAGGCGGCAATCGCACCATCGTAATGCGCGCAGTCGCGGCCGAGCAGGTAGGAACGCAGCAAAATCAGCCCGACTGTGCCTTTCGTCCCCTTTTCGGGCGGGAGCAGGCGCAGGCTTTCGGAAATGCGCTGCTGGGTGCGCGGGTGATAGACCCCGGTTTCCGGATATTCGAGCGGGGCTTCGGCCTTGGTGATGCCGCGGCGATAGAGCCGCTCGCCCGCAGCATAGCGGTCGATCAGGGCGCGCACCATTGCCACCACGTTCTCGTCCGAGCCGGCAAGCCAGTATTGCAGCGTCAGGAAATAGGCGCGCACGTCCTGCGCGGTGCCGGGGATGAACTTGAGCAGCTTGGGCAGGCGGCGCAGCATCTTCATCTGTCCCGCGCCCGAATTGCCGCCGGGCTTCGACGAACCGCGCAGCTTCTTGAGCAGCGCCAGCGGCCCTTTCGCCGGCGCGTCCATCCGGTAGTTGCCCATCTTGGTCAGGCGAACGACTTCGCCCGCCGACATCAGGCACACCATCGCATCGCATTCCTCGCGCCGCGCTTCGAGAGCGGGCAGGATCATGCGGATGTGATCATCGAGGAACAGCATCGTTGCGATCACGATGTCGGCCTCGGCAATGGCGGATTTGACGACGTCAAGCTCGGCCGCGTCGCTGCCCCATTCGGATGCCGCGTGGAGGCTGAGGACGATCCCTTCGGCCCCGAGCGCCTCTTCTGCCCGATCAACCGCGCCCTTGAGGTGATTGTCGAGCGTGACGATCACCACCCGGACGGGGGCGTGGGGGTCGAGCGTGGAAGCCGAGGGGACGCTACCGTGCATAATGCGCCTTCGCATCATAGAGGGTTTCAAGGTCGATCCGCGCCCGTCCCTCGGCAGCGGCAAAGTTTTCGGTGTTCCGGCGCGCCTTGCCGCGCACGAAGAAGGGAATCTTTTTCAGCTCGCGTTCGGCCTCAGCCGTCCAGAGCGTGCCGCCCTCCACAGCCGTTTCCGCGACGGGGGCAGGGATGTCCGTAACCGGTGCTTCCGAAACGACCGGTACCGCTGCCTTGCGCGGGGAGTGGGCGGCGTGATGCGATGCACCGGCCTCGTCAGAGAATTCGAAATCCTCGCGGAACATGGTGAGCAGGTGCTCTTCAAGGCCCATCACCAGCGGATGCACCCAGGTGTCGAAGATCACGTTGGCGCCTTCGAAGCCCATCTGGGGCGAGTGGCGCGCGGGGAAATCCTGCACATGCACCGGCGCGGAGATGACCGCGCAAGGGATGCCGAGCCGCTTGGCGATGTGGCGCTCCATCTGCGTGCCGAGCACCAGTTCGGGCGCAGCCGCAGCGATGGCGTCTTCGACCGCTAGGTGATCGTCGGTGATCAGCGGCTCGACCCCGCAGCGCGCGGCTTCGGCGCGCACGTCGCGGGCGAATTCACGGGCGTAGCAGCCCAGCCCACAGACCTCGAAGCCCAGTTCCTCGCGCGCAATGCGGGCGGCGGCGACGGCGTGGGTCGCATCGCCGAAGATGAAGACGCGCTTGCCGGTCAGATAGGTCGAATCGACCGAGCGTGACCACCAGGGCATCCGGGAAGAGGTGTCGCCGAGGGCAGGCGTGGGATCTGCACCTGCCAGCTCGGCGACGTCGGCGATGAAGGAGCGGGTTGCTCCCACGCCGATAGGGACGGTCCGCACCGCGGGTTGAGCGAAAGTGCGCTCAAGCCAGCGGGCGGCCTCATCTGCGATTTCGGGGTAGAGGACGATGTTGAAGTCGGCGGCGCCGATCCTCGCGATGTCCTCCGGGGTGGCGCCCAGCGGGGCGACGAGGTTCACCTCGACGCCAAGGGCATCGAGAATCTTGCGGATCTCGACCAGATCGTCGCGGTGGCGGAAGCCCAGCGCCGTGGGACCGAGGATATTGGCGCGGGCTGGTCGGCCTTCGCGGGGCGCGCGCACCACCGACTTGTCGGCCAGCTGGCGCACGATCTGGTAGAAGGTCTCCGCCGCCCCCCAGTTTTCCTTGCGCTGGTAGCTGGGCAGTTCGAGCGGGATGGCCGGCACCGGAAGCCCCATCGCCTCGGCAAGGCCGGCCGGATCGTCCTGGATCAGTTCGGCGGTGCAGGACGCGCCGACGATGATCGCCTGCGGATTGAAGCGCGTCACCGCCTCGCGCGCAGCGTCCTGGAAGATCTGCGCGGTGTCCTTGCCCAGATCGCGCGCTTCGAAGGTGGTGTAGGTTACCGGCGGACGCTTGCCGCGCCGTTCGATCATCGTGAACAGCAGGTCGGCGTAAGTGTCGCCCTGCGGCGCGTGCAGGACATAGTGCAGCTTTTCCATGGCCGTCGCGACCCGCATGGCACCCACATGGGGCGGCCCTTCATAGGTCCAGACGGCCAGCTGCATGGTCCTATACCTCCAGCATGTCCCGGCGCCTTAGCGGCCGGGCAAAGAGTTCAGCGAGATCGGCGGCCTGATCAAAGCCATGGATCGGCGAGAAGACGAGTTCGATCGCCCACTTGGTGGTAAGCCCTTCCATCTCCAGCGGATTGGCAAGGCCGAGGCCGCAGACGGTGATATCGGGCCGGTCGGCGCGCACGCGATCAAGCTGGCGCTCGACATGCTGGCCTTCGGACAGGCGCACATGGGGGCCGAAACTTTCGAGTTCGCGGGCAAGGTGGGCGCGGTGGAGATAAGGTGTGCCGACTTCGACCAGTTCCATCCCCAGTTCGTCCTGCAGGTAGCGGGCGAGGGGGACTTCGAGCTGCGAATCCGGCAGGAAGCTGATGCGCTTGCCTTCAAGCTGCGGGCGCAGTTTCGACAAGGCGATGCGGGCGCGTTCGCGGCCGGGCGCGATCACGCGTTCGGTGAGGGCCGTGTCGATCCCGAATTCACGGGCGGCAGCGCGCAGCCAGTCCGAAGTGCCTTCGACTCCGAAGGGGAACAAGGCATCAATGCGCTTTGCCCCGCGCCCTTCCAGCGCCATCGCGGTCTCGCCCAGGAAGGGCTGCGCCAGCAGATAGCGGGTATTGGCGCCAACCGCAGGAAGATCACGCGCATTGCGCGCAGGCAGACAGCCCACTTTGCCGATACCAAGATCGGCGAAAAGGCGCAGGAACTGGTCTTCGACGATGTCGGGCAGACTGCCGACGATCAGCAGCTCCTTGGGCGCGCCTGCGGCAAGGGCGGGCATGACCGGCACCAGCGCGGCGAGACAGGCGTCTTCGCCTTGGGTAAAGGTGGTCTCGATGCCGCTGCCAGAGTAATTGAGGATCCGCACCCGGGGCATATGCACCGCGCCGAGGCGCTGGGCCGCCTTGGCGAGATCGAGCTTGATCACTTCAGACGGGCATGAGCCGACCAGGAACAGCGTCTTGATGTCCGGGCGGCGTTCGAGCAGGCGGTTCACCACCCGGTCAAGCTCATCCTGTGCATCGACCATGCCGGCGAGGTCGCGCTCTTCCATGATCGCGGTGGCAAAGCGCGGTTCGGCGAAGATCATCACGCCCGCCGCCGATTGCAGCAGGTGCGCGCAGGTGCGCGAGCCGACCACGAGGAAGAACGCGTCCTGCATCTTGCGGTGCAGCCAGATGATGCCGGTGAGCCCGCAGAACACCTCGCGCTGCCCACGTTCGCGCAGCACCGGGCGGCCACCGTCGCGCGCCGAGGGGGCCTTGGCTTCGGCGATCTCGCTGGCGCAGCCGTCAAGGATGTCAAGCGCGCTCATGCCGCCACCGCCTGGCCGGGGGCATCAGCCACGGTTCCCTCAAGACGGGCCATACGCAACTTCCAGAGGAACTGGCCCGCGTTGATGACATAGGCACCATAACCGGCCAGCGCGACCAGCATGCGTTCCTGAAGCGTGCCGTATTCACCGAACAGCATCACGAGATAGAGCGTGTGCAGCGCGAGCACGAGCATGGAGAACACGTCCTCCCAGAAGAAGGACTCGGCGAACAGCCACTTGCCGAACACCACCTTCTCCCAGATCGAGCCGGTCACCATGATGGTGTAAAGCACCAGCGTCTTGATCACGATCGAGACGTCAGCAGCAAAGGCACCTTCGCCTGTTGCAAGCGTGCGGACAACAAGCCCGAGGCTGACGAGGAACACCACAAATTGCAGCGGTGCGAGGACGCCCTGAACAAGGGTCCAGATCGACGAGTCGCGGCGCGCGCGCTGGTCGGCGGTATAGAGCGCGCGGCTCCTGCCTCTCTCGTGGCCCGCCCCTGTCACCTTGGTTCCAGGTTCGACCGGGGATGCCTGATCCTTCCGAGTCATTTGATGCGTTAGCCTTTTCTCTCAGACTCGGAGATTACGCCGGTTCCAACACAAGTGTCAACTAGATTGGACGTTCAGTTTTGTTGACGATTGGTATCGTGCGGGTAAGGTCGTTTGCGCCGGAAGGGAAAAAGGCGTAGGTTGGAGTCGCTGGCTTTTCGGGATCGCGGCCAAGGCCGGAAATTTCGTCCGGTCACTACCTCCTGCGGAAGGTTCGTCCGCACGACCTGGGAGGGTCTGACGAATGGGAGAGACGAAGGGTTCAGGAATGTTCGGCGCCGGATCGGCGGTGCTGCGCGGGGTGATATCGGCACCGCTCGAACGGGTGCGACGGCGCAACGCCGCGAATGGCGCTCTCGATCAGGTCGATTCGGTCAATTCGATCATCGAGGGGGAGATTATCCCCCGCCTTCTTATGGCCCATTCCAGCGGGGAAGAACGAAAGCGATCACGACGCTTCCGCACGATCACCCCCGACGATGCTTCCCGCTTTGCTCTCCTTCCGCTCCGCCTTGAGGCTGCGAGTCTGCTGACGGAAGTCGATGCCTTCATCGCAGAAGGGGCGAGCGTGGAGACGATCTGCCTCGATCTGCTCGCGCCCGCGGCGCGCAAGCTGGGTGAGATGTGGGACAATGACGAGTGCGATTTCCTTGACGTTACAATGGGTTTGTGGCGACTTCAGGAAGTCATGCGCGAAATCGCCGCGCGCTCTCCGATCGAACATGGCGGGCTGGTCACGCCGCGTTCCGCGCTATTCACCCCGATGCCGGGCGATCACCATAATTTCGGCACGCTGATGATCGAGGAGGTCTTCGCGCGTGGCGGCTGGAACAGTGAGGCGCTGGTCAAGCCTGAGCGGCGCGAGCTGCTCGACCGGCTTTCACGACAGCCCTTCGACCTCGTAGGATTGACGCTCGCCCGCGATTGCCCTAGCGCCGCGCTCGGAAACTTGATCAAGGCGATGCGCAACGTGTCTGCCAATCCACACATCATCGTGCTTGTCGGGGGACGAATGATCAACGAAAACCCTGAAATCGCTATGGAAGTGGGGGCCGACGGGACGGGTTCGGATGCGCTTGCCGCGCTCGAGCTTGCAAATGGTCTGGTGAAGACGGCTGCAACGCGCGATTTGAACCTGCGATAGGTTCGGCGCGCCATGCTCACCCGCAAACACAGCATCGAAGGCAAGCATGGGTTCGGCAATGCAGCTGAACTCTTCAACACGCTCGATGCCGATGCGGCGATGAAGCTGGCGATGGTGGCCGGCGATGTGACTCTGGTGCTCGACGATACCGGCACGATCCTCGATGCCGCCTTCGATCCGCGCGAATTCCCGACCTTCGCCGGGCTTGTCGGCAATAACTGGATTGAGACTGTCACCGACGAATCTCGCCCTAAAATCATGGAGATGCTGGCTGCTGCCCGGCGTGGTGAAGTGCAGCACTGGCGACAGGTCAACCACCCTTCGCGCGATGGCGATGTGCCGATCCGCTATGCCGTGCTGAGTGTCAACGGGGGCGAACACCGCATCGCCTTTGGCCGCGACCTGCGTGAGGCGGGCAAGCTCCAGCAGCGTCTCTTGCAAGTCCAGCAATCGCTTGAGCGCGACTATCTCAGGATGCGCCAGCTTGAAGCGCGTTACCGGATGTTGTTCGAACGCTCGACCGAACCGGTGATGATCATCGAAGCCGGCACGCTGCGCATTCGCGAAGCCAACCCGGCAGCCCATATGCTGGTTGGCGCGCGTCCTGCGGGGCTCCCGGGCAAGAAATTACTGACTTTCATCGACAAAAATTCGCACGACGCGGTGCAGTCGCTGGTCGGCGCGGCGCTGGTCTCGGACACGGTGAGCCCGGCCCGGATCCGCATTGCCCGCGGCGCGCGCGAGGTGATGGCCTCGGTCAGCGGCTTTACGCAGGATCGCGGTCAGTTTCTGCTGGTGCGACTGGTGCCTGCGAGCGACCGTCCGGTGGCCGATTTCTCGCCGGTGCTGGAACTGGTTGACCAGATGCCGGATGCCTTTGTGGTGGCTGACGGCAACCTGGAGATCGTGACTGCCAATGCCGCTTTCGTCGAGATGTTGCAGGCCGCCAGCGTCGATCAACTGCGCGGGCGTCACCTGTCGGAATCGATTGGCCGGCCGGGGATCGACCTTGATCTGATCGAGGGTCAGATCGACCAGCATGGCGCAGCGCGCAATGTCGTCACGGTGCTGCGCGTGGGCCATGATGTTGAAGGCGAACCTGTTGAATTGTCGGCAGTTCGGACGGCGGGTGAGGATGGCTATTATGCTTTCGTGATCCGCCCGATCGGTCGCCGCCTGCGCGATCTGCCGCCCGGATCGCAGGATCTCCCGCGCTCGGTCGAACAGCTCACCGACCTTGTCGGGCGCATGAGCCTCAAGGATATTGTGCGCGAAAGCACCGATCTGATTGAGCGTTTGTGCATCGAGGCTGCGCTGTCCTACACCTCGGACAACCGCGCATCGGCGGCGGAAATCCTCGGCCTTTCGCGCCAGAGCCTCTATTCCAAGCTGCACCGCTACGGGCTTGGCAATCTGGCGGGCGACGGCGACTGACGCGCCCCAGCCGCGGCCCGATGTAGGGTATGGCGGCCTTTCAATCCACGCTTTCGCAAGGGCCCTGCAAAAGCGGGCTGCCCCCGGTCTGACGCGGGCCAGAGGAGGGCTGGAAGCGGTCTGACCTGATCTGGCACTAGCCAGAATTTGTCAGTCTGCCCGACTCACCTTGTCCAACTGTCAAACGATTGCACTGTGCCCGAAGTGGACAGGTTCCATCGCTGCCGACAAATATGAACACGAAAATCGAGGTTTGCCGGGAATAGAGTGTCAAAATAATTTGACGCTTTGCCCTGTCAGGCATAGCCTCTCAATATGGAGCATTCGGTACCCTCGACTCGCAATGCGCCCATTCAAGCGGCGCAGTCCAAGACAGGGCTCAGGCCGCGCGACGTGCTTGAGCTGCTCAAGCCGATCACCTGGTTTCCGCCGATGTGGGCCTTCATGTGCGGGGCGGTTTCGTCCGGCGCCGGGCTTGAAGGGCGCTGGTGGTTTGTGGCGGGCGGCGTGCTGCTGGCAGGCCCGCTGGTGTGCGGCACGTCCCAGGCGGTGAACGACTGGTTTGATCGCCATGTCGATGCCATCAACGAACCGCATCGCCCGATCCCCTCGGGCCGCATTCCGGGGCGCTGGGGGCTGTACATTGCGTGTCTCGCCAGCCTGATTTCGGCGGGTGTGGGCTGGTTGCTGGGGCCGATCGTGTTTGTCGCCTCGCTGGTCGGCCTTGCCTTTGCCTGGGCCTATTCCGCGCCGCCGCTGCGCTTCAAGGCCAATGGCATGGTCGGGCCGCTGGTGTGCGGGCTGACCTATGAAGGGCTCAGCTGGTTCACCGGGGCCACGGTGATGCTGGGCGCGATGCCCTCTGTCGAGGTGATCTGCGTGCTGGTGATGTATTCGCTCGGCGCGCACGGGATCATGGTGCTCAACGATTTCAAGGCGGTCGAAGGGGATCGCCAGACCGGCTTGACCTCGCTGCCGGTGACGATGGGGGTCGAACACGCGGCGCGCTTTGCCTGCATCACCATGGCCTCGGCGCAGATCGTGGTGATCGCCCTGCTGGCGATCTGGGGCTTCACGTTCTCGGCCTTGATCGTGACGGCGGTGCTGGCTGCGCAGATTGCCGCCATGCCCAAGCTGATCCGCGATCCGGCGAAATATGCCCCGTGGTACAATGGCGTCGGCGTGACGCTCTATGTGCTGGGGATGCTGGCAGCGGCGCTCGGCCTTGGAGGCTATATCTGATGCACGGCTCCCTTGCCTCGCCTCGGGCCAGCAAGGCTGATGCCGGGTTCGGGTGGCTGGCGATCATCCGCATCGGGCTGGTGCAGGCCTCGATCGGCGCGCTGGTGATGATGGCGACGACGGTGCTGAACCGGGTGATGGTGGTGGAACTCGGGCTGCTGGCCGCGATCCCTGCCGGGCTGGTGGCATGGCATTATGCGGTTCAGCTGGGGCGGCCCTTGTGGGGCCATGCCTCGGACAAGGGCAATAATCGCACCTTGTGGATAATCGGCGGCTTGGTGGTGCTGGCCGCAGGCGCGCTGCTGGCGACGCAGGCGACACTGATGCTGGAGGGCGCGTTTGCTGCGGGCTTCGCGCTGGCGGTGCTGGCCTATGCGCTGATCGGGATGGGCGTGGGCGCGGGCGGCACCTCGGCGCTGGCGCTGCTGGCTTCTGGCGTTGCACCGCAGCGCCGTGCGGCAGCAGCGGCGGTGACCTGGATCATGATGGTCGCCGGGATTGTGGTCTCGGCGATTACTGTGGGCGAATTGCTCAAGCCGTTCTCGGCCGAGCGGCTGCTGGTGGTCGCGGGCGGACTGGCGCTGGTGACGGTGGGCATCACCGTGCTCGCCACCTTCCGGCTGGAACGGCAGGCGGGCCGGTTTGGCGATGCCGCACGCGATGATGTTGCGCCGCCGGATTTCCGCGCTGCGCTGGCAGAGATCTGGAACGAGCCTGCCGCGCGGCGCTTCACCATCTTCATCTTTGTCTCGATGATCGCCTTTTCGATGCAGGATCTGATCCTCGAACCCTTTGCCGGGCTGATCTTCGGCCTGTCGCCGGGCGAATCGACCCAGCTTGGCGGGCAGCATCAGGGCGGCATTCTGCTTGGCATGATCGTGACCGGCGTGGGCGGCAGTGCCTTTACCGGCAAGCGGCCTGATGGCCTTCGCGCCTGGGTGATCGGCGGGTGCCTGCTGTCCGCCGTGGGGCTCGGCACGCTGGCGCTGGCGGCGGTAAGCGGCCCGCCCTGGCCGCTGGGCGTGAACGTGTTCGTGCTCGGCTTCGGCAATGGCGTCTTCGCGGTCGCCGCGATTGGCGCGATGATGGGCCTTGCCGGTGCTGGGGAGACCACACGCGAAGGCGTACGCATGGGCGTGTGGGGTGCCAGTCAGGCCATCGCCTTCGGGCTTGGCGGGCTGTCCGGCGCGGTCGGGGTCGATCTGTCACGCAGGATGCTCGGCAATGATGGCACGGCATTCCAGCTGGTCTTTGCGCTTGAAGCGGCGGCTTTCGTCCTCGCGGCGCTTCTCGCGGTCAAGGCCACGGGCGGCGCGGCGGTGCGGGCCAGCATGACAAAACAGGAAGGAAAGGTGTTCGCATGAACCAGACTATCTATGACGCGGTCATCATCGGCGGCGGCCCTTCCGGTTCCACGGCGGCGACCGATCTGGCACTGGCTGGCCATTCGGTTCTGCTGATCGAGCGCGGTGGGCGGATCAAGCCCTGCGGCGGCGCGATCCCGCCGCGCCTGCTCGCCGATTTCGACATTCCGCAATCGCTGCTGGTCGCCAAGGCGCGCTCGGCCCGGATGATTGCGCCGTCTGGCCGTGCGGTCGACATGCCGGTGGGCGAGATCGGCTATGTCGGCCTCGTTGACCGCGAGGAATTTGACGAATGGCTGCGTGAACGCGCGCGCCTGTCGGGCGCGGAACGCCTGACCGCGACCTTCGAGAAGATCGAGCGCGATGATGCCGCGCACCCCATTGTCACCTTCCGCCGCACCCGCGGCGGCGCGCTCGAAAGCGTGCGCGCCCGCGTGGTGATCGGCGCGGACGGGGCGCGCTCGGCGGTGGCCAAGCAATGCCTTCCGGGCGCCGAACGCATCCCCTGCGTCTTTGCCTATCACGAGATCATCAAGTCCCCGCGCCAGAATTCCGAGGCCTTCGACGCCTCGCGCTGCGATGTCTATTATCAGGGCCGCCTCTCGCCCGATTTCTACGCCTGGGTCTTCCCCCATGGCGACACGGCGAGCATCGGAGTGGGGAGCGCCAACAAGGGCTTCAGCTTGCGCGGCGCGATCGCCACGATGCGCGACGACCTGGGGCTCGACCGCTGCGAGACGGTGCGCCGCGAGGGCGCGCCGATCCCGCTGAAGCCCCTCAAACGCTGGGACAATGGCGCTGACGTGATCGTTGCCGGCGATGCTGCGGGCGTGGTGGCCCCGGCCTCGGGCGAGGGGATCTATTACGCCATGGTCGGTGGCCGGGTGGTCGGTGAGGCGGCGGCGGCCTTCCTCAAGACCGGAGATGCCAAGCAGCTGCGCACCGCGCGCAAGCGCTTCATGAAGGAGCACGGAACGGTGTTCTGGGTGCTCGGGATGATGCAGTACTTCTGGTACTCCTCCGACAAGCGCCGCGAACGCTTCGTGACCATGTGCGACGACAAGGACGTGCAGGAACTGACCTGGCAGGCCTACATGCACAAGAAGCTGGTGCGCGCCAAACCGCTCGCCCACGTCAAGATCTTCCTCAAGGATACTGCGCACCTGTTGGGCCTGCGACCTGCCACCTGATCGCGGTGCCGGGGGCCATTGCAGGATGCGGAGCGCGTAACTAAGCTTCGCCGATGAACAGGATGATGATCATTCCGGTGACGGTGGCGACCGTGGCGGCGCTGTGCGTGGCTGCGCTGGGCGCGACCGTGACCGATCTCGGGCCGTGGTATCAGGGGCTGGCGAAGCCCGGTTGGAACCCGCCCGACGTGGTCTTTCCGATCGGCTGGACGGTGATCTATGCGCTGATCACGGTTTCGGCGATCACCGCATGGCGCGCCGCGCGCACCTCGGCGCAGGCAGAGTGGGTGATCGGGCTGTTCGCCTTCAATGGCTTTCTCAACATCACCTGGAGCCTGATCTTTTTCCGCCTCCAGCGACCGGATTGGGCGTTCGCCGAGGTGATCCTGCTGTGGCTCTCGATCCTGGCGCTGATCATCTATTGCGGCCGTTTTTCGAAGCAGGCGGCGCTGCTGCTGTTGCCCTATCTTGGTTGGGTCAGCTTCGCCGGCGCGCTCAACTGGGCGGTGGTCGAACTCAACGCGCCTTTCGGCTGACACGGCGCTGGAGCTGCACGGGTCGAGGCCAGGCAGGGTGGACTGGAAAGCGGGGCAGCGATGATGGAATGGTTCTTCGCCAGCGGTCATGCCGCCGATGTCGTGATCGCCGTGCTGGCGGGTGAGGCGGTCTGGCTGAGGATGGCGCGGGGTTGGCGCTGGGGCGCGATTGCCGGGCTGCTGGGGCCTGCGGTGCTGATCGTGCTCGGGCTGCGTGCGGCTCTGGTCGGGGCGGGGTGGTGGTGGATTGCCCTGCCGCTGGCTGCGTCTTTCCCGCTGCACCTGATGGATCTGCGCGCCCGGCTGGCGGTAGCGCGGGAACCTTAGGCTTCCTTCAATCGGACAAAAGAAAACCCGGCCGGGCCGCTGAGGCCCGACCGGGTTTGTCTTGTCGTCTGCGTGAGAAAGCCGGGCCGCGAAAGCCCGGCCTCTCTTGCCTACTGGCCCGAAGCTGCGCCGATCGCGCCGCTCGGATCGTAGTTTTCGGTGGTCGGAGCATAGTAGTGCTCCTGCGCCCACAGGTACCAGTTATCGACCACGGTGCCGGTAAGCAGGATGCCGATGCCGCCCGTGAGCGTCGTCAGCACCGCAAACCACCAGGCCCAGCGGTGGATCGATTCAAAGGTAGCATTGAAGCCCATCACCCAGCGCCAGAACAGCGCGCCGCGTTCGGCAGCCGTCCCGCGATCGGTGATCTGTTCGATCTCGCGCTCACCGCCGTAACGGCCCAGCGCCAGAATGGTCGCCCCGTGCATCGCGAACAGCACCGCCGACCCGTAGAGGAAGACGATCGAGAGCGCGTGGAACGGATTGTAGAACAGGTTCCCGTAGACCAGCGAGAAGTTGTTGGTCCAGTCGAGGTGGCTGAAGATGCCGAACGGCACCGCTTCCGACCACTGGCCCAGCAGCATCGGGCGGATGAAGCCCAGCACCAGGTAGAGCCAGATCGCCGAGGCAAAGGCCCAGGGAATGTGCATCCCCATGCCCAGCGCCTTCGCGCGGGTATAGGTGCGCACCCACCACAGCAGGATCGAGACCGTCAGGCTGAAGCCTGCGAGGATCCACCAGCCACCCTTGTCCAGCGGGACGAAGGGGCTGAAGCCGTATTCCGGCCCCGGAGGGTTGAGCGTGAGCCAGAAGAACTCACGCATGAATCCCTGCGGGCTCCAGTTGACCTGAGCCCAGAAGTTGAGCCCGATGATCATGATGGCCAGCGTGCCGAAGGCCAGGCTGATCACCCCGGTGGTGCCGAGGTAGACCGGCCCGATCTGGGCCTGCCCAAGCTTGCCCATCCAGTGGTTATGGGTGGTGAAGGGAAGCCGTTCATCACTGCCGTCAAGGTGGGGAACGCCCATTTCGGGCGGCCCTTGCACCTGAACCTGCGTGAAGATGTTTTGATATGTCGCCATGGTTCAGGTGCTCCTTACGACCAGATCGGAATCTTCTTCCAGAAGTCCCAGAATTCGATCCAGCTGCCGACATACAGAGTGCCGGAGATGACGATGCAGATGGCGCTCCAGAACCCGGCGTTGAGCGCCAGGAAGAGCCCCACCCGGTGGATGCCGAGCGTGCCGACCGAATAGCCGATGAAGTCACGGAAGTAGGTGTCTTCGTATTCGGGCGTCTTGACGTCGGTGCCCCCGCTGGGATTGACCGCCGACAGCACCAGGCCGCCATGCAGCGCGAGCGCGAGACAGTTCGTGAAGAAGAACGTGATCGCGAGCATGTGCACGGGGTTGTAGTGGAAGTTGCCGAAGGCATAGCCCACGCCCGAAACCCACTCGAGGTGGGTCCAGATGCCATAGGGGAAGCCGTTGCCCCACGCGCCCATCCACAAGGGACGGATGACGTTGAGCGTGACATAGGCAAACACCGCAACGCTGAATGCGATCGGGACGTGGTAGCTCATGCCGAGCTTGCGGGAGATTTCCGCTTGCCTGAGCACCCACGACCCGAATGCGACGACAGCGCAAGCGGTGATGATTTGCCAGTACCCGCCCTGAGAGAGCGGTGCCAGGTTAAGGCCGTATTCGACCGGCGGCGGGTTGATCGAAATCAGCCAGGGGTTGAGAGTCGGCCCTTGTGTGGCTGCAGCGAAGATCAGCGCGGTGCCAAGCAGCGCGCTGATTGCCGTCGTCACTCCAAAGAATCCGACATAAAACGGCCCGACCCAGAAGTCGAAAAGGTCGCCGCCGATCAATGTGCCACCGCGGACGCGGTATTTCCGCTCGAAACTAAGGAGCGCCATAGGTCCATCCTCCCCACCACAAGGGCGGGTTCAATAGGGTTGTTCGACGAGTGTTAGGAGGCAGGCAGGCGAACCTGCCCCCTCACATTTCGAGCAGGACTATCCCGCCGCCGGAGCTTCCGACGATTCGATAGCAGCCTGCGCCGGCGCGGCACTGGCGTCTTCGAGCCAGTTGTAGTTTTCCGTGCTGAGCAGGATGAAGTGGATGGTGAACGCCAGAACGGCGAGACCAACATGCAGCGCCACAAGGGTGCGGCGAATGTCAAAATAGAACCAGAGTCTCCACATGGTGAAGTTCCTTTCAGATTTTCAGGAGCCTTTGCCGGCCAGGAACCACGGGAACGCCCCGCAGCTATCAGCCGATCTCAGCTGAGGATCAGAGCGGCAGCCAGGGCTTGTTGGCCCAAAGCAGCGCGTGGGCAACGACAGCAATCACCACATAGATGGTGAAGGTGCCCATGAAGCCCTTGTGGATTTCCTGAGCCTCTTCCGGGGTCAGGTGGGTCCCGATGCGTTCATTCATTGGGTTGTCTCCATTCAGTTGGGTGTGAGTGGGAGCCCGAAGGCCCCCGTCGGCATCCCCGCGTGATCCCCCACGTGGATTGGAGAGCCCCCTTGCGGGGGGCATGGCATGGCGCCGGAGCGGAAAGGTTCCGCAGCAGCGACAATGGGTTGGAGAGAAGCATCGTCGTCATGCTCCCGCTCCTTCAAGCAGAGCCTCTGCAAGGCAGTCTGCCGTAACTGTGGTTTCGCCACGCTGGCGCGCAGTCCGCTCGGCCGCGTCGCGAAGGCGCTTGGCGGCGGAGATGCGGATCAGCACCGGCTGGGCTTCGACAAGTGTATCGAGCCGTGCCTTGGCGTCCTTGTCCCAGATCAATGGGGCCTCGGTGCGGGCGGGCGTTGCGTCGACCTTGTCCATGTCCGTGCCGAGCGGGAGGATGTGGAACAGCGCATCGAACAGCGCATTGCACACTTCCTGCACCAGATAGGTGGCGCCCGAATAGCCCATGAAGGGTGTGCCCGTATGGCGGCGGATGGCAGCGCCGGGGAAGCTCGCCGGGATATACATCCCCCGCGCCCCGCATTCGGCCATGTACATGCGTTCGTTGTAGCTGCCGAACACCACCAGCGGCGGGTTGGCGCGGATCGCGGCGCGCACGTCTTCGTTCTTGGGCTTGACCCCCGCGCAGCGCGAGAAGGCGAAGGCGCAGGGCAGGCCCATGTCGTCTTCGAGGAAGTGGCGGATGCCGCGCGCATAGGTTTCATTGGCGACGATGCCGAAGCTCGCCGTGCCGAAGAAATCCTGCGTGACCGAACGCCACAGATCCCACAGCGGCTTGATCGTGGTGTGCTTCTCGCGCTCGATGAAGGGCTCGGGATCAAGGCCGAGCTCAGCGGCGAGGGCGCGCAGGAACTTGGTGGTCTGCGACAAGCCCACCGGTGCCTGGAAATAGGGTCGTTCCAGCGTCTCGCACAAGTTGCGACCGAATTCGCGGTAGAGGCAGACATTCGCGTCCGCATTCGCGAGCTTGGCGATGTCGGCAAGATGTGTGCCGAGCGGGAAGACCACACCGACCTCGGCGCCGATGCCTTCGATCAGACGGCGGATCTCGGCCAGATCGCTGGGCATGTTGAACATGCCATAGGAAGGCCCGATGATGTTGACGACCGGCTTCTCGCCCTCGCGGCGTTCGCGGCGCGCGGGCATCTTCTTGGGGCCGAATTCGGTCCACAGCCAGGTCAGCGCGCGGTCAGCCGACTGCCATTGATCTTCATCGATGGTGCGCGGCAGGAAGCGCTTGATATTGGTGCCTTCGGGCGTGACGCCGCCACCGATCATTTCGGCGATGGAGCCGGTCACCACCACGCAGGGCAGTTCGGGATCGAGCGTCTTCCACGCCCGCTTCATCGCGCCTTCGGTGCCGGTCTTGCCCAGTTCTTCCTCAGCCAGCCCTGTCACCACGATCGGCAGTTCATGCGGGGGCAGGGCGTCGGTGTAGTGGAGGACGCTGGTGACGGGCAGGTTCTCGCAACCCACCGGGCCATCGATGATGACCTGCAAGCCCTTCACGGCGGTGAAGACGTAGGTGGCGCCCCAGTAGCCGCCTGCCCGATCATGGTCGAGGACGAGGGTCATGTGCCGATCGCCTCCGATGCCTTGCGCGCGGCCTCGTTGAGGGCGGCGTACTTCTTGCGGAACTTGGGCCGATCGACCGGCAGGTCTTCCCACACGCCTGCGGCATGCTCGGTCCCGACGCCTTCGAAGAAGTCGCGCATCGCATCGAAGCGCGCCTTGTTGCCCATCGCCGCGTTGATCACTGTGGCGAGGCTGCCGGCCCCTGCCGGGCCCATCAGCGGGCGGGCCGAGATCAGGTTGGTGAAGTAGAGCGACGGGATCGCCTTCGCCTTGGCGTGCTGCACGACAGGCGTGGTGCCAATGGCGAGATCGGGGCGATATTCCTCGACCGCGGCGATATCCTGTTCGAGGCTGGCGCGGTATTGCACCTGCACGCCGCGCGCTTCGAGCCATTCGCGGTCGGCATCCGACCATTTCGTGCGCGGGCAGGCCGACCCGACATAGCGCACATCCGCGCCGCTTTCGACCAGCAGGCGGGCGACCAGCAGTTCGGAGCCTTCATAGCCCGAAACCGTGATGCGCCCCTTGATCGGCATGGCACCGAGCGCGCCTTTGCAAGCGCCAATCATGGCGTTCTTGACGCCGTCGACCTTGGCCTGGGGCAGGCCCAGCGTATCACCGAGTGATTGCAGCCAGGCCGCCGTGCCATCCGCGCCTACCGGAGCCGAGCCCACCACCGGGCGGCCCGCGGCTTCGAATTCGCGGATCGAGGCGGTGTAGAAGGGGTGGATTGCGGCCACGACCGCACAATCGAGTGCGGCATAGAGCTCGCGCCATTCGCGGGTCGGCACCACGGGGCCAGCAGCCAGCCCGAGCGGTTCGAGCATCTGCCCGATCACCACCGGATCAGCCGGGAACATTTCGCCCAGCAGCGCGACGCTCGGGCGGTCGGCGCGTTCGCGCGGGGCGGCAACCGGGCCGGACATCACTTCCTCGCGCGCATATTGCAGCATGGCGCCGGCAAGTACGTCCTTTGCCTCGGCATGGGTGGGGATGCCGAAGCCCGGCACGTCGATGCCGATGATGCGCACGCCATTGATCTGCTTCTTGAGCAGCCGCAGCGGCACGCCGCTGGCAGTGGGGACGCACAGGTTGGTGACCACGATCGCATCATAAAGATCGGGATCGGCCATCCCTTCGACCGCTTCCTTGATGTCCTCGAACAGCTTGCCGGTGACCAGCGTTTCGGAGGAAAACGGCACATAGCCCACCGTCCGCCGCGCGCCGTAGAAGTGCGAGGTGAAGGTCAGGCCATAGACGCAGCAGGCCGAGCCCGAGAGCACGGTCGCGGTGCGCCGCATTCTCAGGCCCACCCGGAGTGACCCGAACGCGGGGCACATGGATTGGGGTTGATCATGGGGGCCGACCGGATAATCGGCGGCATATTGATCGAGGATATCGCTCTTGCCTGCAGCACGCGCAGCCTCGCGCATGGTGTCCTTCGACGCACAGCCGCCTTCGACCACAGGGGCGCTGGCGGTATCGAGTTCGATCCGGTCAGGGGCGCGTGTCGCGTTGGGGGGGAAGGCGTCGCTCATGCTCAGGCCTCGTCGTAGATCACTTCGAGGCTGGGCTTGGTTTCGAACACCCCGCCGCGCATGTCGGCCTGGGTCGCGGGGACGAGCTCGACATTGCCGCCGACCACATCGGCACTGAACAGGCCCAGCAGTCCGTCCTGATCAAGCGGCGTGGGCCGCAGCGGCGGCGCGCTGGCGACGTTGCTGGCAAGTTCTTCAAACAGGCTGCCCCATTCGCCGCCGGGCATGCCGATGATCTGGTAATTGGCGCTCTTGCGGCGGATGTCCTCGTTGGCGGGGATCGCGGTGAGCACCGGAATGCCGACCGCCTTGGCAAAGGCATGGGCTTCGCCGGTGCCGTCGTCCTTGTTGACGATCATGCCCGCCACACCGACATTCCCGCCCATCTTGCGGAAGTATTCGACCGCGTGGCACACGTTGTTGGCGACATAGAGTGACTGCAGGTCGTTCGAGCCGACCACGATCACCTTCTGGCACATGTCGCGGGCGATCGGCAGGCCGAAGCCGCCGCACACCACGTCGCCAAGGAAATCGAGCAGCACGTAGTCGAAGCCCCAGTCGTGGAAGCCCAATTTTTCGAGCGTTTCGAAGCCGTGGATGATCCCGCGCCCGCCGCAGCCACGCCCGACTTCGGGGCCGCCTAGTTCCATCGCGAAGACACCGTCACGCTGGAAGCACACATCCTCGATGCGCACTTCCTCGCCGGCCAGCTTCTTCTTCGACGAGGTTTCGATGATCGACGGGGTCGCCTTGCCGCCGAACAGCAGGCTGGTGGTGTCGGACTTGGGGTCGCAGCCGATCAGCAGCACGCGCTTGCCCTGCTGGGCCATCATGTAGCTGAGATTGGCGAGCGCGAAGCTCTTGCCGCTGCCGCCCTTGCCGTAGATCGCGATGATCTGCGTTTCGCTCTTCACCTCACCGGTGTGAACCGGATCCGGTTCAATGCTCGCTTCTTCGCGCAGGCTTGCAGTCTGGGTGTCGAGCACGGACATCAGCATTCGCTCCAATCGAGGACCATCTTGAGACAGTCGGGGTCAGTGAAAGCCTGCGGATAGGCGTCGAGCGCCTCCCCGGCAGGACGCCGGTTGGTAACGAGGCCCTTAAGATCGAGCCTCCCGCATTCGATCAGCGCGCGGGTTTCGGCGAGATCGCCGGGCTGCCACTCGGCGGCAACGCGGAAGTGCGCCTCCTTCATGAAGGCCGCCGGAAAGGCGAAGCTCACCCGTTCGGAATAGAAGCCCGCCAGCACGATCTCCCCACCCTTGGCGAGGCGCATCACGAGATCATCGATCAGCCCGGCATCGCCGCTGGCATCATAGATGGCGTGATAATCGCGGCGCTCATCAGCGGCAGGGTCGATAACATTGTAACCGGATGCACCTGCGCGGCGCGCGGGGTTCACTTCCCACACCGTGGGCGCAGCGCCGCCCAGCGCCAGCGTAAGGCGAGCGAGCAGGCGACCCAGAACGCCGTGGCCGATGATGAGATCGGGCAGGGCCTCGCGGCGGTCGAAGCCGCCCTTGATCGCATGAAGCGCGGTCGCAGCAAGCGCGCACAGCACGCCGGCATCGCCAAGATGTTCAGGGATTGGCAGTGCCCGCGCCGAAGGCACGATCACGCGCTGTGCCGTGCCGCCGAACAGGCCGCGCGCATCCTGATAGCAATTGGCACCGGGTACAAACACCCAGTCACCGATCCGTCCGCGCGCATCAGGCCCGGCATCGACGATGCGGCCCACCGATTCGTAGCCCGGCACCAGCGGATAACCGAGGCCCGGAAAGGGCGGCATTCGCCCGGTAAAAAGCAGCTTTTCAGTGCCGGTGCTGATGCCGCTGTACGCGATATCCACGAGAACGTCGGCAGCATCCAGCGGCTTCATCTCAAGCGGCCGGAGCGCGATGCGCTCAGGTGCTTCAAGAATGACCGCCAGGGTGTTCATCGACTCGCTCTCCGTGCTCGGATTCCGCGGCGCGAACGCCGACTCGAAAGTCCGAAAAAACGTTCTCCCACCTGTTAGCTACGCCTTACGCTATTCACTGTCAAATTTATTGGACAAGTTTTGCTCAGGCGGTGGCGATGATGACGCTTGCGTTGACTGGTTGCGCTGTTGCGACGGGCTGTGCGCGGGAAAAGCCGGCAGTGCGGCACATGGCGGCGATCTCGACCGGGCTGCGCGGGCGGCCTGAGCCCATCGCCCACAGGTACAGCCCGAAAAACGCCTCGCCCATCGCCTCGGCGCCGGGAATTTGCGCCATCGGTTCGGCGATCAGCAGCCGCGCTCCAGGGGCGAGGCTGGCGCGGATATTGGCGAGGAGGGCTTGCGCGGGGTATCGTCATGATCGTGGAGGATGCGGATGAGCGACACCATGTCATAGCCTTGTGGAATGGAATCGCTGAAGAAATTGCCGGGATGCGCGGTCACGCGCTCAGCACCGAAGGCCTCGGCCAGTACGCGCCCGCCGGTCTCGGCGACTTCCGGCAGATCGAACAAGCCGAGCCGCAGATGCGGATGCGCACTGCCGATTGCCGCAAGGAAGGCACCATGCCCGCCCCCGACATCCAGCAGGCGGGTCACGTCCCGGAAGGCGACTGTCGCCAGCACCTCGTCCGCGACGAAGTGTTGCGAGGCAGCCATCAGCTGCGAATATTCGGCGGTCTGCTCTCCACGCTCGGCGACACCATGGAGCGCCCCGGCATAGGTCCAGAATTGTGAAAGCGCCGTCGGCTCAGCCCGGTCGGCACGCAGCAGGGCAAGCGGATCAGCGAGATCGGCATAGAGCAGCCGGTGGTGGCGCACCATCGCCTGCACACCGGGATTGGAAGCGAATACAGCGCCTTGCTCGCCCAGCATCCAGTGATCGGGGGCCGGTTCTTCCGACAGCATCAGCGGGCGTCCGGCGCGCAGCAGGGTCAGCGTTGCGGCTTCGGACAGGTTCATGCGCGCGGCAATCTGCGCCTGCCCCAGCGGACCGTCCTTGAGCACATCGAACAGTCCGCCTTCAACATAGGCGCGCAACACCTGCGAATAGGCAAACCCTGCGAGGAGATCGAAAGCGCCGTTGGCACGGCTGCGAGCGATCCACCGGATCAGCGGCAGGCGCGCGGCCCAGTGCTGGAACCTTGGCGAGGCGAACACCCGGTTGCGGCGCGCCACATATCCGAGCTTGAAAGCGGCCCATTTGCTCATGATCGAGAAGTTTCACAGGCCATATGTCTAAATAGTTGGACAGATACGCGCGTAAGGTCAATGATAATCGCCGGATGGACGGGAGCGAAGACGAGTGACTGCGCGAGTCGTCGTGATCGGAGCGGGAATGGGCGGGCTGACCAGCGCCGCCTTGCTCGCCGCGCGCGGCGCGGATGTGACCGTATGCGAGAAGGAGGCCTGGGTCGGCGGGAAGGCGCGGCGTATCAGCGTCGATGGCGCGGCAATCGACGGCGGGCCGACAGTCTTCACCTATCGCGAGGTCTTCGACGAGGTCTTTGCCGCTTGCGGCGCGCGGTTGGAGGATCATGTCACCGTCAACAAGGCCGATGTGATCGCCCGTCATGCGTGGGATGATGCAGGCCAGCTTGATCTCTATGCCGACCGTGCGCGCAGCATCGAAGCCGTGGGCGAATTTGCCGGGGCCGAGGCAGCGCGGGGTTACGCCAGCTTCACCGCCGAGGCGCGGCGGATCTTCGAAGTGCTGGAAGAACCCTTCCTGCGCGGCGACAAGGCCAGCACGCCTTTGCCGATGATGTGGCGGATCGGGCCGTGGCGCATGGGCGATATGCTGGCGATGCGTCCGTTTGACGGGATGTGGAAGGCGCTCGGCAGCCATTTTAAGGATGCGCGCCTCCAGCAGTTGTTCGGGCGCTATGCCACCTATTGCGGGTCTTCGCCGTTCAGTGCGCCCGCGACCCTGATGCTGATCGCCCACGTCGAGGCGCGCGGGGTGTGGCTGATCGAGGGCGGGATCCATGCGCTGGCGAGGGCAATTGCCGGGCTGGCTGAGGGGCAGGGCGCACGGGTGCGCTGCCATGCGCCGGTTGCGGAAATCCTCACCCATAATGGCCGCGCCAGCGGCGTGCGGCTTGCCAGCGGAGAGGTGATCCCGGCCGATGTCGTGATCTGCAATGGCGATCCCGGCGCGCTTGCCACTGGTCGTTTCGGGGCGGCAGCTACCCGCGCTGTGCCTGCCATTCCGGTGCGCAAACGCTCGCTATCGGCGCTGGTGTGGTATGCCCATGCCGAGACCAAGGGCTTTGATCTTACCCACCACAACGTCTTCTTCTCGCGCGATTACCCTAAGGAATTCCGCGAGATCGGCGCCGGGAACACCCCGTCCGAGCCGACCGTCTATGTCTGCGCCATTGATCGCGGCGCGGGCGAGCATGCGCCCCCACCGGCGGGGCGCGAACGCATCCAGATCATCGTCAACGCCCCCGCTCATGGAGACGTTCACCACTATACACCCGAGGAGAGAGAGCGATGCACACGGGCCATGATGGCAACGCTGAAACGCTGCGGCCTGCAACTGGAGGAGCCACTGCCGCACCAGCTCATGACGCCCGAGGATTGGGAAGGCCTGTTCCCGGCCACGGGCGGCGCCCTTTATGGCAGAGCGTCGCACGGTTGGGCGGCCTCCTTCCAGCGGCAGGGGCCGAAAACCCGTCTGCCCGGTCTCTATTGCACGGGCGGGGCGACCCATCCGGCGGCAGGCGTCCCGATGGCAGCCTTGTCCGGGCAGCTGGCAGCGCGGGTGATCGCGAAGGACCTCGTTTCGATGAAGACATCCCGCCCGGCGGCTATTCCTGGTGGTATGTCGATGCCATCAGCGACGACGGGCAGCACGGGCTGACGATCATCGCGTTCCTCGGGAGCGTGTTCTCGCCCTATTACAAGCGGTCTGGGCGGAGCGATCCGCTCGATCACGTGGCGCTCAATGTCGCGCTTTACGGCCCGCAGGCGCGCTGGACGATGACCGAGCGGGGCCGCAGCGCGCTGGATCGCGATGCCAGCAATCTCGTGATCGGGCCAAGCAGCGTGCGCTGGGAGGGCGGGGCGCTCACCATCGACATCCATGAAGGCGACACGCGCCTGTTCGTCCCCTGGCAGCGCCCGGTGCGCGGGCGGGTGCGGGTGATCCCCGAAGTGCTCAACCGCGCCGCCTTCGCGCTCGATCCGCAGGAACGCCACATCTGGCATTGTCTTGCTCCGCGCGCGCGGATCGAGGTGGAGATGCAGTCCCCCGGCCTGTCGTGGAGCGGCAAGGCCTATCTCGATCACAACCGCGGGGCCGAGCCGCTGGAGACGGGCTTCAACACCTGGCACTGGTCGCGCGCGCACCTGAAGGAAGGCGCGCTGGTATGCTATGAAGGCGAGCGCGGCGATGGTTCGCTGTTCGCCAGCGCCCTGCGATTTGATGCACATGGCGTGCCGGAGCCGGTCGATCTGCCTCCGATTGCCGCGCTTCCCGACAGCAAGTGGGGCATCACCCGCCGCACCCGTTCCGACATCGGCGTCGCCGAAGTGCGCCGGACGTGGGAGGACACGCCGTTCTACGCTCGCAGTGAACTCGCCTCGCGCTTCATGGGCGAGGACGTGGTGGCGGTGCAGGAAAGCCTCGACATGCGGCGCTTTTCGTCGCGGCTCGTGCAGTTCATGCTCCCCTACCGGATGCCGCGCCGCAAGGCATAAAGGCGCCCGTTGCTGGCCCCTGGCAGAGCCAGTCCGCCCCTTGACCAGCATTTCAGGGGGCAGGAGATGCATTGTGGCGACGATCATGCTTCACGCTGGCGGCAACAGCAGGCGCACCGCGTCATCAGGCCTGTCACGGGACAGGATGAGCCTCGACGTGTGCTGGCCAGCCGCTTCGGCCTGCCACGACCCGAAGGCAAGCCCATCGAACAGGACGAAGCCGTCAAAATCGGTGATCGCCCGGGCGACCTCTTGGCCCTGAGCATCGCGCAGGATCACCGGGACGCCCGAGCGAGGGGTCAGCCTGTCACCGGCTGCGAGCAGAACCTGCACCTCGATACTGCCGGTGGGGCGCAGGGCGATGGGCAGGTGACGAATCTCGCCCGGTCGCAGGGCAAGGCGGTCGCCCGCATGGGCGGGGCGCAGGGTGAAGTCGGTGAGCGAGGACATCTGGGTCTCGATATCGACATCCGGCCCCGGTGCGATCCCGCCGATCAGCACCCGGCCCTGCGCATCGGTCGCCTCGCGCCGCAGCGCTGCGCCAACGATGAAGCGCCCGCCTTCGACCCCGACTTCGTCCGAGCCGCGGACGCCGTCGCCGTCCTCGTCGACGAACATCTCGGCCAGCACCGCGCCGGAACGGGCAATCCCGGCGGGCGCGGTGCGCCAGCGTTCGGGGCCGCGAAAAAGCCCGATCGTGAGGCCGATCCCCGCCCGCCAGCCTTCGCCCTCGCGCCCGGCCGAAGCGCTGATCCCAAGCGGGCCGAGCTGATGCGCGAAGATCACCCCGCCGCCGAGCTTGCCAGTGTCGGCCTGCCAGTCGAGATCGAGCGCGACATTGCCGCCCCGGCCCAGCCGCCGCGCCGCACTGATGCTGGCGCCGTCGATCCGCCAGCCTTGACGGTCAGAGGCGTTGACGGCGCTGCGCAGCCGCCAGTCACCGTGGCGGGCGGTGACACCCAGCGCCGCCGTGCCGAGCCAGGGCGTGCTGCCCTCCCGCACGCCGCCGAGTGCGAGGTTCGCCTGCCAGTCCGCCATCGGCAGCACCAGCCGCGCGGCGGCCACTTCACGGCTGCCGCCGCTGCGCCGCTCGCCGGTCTGGAAGCGCGCCTGCCAGGGTAGGCTGAGGCGTCCGAGACCGATGCGCCCTTGTCCGGCGACCGCCATCACGCTGGCAAATTCGCGCACCGGCGGGGGGAGGCCGGGGCCGGCATCGCGGCCATGCCGCGCGAGGTCGAACGTCACGTCCTGCGCCCCGATCCGCCGCGCCAGTCGCAGCATCCCGCCATAGCCACCTTTGCGGTCGCGCGCCCCGGTCAGCGCCCACAGCCCCTCGCCAAGCGCACCGTTAAATCCCAGCGCCAGTGCAGGCTGTCCTTGGCGTTCTGCTCTCAGATCGAGCCGCACAGTGACGTCGTTTGTCATGCCCCAGTCGATGCTGGCGAAGGCGGCAGGCCCTGCCGGAGCGCCCGCCAGCGTGGTGCCGATCAGCGGGCGCCCGCCGTCGACGATGCCGAAGCTGTAGCCGACCTCGTTCTCGGCGTTCATTTCGGTGCCGACGAGGCGGGTGAAGACTTGTTCCTCGGTTTCGCCATTGGGGCCGTAGAGCCGCACCATCCAGCGGTTTGCGCCAATCCGCACCGGGATGTTTCCGAATTGCCAGTGACCCGCCGCATCGGTCTCGCGGGTGACGGCGACGAGGCGTTCCTCATGCCATAGCTCGGCCTCCCAGCCTTGCGGAAGCGGGCCGGAGAGGGTGATGGTATCGATCAGATCGGCCCGCCAGGGCGCACGCGAAGACACGATCAACCCGCGCCCCGACAGGGCATCGGCAATCAGCGGTTGTGCGGGCGCGGCAATATCGCCCAGCGCGAGGCTGCGGGCGGCCAGCGGCCCCAGCAGATCGGGCGTGTTGCGCGCATCAGACAGGGCGAAGCCGGGGGTGATACGCCCTTCCGCTGTCAGCCCGACGCCGATCCGCCCGGCCATGCCCAGCAGCCCGCCGCTCGCCAGCAGATTGGCCGAGAGCTGACGCCCCTGCGGCCCCACGGCTATCCCAGCGCCCAGATCGGCGCTCCACAGTTCGGCGATCCGGTTCGGGCGGGCGAGCAGGGCGTAGGCGGGTCGCGCCGTCTCGGGCCGCAGCCGCGCCTGGCGTTCTTCCCGCGCAAGACGCATCAGCACGGGAAGCGCGGCGCGCGGGGTGAGGACAAGGCGCTGGCTCACTCGGTCATGCGTGAGGCTAATGGGAAGGACACCCGGCACATCGGCAAGCGGCAGGCACTCGCCCGAGGGGCTCGGCAGCAGCAGGGCGGCGGGGATGGCAACGGTGCGACGCGGTTCAGGCAGCGTGAGGTTCAGCCCTTCGGGCGTGGCTGCGTGGGCCAGTTCCAGCGCTTCGAGCAGGGGCATAATCGCCACGCAGGCCCCGCCCGCCGCGCCGAGATCGTGGAGCGGGATGGTGTCGGCGATCAGCCTGCCGTCGGCGAAAAGGGCCGGAAGGGCGAGCCCGTCAGCGGCCTGACCGGCCCGCTCCGCAGCGGGGTCGGTGCCGAACAGCCGGTCGAACAGGCCCCCGTCGGCGTCGGTATCCTGCGCCCGAAGTGGGGCAGCGACGGCTCCCACCAGACCGGCTGCACACAGCAGCGCGGACAGCCAGCGCAGTGGCCTGATGGGGCGGCGGGACATGGGTGGTTACCGGGCCGGGTCATGGGATCAGAGCGCTGCGGTGAGGCTGGCGAGCAGCTTGCCCGCGTTCGCCGGATCGGCGGCATCGGTTGATGTGTAGTCGATCCGTACCCGCTTGCCCGCCAGCTGCGCGCGCACTTCAGGCGGGAGCGGGATCACCACGTCGCGGGTGGTGTTGGGGGTATAGATCGCGACGCCGCGCACTACCCACAACGGGGCCTTGGCGCCTTCGGGGGTGAAGCTGACATCGCCATAGGTCGAACGCGTGCCGGAACGGGTCAGGCGCACCACCAGCTGGCTGGGGGCGTCCTCGGCCATGGCGGCGCTGTCCATGGTGACGCTGGCCTCAAGCGTACCGACGCGCAGGATCACCGGGATGGTGAGCGAACGGATCGCAACGAGTTCGATCGACAGGCTGTTGTCACCCGCCGGCTCGCCCCCGAGGGTCGAGGCCCCGGCGCTGACCGGCGCGGACATCAGCCGCAGGTGTGAACGATATTCGCCCGGTGCAAGATCAGGCGGCGCGCTGGCCAGGATCCGCACCACCTGGCGCGCGCCCGGTTCCAGCACCAGCTGGCGTGGGGAATAGCGCAGCTTGTCATCGGCAAAGAGCTCGCCCGCCTGGGGCGTCGGTGCGTCATCGAGACTGCCGTTTTCGTTCATGCGCCGGTTTTCGATGTTGATGCGGAAAGCAGCGGTCTCGGTGCCCTTGTTGACGAGCACGAGTTCAGTGCTGCGCGCGTCCGGGGTCAGCACCACGCGGGTGGGGGCGACCAGCAGTTCAGCGGCGGCAGGCACAGGGGTGGCAAGCGCCGCGAGCAGCGCGGCGGCGAGAGAGAAACGGTGCATGATGGGAAGACCTTACGTGGGCAGGGAGTGGTCTTGGGGGAAGATGAAGAGAGTGGCCAGGGGATCGGGGAGCCGCGCGGGGGAATGCGCGGCTCCCTTCTCCCCCTGCCACGGAGGGCTTACTGGTATTCCACCGCGACGGTGAAGCTACCGGTGTACTTGCCCGCTTCCTGACGGACGCCGACATCCAGCGTGCCGCCAACGGTGAAGCTGTCTTCGCCGCTCAGGAGCTGACCGCCAGCCTTCGAGCCGTTGAAGTCGGCAACGCGCATTTCGGTGCCCTTTTCGTTGACGATCTTGATCTCGCGGGGGAGCGCGATGGTGTAGAAGGCGTCGGCTTCACCCGTCACCGCGAAGGCGGCAGCGGTGTGGTCGGCGGTGAGGCAGGTCAGCGCCGGGCCGCACTTGCGGCTGCCGTCGGCCAGCACGGTGACAGTGTCGGCAACCGTGGTCGAGGGAGCGATCGTGCCGAAGTAGAGATCGGTTACGTTGCTGATTTCCAGCGGCGCGATGATCTTCGCGCCAGCGCCGGCATCAGCCGACTGGGCCTGGGCCGAAGTGGCCGCGGCGAGCGACGCGAAAGCGGCGGCGATTGCAAACATCTTGTTCATTTCATTGGTCCTTTGTGGTCATGGGTTGTGTCCAGCGGCGGTGTTGCCGTGGCTGAACCCCATGTGGCGGACCGGGTCGATTCTGTCTCGGTAGCGACAGGATATTGCGCGGCGCGGAAGGGTTAAGGCCGACCTCCGGCGGGATAGGTGGCGCTACCGTGGGAGGGGGCCACCTATACGAAAGGATAAGGATTCTGCCCGTATGGTCAGGTTGCGCGCGAGGTGCGCGTGACCCACGCAGGACTCCTGTTTGACGCAGCATTCCGACCGGACCGACACCGCCATGCCTGAGCCTGCCTTCACCCCTCCCCCGATCCCCGCTGACGAGCCCGAACGGCTCGCCGCGCTGCATCGCCTCACAGTTCTCGACACACCGAGCGAGGACGAGCTTGACGTGATCGCGCGGTTGGCCGCCGATCGGTTCGGCACTGCAACTGCGCTGGTCAGCCTGGTCGATGCCGACCGCCAGTGGTTCAAGGCACGTCACGGCCTCGCTGCGCGCGAGACCTGCCGCAGCATTTCGTTTTGCGGGCACACGATCCATCAGGACGGGGTGATGGTGGTACCCGATGCCACCGCCGATACACGCTTTGCGGGAAACCCGCTGGTGACTGACGATCCGCACATCCGTTTCTACGCAGGCGCGCCGCTGGTGCTGGCGAGCGGGCACCGGATCGGGACGTTATGCGTGATCGACCCTGCCCCCCGCGCCGCCTTCACCGCGCACGAGGCAGAGGTGCTGCAGCTGATGGCGCGGCAGGTGGTGGCGTTGCTTGAAGGGCGACAAGCGCGTCAGGAACGGCGCATCGCACACCTTATTGCTCAGACCACCACCGATGCCTTCGTCTGCGCTGATTCGCACAGCCGCATTATCCTTTGGAACCGCGCTGCCGAGGCGATGTTCGGCTGGAGCGCTGCCGAGGCACTTGGGCAAAGCCTCGATCTCATCATCCCGCCGGTTCACCGCCAGGGCCACCATGCCGGAGTTGCCCGCCTGCGCGCCAAAGGGCCGTCGAAGCTGGTCGGACAGACGGTCGAGGTGCCTGCATTGGCCAAGGACGGGCGTGAGTTTCCCATCGAGCTCTCGTTGGCGATGTGGTCCGAGGATGGCAGCGCCACCGGCGGCACGCCGGACGGGTTTGCCGCGATCATCCGCGACATCAGCGCCCGCAAGCAGTCTGAGGCCGAGCGGGTCGCCACCGAAGCGCGGCTCGCCCGGCAGGTCGCCGCCATCGAAGCTTCGGACGATGGCATCGCCCTGACCGATGCCGAGGGCCGCTTCATCTTCATGAACCACGCCCACGCGGCCATGTTCGGCTATCCCAATGCCGCCGCGCTGATGGGGCAGGCTTGGAGCGTGCTCTACGGCCCTGATGAAGCACGCCGCATCAATGACGAGGCCATGCCGGAACTGTTCGCCGCAGGCCAGTGGCGTGGCGAGACAAATGGCCTGAAGGCCGATGGCTCTCCGCTCGAACAGGAAATCGCCCTGTCGCTGGCGCCTGATGGCGGGATCGTCTGCGTTACCCGCGATGTCGGCGACCGGCGCGGGATGGAACGGGAAAAGGCGCGGCTGCGCGACCAGCTGATGCTGGCCCAGCGGCAGGAGGTCGTGGGCCAGCTGGCGAGCGGTATCGCGCATGATTTCAACAATCTGATCGCTGCCATATCCGGCACGGCAGAGCTGCTGCGGCATATCGAGGACGACCGTGTGCGGCACCACGCGCTGCGCATCCAGACAGCGACGACCACCGCGGCGCGGCTGGTGGAGAAATTGCTGACACTCGGCCGCCGGGTTCCGCACCCCAAGCTGGTCGATCTGCGCGGGATGCTGCGCAATGTTCGCGATCTGGTCGAGCCCAGCCTCACTGATCCGCTCCACCGGATCGAACTGGCGATGCCCTCGGCCCCGATCATGCTGCTGACCGACGAGACTGAGCTCAATCAGGTGCTGCTCAATCTGGTCCTGAACGCGCGCGATTCGCTGCGGCTGGGGGAGACCGGGTGGATCAAGCTGGAGGTCAAGACCGGCCCGCTCGAACCGCCCCCCGGCAGGCTGGCGATCGGCTGTCTGCCCACGGGGCCGGCCGTCATGATCCGGGTGAGCGACACCGGATGCGGAATCAACCCGGAGGAGGTGAGCCAGATTTTCGAGCCCTTCTTCACCCGCAAGGGCGAAGCGGGAACCGGTCTTGGCCTTGCCGTCGTGGCCGGGATCATCGCCAGCAATGGCGGCGCGCTCGCGATCGAGAGCTGGCCCGGTGCGGGCACGATCTTCGAACTCTACTGGCCGCTCCAGCCTCAGACCGGCGATGCCGACGGAAGCCAGCCTGACCGTGATCTCGAGGTGGCAGGGCTCGCGGGCAAGACCGTGCTGGTGGTCGATGACAGCCCGGCGGTGGTCGATACGCTGGTCGCCATGCTGGAAGATGCGGGCGCCGAGGTCGGCCCGTGCCTCGATGTCCGTGACGCGGTCACCGCGATCAAGGATGATCCCGGGGCGTGGGATCTGGTCATCACCGATTACGACATGCCCGGCATGAACGGTGCCGAGCTCGCCCGCGCGGTGCGTCGGTTCAGGCCCGATCTGCCGATCCTGCTACTGACCGCCCTGCCGCGCATCCACAAGCTGCACCAGAAACAGGTCGGCCTGTTCGACGCCGTGCTCGGCAAGCCCGCCAGCACCGCCCAGCTCGCCGCCGCCGCAGGCGCTGCGCTGCTGGCGGCGCGTGAAAGGACCAATCAATGCGTATCCTAATTGCCGACGACCATGAATTGCTGCGCGATGTCCTGCGTTCCTACCTCGAAGCAGCAGGGCAATTCACGGTCGATACCGTCGCCAATCTGCCCGAAGCCTTGCAGGCGATTGACGCCGCCAATGCCGAAGGCGCGCCTTTCGATCTGGTGGTGCTCGATTACGGGATGCCGGGGATGGACGGCTATCGCGGGCTGGAGCAGGCGATTGTGGCGGGCAAGGGTCAGCGTGTCGCGCTGATGTCGGGCCTGAGTCCGGCGGGCGTGGCGGACAAGGTAATTGCTGTGGGCGCGGCGGGATATCTCCCCAAGACCCTGCCTGCCCGGTCGCTGGTCAATGCGATCCGCTTCATGGCGGCGGGCGAGACCTATATGCCGATTGATCTCCACCGCCCCTCACAGGAAAAGCCGCCCGAAACCGGCGGCCTTTCGCCGCGTGAGCGGCAGGTGCTGGCCGGGCTGTGCGCAGGACAGGCAAACAAGGAAATCGCCCGCGACCTCGACCTGCGCGAGCCGACGATCAAGCTCCACGTCAAGCTGATCTGCCGCAAGCTCGGCGCGCGCAACCGCACCCATGCCGCGATGATCGCGCGCGAGCGGACATTGTGCTGATGACAGTTCCCTTGCTTGCGGTGTGACAGCCTTGCGGCGTCCGCCTTACTCCGCCGAAGCCTCACCATCGCCCTCGCGTTCGGCCGCCTCCTTGGCTGCCTTTTCCGCACGGGTCTTTTTCAGCATCCGGTCCATCTTCCAGAACTGCCACGCGCCAAAGCCGATCGCGATGCCGTAAAACAGCACGATCTCGATCCAGCCGTAATTGCCGCTGTGCATCTGCTGCCTCTCCTAACCTGCCTGAGCGAGGAAGGCGGCGATCTGCGCCTGCACAGCCTCAGGGGCTTCCTCATGGGCCAAATGGCCGAGCCCGGGGAGAAGTTCCAGCCGCGCATCGGGAAGCCAGCTTTGCGCATCGCGCGCCCAGTCGGGCGGGATAGCGGGATCATGGGTGCCGTGGATCAGCAGCACGGGGTTGCGGGCCTCCCCCATGCGCGTGCGCAGAGTGGGCAGATCCCAGTTCGCCATCATTGCCAGCGCCCCGCCGGCATGGCCGGGATGCTTGAGCAAGGTGCGGTAACAGGCCAGCCCCGCCGCATCGATGCGCGAATGGGTGGAGCGCCACAGGAACCGCTCCGCCCCGCCGACAAGGTCGATGCTGCCGGTGAAGATGCGCGGCACCAGCGGATTGACGAACAGCGTCTTGGCGAGCGCGGGGAAGATCTGCGCCAGCGCGCCGGGGAAGGGCCGCAGCGCCGCGTTAAGGCCGATGATTGGGCCTTGGTAGGCATGGTCAAGCGCCAGTTGCAGCGCAATCGCCGCGCCTGCCGAATGGCCGATGATCGCGGCGGGCCTGGCCTCAAGCGCGTCGAGCAGCCGTGCAATCTCCTGCGCCATCGCGGGCAGGCTCATGGCGTAGGCATCATGACCGGTGGTGAAGGCGTGGCGAGGGAGATCCGGGGCGATCACAGTGTGGGTCTGTGCCAGCAGCGGCATCAGGCCGCGCCATGAATGGACCGAGGCACCGGTGCCGTGGAGCAGCAGCAGCGGCGGGCCGGAACCCATCGTCTGCACATGCCAGCGCCTGTTGCCTACCTGCACGAACGCGCTCGCCTCGCGGTGGGGCCAGATCAGGCCTTCGCGGTGCCAGTCGAGCGTGCTCACGCCGCCTTGCCGATCGGTTGCACGGCGTTGATCGCGGCTTGCAGCATCCGCGCATCGGCCCGCGGCAGGGCGAGGAAGCGCCCCCCCAGCGCCTGCGCCAGCGCCGCGCCTTCGGGGCCGGGACGGGCGGAGATATCGACCACCAGTGCATCAATCCCGCGCGCGCAGATCGCCTTGGCGGCGGCCTCGGCATCGTCCTTGGCCTGTGCGCGGCCGGGGGAGCCATCGGCAGCGATATTGGCTCTGCCATCGGTGAGGATCACCAGCGCCGCGCTGCGTCCGCGCGCAATCACCGCCTCGGCCACTTCACGGGCGACGTTCAGCCCCATTGCCAGCGGGGTGCCGCCGCCGCCCGGCAATTCGGCCAGCATGCGTCGGGCGCGGGTAAGGCTGCGGGTGGGGGGCAGGATCAGTTCCGCGCTTGTCCCCCGGAAGGCGACCAGCGCGACCTCGGAGCGGGTGACATAGGCCTGCGCCAGCATCAGTTCGACCGCGCCCTTGGCCTCGGCCAGCCGCGCTGCCGCCGCCGATCCGCTGGCATCGACCGCGAAAATCGTCACCCGCGCGGCGCGTTCCTCGAAGCGGCGGATGCGCAGGTCTTCCTTGCGCATGATGATCGCAGATGCGGCGTCGGCGCCCTGTTCCTTTCGGCGCACGGCCTGCCACGGCACGGCAGCGCGCAAGCTGTCGATCAGCGCCAGTTTTGCCCCGCCGCGCGGCATTCCCGGGCGCGCGCCCAATGGCTTGCCGCGCGTCGCCGCCTTGCGTTTCTGACCGGTGCCGCTGGAGGAGGAGCGGCGCGGCGCTTTGCCTTGGGTGAGCTGTTCCAGCAGGCCTGCCGGGATCGAGGCTTTGGCTGCTTCGACCAGAACCTCGGACAGATCGGGCTCCTGCTGCTGGCGGTCGGAATCCTCGGAATTGTCGTTCTGCCCGTCGGGTGGCGGCTGGTCGGGTTCCTCGGGCGGGGGCGGTTCCTGTGCTTCCTGCGGCGGCAGGCGCGTGGCGCGGGGGGCGAGGGCGAGGCGGACAGCGCCCGCCAGATCGCCCTCACTGACGGTTGTGCGCCCCTCCAGCGCGGCAAGGCCCCGCGCAGCCTCGCCCGCGAAGATCAGCGCCCGCAGGGAATCCACCCCCAGCACCTCGGCCGTTGCCGCCAGCGCCCGCAGGGCGGCCTCATCCAGCGGCGCGACTTCGGCCAGCGTCCCGGCAGCCGGAGCCAGTTCCACACCCTGCCAGCGGCGCGAGGCGGACAGGTCACAGGTGAAGGCAAGCCGCTCGGTCAGGCTGACAGGGGGTGCTTCATCGGGGTCGCTCGCATCATCGAGCAGCACCAGCGCGGTCTCGCCCCCATGCGATGGGTCGTCGAGCGCTTGCGCCAGCCGCCCGGCAATGCTGCCGTCCAGCCTTTCCGCCATGCCCGCAATCAGCGCGCCGCCGCGCGCTTCCTCGATCAGCCCGGTCTGGCGGATCGGCTTTCCGGCGGACAGGCTGGCGGCCAGATCGATCCCGCCCAGCAGGCGTTCATCATCGACGTGGCCCGGCAGGCGGCGCAGGAGGAGGGCATCGCTCAGCGCCGCCACCAAGGCCTCGCGCGCCGGGCTGGAACCGCGCAAGGTCATGCCCCTGAAGACGTTCGGCGCGAGGACGAACAGCCGCGCCGCCAGCACCGCATCGTCGAGCGGATCGGCCGACGCGGCGTGTGGCGAAGTCATCCGAACAGCTCGGCAATCGCCCGCGTGATGCGCGTGGTGGAGCCGGTCTCGTCCAGCACATCGCGCCGCAGCCGGTGCCGCAGAGCGGAAGGCGCGATGGCAATCAGGTGCTTGCGGGTGACAGCCTTGGCCCCCTGCAGCGCAGCCAGCGCGCGGGCGGCGCGCATCAGGGTGAGTTCGCCGCGCAGGCCGTCCGCGCCCACCGCAAGGCACAGGTTGGCGGCATCGCGCAGCACGTCCTCACCGGGGACAAGCTTGGGCAAACGCGCCTTGCCCTTGGCGACACGCTTGAGGATCGCCTCGTCCTCTCCCGCCCAGCGCGCGGCAAAGCCTTCCGGATCAGCCTCGTTTGCGGCGACGAGCTTCATGATGCTGATGCGGGTTTCGATATCCTTGGGCGTGCGCACTTCCACCGACAGGCCAAAGCGGTCGAGCAGCTGCGGGCGCAATTCGCCTTCTTCGGGGTTGCCCGAACCGATCAGCACGAACTTGGCCGGGTGGCGGACTGACAGGCCTTCACGCTCGACCACATTCTCGCCCGAGGCTGCCACGTCGAGCAGCAGATCGACGAGGTGATCTTCGAGCAGGTTGATCTCGTCGATGTAAAGGAACCCGCGGTGCGCCTTGGCGAGCAGCCCCGGTTCGAATGCTTTCTCGCCCGACCTCAGAGCGCGTTCGAGATCGAGGCTGCCGATCACCCGATCTTCGGTCGCGCCCAGGGGCATGTCGATGAAGGGGACGGCGCGCTTGACCATCTTGCCCGTGCCGCACACGTCGGGGTAGCGGGCCTGATCCTCCTTCGAGCAGCCATAGGGACAGCCGTCCGCTGCCATGATCGGCGGCAGCAGGCTGGCGAGCGCGCGCGCGGCGGTGGATTTGCCCGTGCCGCGATCGCCGAACACCATCACCCCGCCAATGCTGGGGTCGACGGCGGCAATCAGCAGCGCCTGTTTCATCTCGTCCTGACCGACGATTGCTGAGAAGGGAAATCGTGCCATGTAACCTGTCTTGTGAACCCTTCAGCCGGTTTGGACAAGTGCGGTGACAGGCTGGCCTTACAGTTTTGTCCATGCCCGTTCGCCTCGAGCGAAGTCGAGAGGCCAGTGAGCGGTGTCTCGACTTCGCTCGACACGAATGGATGAGGCGTGCGCTAACGCTTCCCCAGCCGGTTCAGCACCAGCACCGGCAGCAGCCCTGCTGCGAGCAGGATCAGCGCGGGGATCGCCGCCTCCACCAGCCGTTCGTCACTCGCGAGGCGATAGGTGCGGGTGGCGAGGGTTTCGAGGTTGAAGGGCCGCAGGATCAGCGTTGCGGGCAGTTCGCGCAGGGTGTCGATGAACACCAGCGCCGCTGCACCCGCAAGGCTTGGTGCAAGCAACGGGGCATAGATCCGCGCCAGCACCTGCGATGGCCCCGCGCCGAGGCTCCTGGCCGCAGCATCGAGGCTGGGAGGGATACGTGCCAGCCCACCGCTCACCGAGTTATAGGCCACCGTCAGGAACCGCACCGACAGGGCATAGACAAGGATCGCGCTCGTCCCTGTCAGCAGCAGCCCGCCAGTCCAGCCGAGGCTGTCGCGGGCAAAGCGGGTCAGGCTCTGGTCGAAGGCACCGAGCGGTGCGAGCAGTCCCACCGCCAGCAGCGCGCCGGGCAGGGCGTAACCGAGGGTTGCCAACCGGATCGCTCCTGCCGCCGCGCGCGATGGTGATCGGGCGCGGGCGAAGGCGAGCAGCAGTGCCGCGATCAGGCACAGCAGCGCCGTCGCCAGCCCCAGCCACAGGCTGCCCTTGAGGTAGGTGCCAATCTCTCCCGCAGCGTTCTGCGCGGTCTCGCTCAGGGCAAGGCTCACCAGGTAGCCCGCCGGCAGCACGAAGCCGAGCAGCACCGGCAGCGCGCAGGCGGCAAAGGCCAGCACCTTGCCGAGCGGCGAGAGCCCGACCAGCGGTTCGTCCGTCGGGCGGGCGGCAAGGCCATCGCGACTATCGCTGCGTCCACGCCGCGACTGCGCTTCCCATGCGACCAGCAGGATGACGAAGACCAGCATTACTGCTGCCAGCTTCAGCGCCGCAGCCTTGTCCCCCATCGCCAGCCAGCTTCTGAAGATGCCGGTCGAAAAGGTGGGAATGGCGAAATATTCAGCCACGCCGAAATCGGCGAGCACCTCCATCAATACCAATGCGAGGCCGCCTGCTATGGCAGGGCGGGCGGCAGGCAGAGCCACCTGCCGGAACGCGCGGGCGGGCGGCGCGCCCAGGCTGCGCGCGGCGCGGAACTGGGTCAGGCTCTGGGTGGCAAAGGCGGTGCGCGCGAGCAGGTAGACGTAAGGGTAGAGCACGAAGCCCAGCACGAAGGCACCGCCGCCCAGCGAGCGGATGTCGGGAAAGATGTAATCCTCGGCGCCCCAGCCGGTCAGGCTGCGCAGGGCGCTCTGCACCGGCCCGGCATAGTCCAGCATATCGGCATAGATATAGGCGGCAAGGTAGGCCGGAAGCGCCAGCGGCAGCACCAGCGCCCAGCCGAGCAGGCGTTGCCCCGGAAAGCGGGTTGCGGCGATCAGCCAGGCACAGCCCGTCCCGATGATAGCTGCAATGCCGCCTGCCAGCAGCATCAGCAGCGCGGTGTTGGCGATATAGGTCGGCAGCACCGTCGCGGCGAGATCACCGAGCGTCCCGCTTGCTTCGTCTGTCTCGCCCCCTGCAAGTGCTGCCCAAACAATCGCGCCGATCGGCAATCCGGCGAGCGCGGCAATCGCTAGCGCACCCAGCGTCCAGCGCCCGCCGCCGCCCGCTGTGCGCGAAGCGCCGCTTGCGCCGGAGCGGGCAATTTGCCTAAGGCGGCTCACCGGTAATCCTGCGGACAGCGCCATTGAGCCTCGAATTTCGTCATATTGCCCATGCTTACGGTGCAGTTCGGGCGCTGGAGGACATTTCCTTCACCGCCCCGGCTGGGGAGATCACCTGTCTGCTTGGCGCGTCGGGTTGCGGTAAGTCAACACTGCTCGGCCTTGCTGCCGGTCTGCTCAGGGTGCAGCAGGGCGCGATTGTGCTCGACGGCGCGGTGCTGGCCGATGCCAGAGACAATCCACCGCCCGAGGCGCGCCCGGTGGGGCTGGTGTTTCAGGACGGCGCGCTGTTCCCGCACATGACGCTGGCCGCCAATGTCGCCTTCGGGATGCCCAAGTCGCAGCGCGGTGAGGCGGATGCGTGGCTGGCGAGGGTCGGTCTTGCGGGCATGGACAGGCGCTATCCGCATGAGCTTTCGGGTGGCCAGCAGCAGCGTGCCGCGCTGGCCCGGGCGATGGCGCCGGGCCCGCGGGTGCTGTTGATGGATGAACCCTTTGCCAGCGTCGACATCGTGCTGCGCCGCAAACTCCGCCGCGATTGCCGCATCCTGCTGCGCGAGGCCGGGGCAACCGTGGTGCTGGTGACGCATGACCCGGCCGAGGCGCTCGATATTGCCGACAGGATCGCGGTGATGGAGGATGGGCGCATCGTCCAGTTCGGCACGCCGGAGGAACTCCACGACGCCCCCGCCACAGCGGCGGTCGGTGCGATCTTCAGCGGCGCGCAGGTGATTGCCGGGACGCGGGTGGATAAGGGGTTGGACACCCCCTTCGGCCTGTGGCCGCTGGAGAGCCTTTCCGGCGAATGCCGCGAAGCAGGCGTTCTCGATCTGCTGGTGCAGGCCGACAGGCTGGTGCCGGTGGCCGATCCGCGCGGATGCCGGGTTCGCGATGTGCATCCGCTCGGCCCGTGCAACCGCGTCCTGCTTGAATCATCGGACGGCGCGGCGATTACCGTCGAAACCGCGCTCCCGGTCGATCCGGCACGCACCTACGGCGTGCTGCCCGACCCCGGAAGCGTGCGCGCCTTTGTGCATGGCGCGCAGCAGAGTTAGGTCTTGCACTTCCCGTAATAATACTGCAAGTCATTCGCAACTTGTAATCGAAGGTTCCTCTCCATGACGAAATCTGCGTTGACCGCTCTTGCTCTTGCCGGCCTTGCCGTGCTGCCCGGATGTGCTGAGGAGGCGCAGGAAGGCGCCGCACCGATCACCGGCGAGGTCAACATCTACTCCTCGCGTCACTATGATACCGATCTGGCTTTGTACGATGACTTCACCAAGCAGACCGGGATCAAGGTCAACCGCATCGAAGCCGATGCCGATGCCCTGATCGAGCGTATCCAGTCCGAAGGCGAATTCAGCCCCGCCGATCTGCTCATCACGGTTGATGCGGGCCGACTTTGGCGTGCCGAGGAAGCGGGAATTCTCGCTCCGGTTGGTTCGCAGGTGCTTGCCGAGCGGCTCCCCGCCAACCTGCGCCACCCTGAAGGCCTGTGGTTCGGCCTGTCGACCCGCGCGCGGATCATCATCTACGACAAGGCCAAGGGCGCGCCCGAAGGTCTCGCCAATTACGCCGATCTGGCCGATCCGAAGTTCAAGGGCCAGATCTGCATGCGGTCTTCCTCGAACATCTACAACATCTCGCTGCTGTCGAGCATCATCGCCCATAAGGGGGCAGGGGAGGCGGAAAAGTGGGCGAGGGGCGTGGTCGCCAACTTCAAGCAGGCCCCGCAAGGCAATGACACCGCGATGATCGAGGCGGTGGCTGCCGGGCAGTGCCGCATCTCGCTGGTGAACACCTACTACCTCGCCCGCTATGCCGGAGGGGAGGCCAAGGAAAAGGCGATGTTCGACAAGGTCGGCGTGATCTTCCCCGATCAGTCAGGCACCGGCACGCATGTCAATGTCAGCGGCGCTGGCCTGGTGAAGACCTCGCCGAACCGCGAGAACGCGGTGAAGTTCCTCGAATACCTCACCTCGGAAAGCGCCCAGCGTTACTTTGCCGATGGCAACAACGAATATCCCGCTGCCATCGGGCTGAAGGCCAATTCGGCGGTTGAACAGCTTGGGACATTCAAGGCCGATACGCTGAGCGTCGCCACCATCGGCAAGGGGCAGGCCGACGCGGTCAAGATCTTCGACCGCGCCGGATGGAATTGAACGCTGGGTTGATTTGGCGCAATTGAAGGCCCGCTTTCAGGCCCTATCACGAAACTGTCTTGAAGGGGGCGCGCCTATCGTCCATTTGCGCCTCCATTCCTGCCGTGCGTCCGCGCGGCGCTGATCCAGTATTCCGAGGCCCGTTTTGAACCAGCCCATCATCGACCGCGACCAGTTCACCGAAAGCGCGGCGCTCAGCATTGAGACGATCACCGATGTCCACCACTGGTGTGACGGACTGTTCAGCCTGAAGATGACGCGCCCCGCGAGCTTCCGCTTCCGTTCGGGCGAGTTCGTGATGATCGGGCTTCCGGGCGACAACGGCAAGCCGCTGCTCCGCGCCTATTCGGTCGCCTCGCCGTCCTACGCCGAGGAATTGGAGTTCCTGTCGATCAAGGTGCAGGACGGCCCGTTGACCTCGCGGCTTCAGCACATCCAGGTCGGCGATCCGATCTACCTCGGCAAGAAGCCGACCGGCACCCTCGTCACCGACGCGCTGCTGCCGGGCAAGCGATTGTTCATGCTTTCGACCGGCACCGGCCTGGCGCCCTTCATGAGCCTCGTGCGCGATCCCGAGGTTTACGGGATGTTCGAGGAAGTGATCGTTGTCCACTCGGTGCGCAACGTCGCCGAGCTGGCCTATCGCGAACTGCTGGAATCGAAGCTCGAAGGCGACCCGCTGCTCGAGGATGAAGACCGCGCGCGGATGATCTACGTGCCGACCGTCACGCGCGAGGATTTCCACACCACCGGCCGCATCCAGACCCTGATCGACGATGGCCGCCTGTTCGCGCAGTCCAAGGGCCCGAAGCACTTCGTTCCCGACGAGGACCGCGTGATGCTGTGCGGGAGCATGGCGATGATCAAGGACCACGCCGCCGATCTGGAAGCCCGCGGGTTTGAAGAGGGCGCGAACAACAAGCCGGGTCAGTTCGTCATCGAGCGGGCGTTTGTGGGGTGACTTGATACCCTCATCGTCTCCCCGGACTTGATCCGGGGCCCCGCTGCCTTTTTTTGGTCCTTCGACCGGTGGCGCAGAGTAAGCGGGATCCCGGGTCAAGCCTGGTGCTAAAGCGTGACGGGCGCGTTCTACGCGTGCTGGTGGTGAGCAACCGCGCCTGACCAAATGGGTGCGGCACTCGGCTGATGATTGATCTGATGCCGCCTAAAGCTCCGTCAGCCTGAAATACTGCGGCGTTCCATCGAAGCTCGTGTTGAATTGCATGAACCCATAGAGAACGCCGTTAGCTGATCGCGAAATCAGCGTGGGGCTGCTGGGGGTCGTGTTGACAGGACCGAAGGAATGCAAGGTGGTAAGGCGGCCTGCGGTAGTCAGCCGGAATACCGTCCCACAGGAAGAACATTGAAACTGCCCGCCAGACGTGGTCGTGCCGTAGAAATTGCCATCCGTTCCAAGCGTCAAGGATGAGGGCCCGCTCCCGTCGAGTTGGTTCTGCTGTCCGAAAGCATAAAGTACGCTCACTCCACTGCCGGCGGAAAAGGTGAAGACTGTTCCGCAGCCCGAGGTAACGGAGCAACGGCTTCCGCCTCCGGCAACCGTAAAGCCGACGATGCTGTCGCCCGGCCCGCGGATCAAATCCCGCGGTACGATTCCGTCACCTGTCGCCGAGCCGAACGAATGCAGGATTGCAAGCGCGCCGGCCTTGGAGATGCTGAACAGCGTGCCGCACGAATTGGGGAGGGTTCCGCAGGTATTGGTTCCGCCAATTTGCGTCGTGCCGTAGAGCCTTCCGTCCTCCCCTTCTACAAGACGCGCTTCCGGTAAAACTCCGTCGCTTGCCGTGCTCCCAAAGGAGTGGAGGATCGTCACGTTACCTTCCGGTGTGATCCGGTAAACGGTTCCGCAATTCGGGCCGTCGGATGGGATCGCTGGGCACCGGTTAGCGCCTCCAGACGCCGTGGTGCCATAGAAATTGCCGTCGCTGCCCTTGGTCAGAAATCCGGGACCGGCCCCATCGCCATTGGCGCCGCTGAACGAATGCAGGATCGTATAGCTGCCAGACTGGGTGATGCGAAAAATCGTGCCGCCGCCGCCAAAAGCGCCGCCATTATTGGTTGCGCCATAAAATGCGCCATCGTCACCCAGAACCAGAGGGCCCGGGTCGAATTCGTCGCCGGCGGTCAGTCCAAAGCGGTGCAATATGGTCTTGTCACCTGTGGGCGAGACTCTGACGATTACCCCGCAATCACGCCCGGGGAATATCTCCGGACGACACGGATTTTGGCCGGGGAGCCGCTCGGCACCGTAGTAATTGCCATCCGATGCCAGCACCAGACCCGCCGTTGCGGCGCCCCCGGGGAGCAAGGCTGCAAAGGGCGGCACGATCTCCACTCTGACGTTGGGAGAGGGGCTTGGTATGGGTGTTGGTGTGGGGGTCGGGCTGGGTGTTGGCGTGACGCCGCTAGTGGGAGGTGGGGTGCTACTTTCACCGCCCCCACCACAGCCAACGAGCAACAGGCAGGCAACTACCAATGGACGCATACTATTACCTTGAGTCTGTCTTGAAAAATTTCGGTAGATGTCCAGCAATTTGGCCAGAAACACAAGGGGATATCAAAAATATTGGCCACATCGCACCTGCCATCTCACAAGAGGCCGTCGGCAGGCTTCCGACGAACCTTCCAGCCGCTAGCACAGGACGCGCCCACAACCCCAATTTCGCGCTTGACCCCCGCGCGCGTGCGCTGTTCAATCGTGGCAAATCAAAACCCATCTGCCCGGAGAGACCCCCATGCTCGCGACTGCCCACCGCACCGCCTATAACGAAGACCACGAGGCCTTCCGCGACACTGTCCGCAAGGTCTTTGCCGAGCACCTCACCCCCAACCTCGACGAGCATGAGGAAAAGGGCATCGTCCCGCGCGACGTCTGGAAGGCGGTGGGCGAGGCGGGGCTGCTGTGCCCCACCGTGAAGGAGGAGAACGGCGGCTTGGGCCTCGATTTCGGCTTCAACTGCATCGTCGCCGAAGAGCTCTCCTACCTCGGCTCGGCCGCGGGCTTCACCCTGCAATCGGACATCACCGCGAACTATTTCGAGCGTCTCGGCACCCCCGAACAGCGCCAGAAATATCTGCCCGGCATGGTCAGCGGCGACATCATCACCGCCATCGCCATGACCGAACCGGGCGCAGGCTCCGACCTTCAGGGCATCCGCACCACGGCGAAGAAGGACGGCAACCACCTCGTCATCAACGGCTCGAAAACTTACATCACCAATGGCCAGAACGCCGATTGCGTGATCGTGGTCGCCAAGACCGATCCCGAGCGCGGGGCCAAGGGCATCAGCCTCGTTCTGGTGGACGCCGACACCCCCGGCTTCGAGCGCGGGCGCAATCTCGACAAGATCGGGCAGCATTCGGCCGACACTTCGGAGCTGTTCTTCAATGATTGCCGCGTGCCGATGACCAACATCCTTGGCGCGGAAGGCATGGGCTTTGTGCACTTGATGGAGGAGCTGCCGCAAGAGCGCCTCAGCATCGCGGTAGGCGCGCAGGCGGCAGCGCAGCGGGCGTTCGACGAGGCGGTGAAGTTCACCAAGGAGCGCGCGGCCTTCGGCAAGACCGTGTTCGAGTTCCAGAACACCAAGTTCACGCTGGCGGACCTCAAGGCGAAATTGCAAGTCGGCTGGGCGCATCTCGACTGGGCGATCCGCAAGCACCTCGCAGGCGAACTCACCACCGACGAGGCCTCCGCAGCCAAGCTGTGGCACACCGATCTGCAATGGGAATGCTGCGATGTCGCGCTGCAACTCCACGGCGGGGCCGGCTACATGAACGAATATGCCATCGCGAGGCTTTGGCGCGACGCGCGCGTGACGCGGATCTTCGGCGGGACGAACGAGATCATGAAGGAAGTGATCTCGCGGAGTATTTGATCATGACCGAACCGCTCGATTTCACCGGCAAACGCGTCCTCGTCATCGGCGGGTCGAGCGGGATCGGGAACGGCATTGCGCACGGGTTCCGGGGGCGCGGCGCGGCTGTGACCGTCACCGGCACGCGGCCTGATTACGGCGATTACCTGGAAGCCGAGGATGCCGACTTCACCGGGCTCGATTACCGCCAGCTTGACCTCACTGACCGCGAGGCTGCGGAGCGGCTGGCGGCGGACTTTGGTGCGGTGGACGTGTTGGTGTTGTGTCAGGGCACCGTACGCTATGGCCGGGCCGAGTTTACCCGCGAGGGGTGGGATCAGGTGGTCGACATCAACCTCAACTCGGTGATGGACGCCGCCCGCGCCTTCCACCGTGCGCTCGCTGAAGCCAAGGGCGCGATCATCATCGTTTCCAGCGTCGCCGCGTTCAAATCGACCATCGGCACGCCCGCCTATGCGGCCTCCAAGGCAGGGGCGGCGAGCCTCACCAAGACGCTGGGCGAGGCCTGGGCGCGCGACGGCATCCGCGTCAACGGCATCGCTCCGGGCCTCGTCCCGACCAAGCTGACGAGCGTCACGACCGAGCACCCCGAACGCCTCGAAGCCAGCCTCAAGAAGATCCCCCTGCGCCGCATGGGCACGCCAGAGGATATGGCGGGCGCGGCGCTGTTCCTTGCCTCGCCGCTGTCGGCCTACATCACCGGGCAGACGCTGGTGGTGGATGGCGGGCTGACGCTTTCCTGACCTTTTTCGCGGATTGCGACACGCGACTGTAATCCCGTCACAAACGCGTCACACGCCTGCGCCAATCCCGGCCCAAACCGGGGCAATCAGGGCATGGATGTCGTCAATATTTTCGTGACAGGCGAACTGGGCGAGAGCCTGGAGGATTTCGTCCATGATCAGCGCCGCTTCACCTTCGACCGGCTCGGCCCGGAAGGCCCGCGGCGGCTGGTTGAAGGGCCGATGTGGGCCTTTGTCGACTGGGTGATGGACGAGCTGGCCGGCCTCGAAATGTGCCGCCGGTTGCGCGCCGATCCGCGCACGGCTGAAGCGCATGTCACGATGGTATTGGAGGAGGACGATCCCGATGATCGCCGCCGCGCGCTGCGGGCCGGGGCGGATGATTACGTGATCGGGCCGCTCACGCGCACAGCAGTGCTCGACCGGGTGCTGGCGCTGCAATCGCGCGGCATGGATCGTCACGCATCGCAAAAGTTCGAGCTGGGCGCGCTCACTATCGACATGGCCGCGCTTCAGGCGCGCTGGGCGGGGGAGCCGATCACCCTGCGCCCCAACGAATTCCGCCTGCTGCGCTTCCTCGCCGAAAACCCCAACCGGGTGCTGACCCGCGAGGATCTGATCAACGGGCTCGGCAAGCGCGAACCGCCGATCGACGAGCGCACGGTGGACGTCTGGATCGGGCGGCTCAGGCGCGCGATCAAGGCAGCAGGCGGCGGCAACCCGCTGCGCACCGTGCGATCACTGGGGTATGTCTTCGATCTGGGGTGAAGGGGCCTAGCGTGCCGACTGGCCGCTTTGTCCGGCCGACTGCCGAAGCTGGCCGTTCCGAAACCGAGCCCATAGAGGTCAATGGGTAAGGCTTGCTGTTCATTTAGTAAGTCATTTGACAATATGAGTATTCACTTTATGCTGATGGCATGAAACTCGTCCCCACCGCCCCGACCGAGTCGCCGGTTCTCACCCCGCTCGATGCGCTTACCTTCCGGCTTGAGGATCTGCCCCGCCAGCTGCGCCGCATCATCGACGATGCCTTGCAGGATCAGGGCCTCAGTCGCACCCAATGGCGCTTGCTCGCCTATGTCCTGCGGCAGGAAGGGCTGACTCAGACCGAGCTTGCCCGGCATCTGGAAATCGAGCGCGCCAGTGTCGGCGTCGCGATCGACGCGCTGGAAAAGCGCGGGCTGATCGCGCGCAGCCAGCATGCCACCGACCGCCGCGTGTGGTGCATCCTGCCGACCGATACCGCCAAGGCCATGCTCGGCAGCCTGCGCGAGGTGATCGACGAGATCTACGCCCAGCTGTTTGGCGGCTTCAGCGACAGCGAACTCGCGCAGCTCGGCCAGTTCTTCGAGCGCATGGCGCGCAACATCAAGGCGTGAAGGAGCCCCGATGATGACCCTCGATCTCGCCGACCGCCCCGACACGCTCGATCCCAGCCTGCCCGAACGCTTCGCCGACGGCAGCGCCCACGCGATGTTTGCCCGGCTGCGGCGCGAGGCTCCGGTGCATTGGTGCTCGGACGGCGCCTTCGGCCCGTTCTGGTCGGTGAGCTGCTATGACGACATCGTCGCCATCGAAGCCAACCCTGCGCTGTTCTCCTCCGAGGCGAAGCATGGCGGGGTGTCGATCATCGACATCAACCCGGCTGAAGCGACCTATCTGGAATCCTTCATCATGATGGACCCGCCGCGCCACGCCCAGAAGCGCCGCACCATCGCCCCCGCCTTCACCCCATCGGAAATGACGCGGCTGAGCGAGTCGATCCGTGCGCGCACTGCCGCCTGTCTCGATGGCCTGCCCCGCGGCGAGGGCTTCGACTGGACGGCGCGGGTCGCGATCCCGCTGACCATCGACATGCTGGCGATCCTGTTCGACTTCCCGTGGGAGGAACGGGACAAGCTGCGCGTGTGGTCGGATGCGATCACTTCGCTCGACATGATCGCAAATCGCCCGCACGAGCGCGCCGGGCTGCTGTTCGAAATGGCGGGCCGGTTCCACCAGCTATGGCAGGATCGCGCCGCAGCACCGCCCGCTCCTGATCTGCTGTCGATGATGATCCATTCGGGCAGCTTCGGCGAGATGGATGCGGCGGAGTTCATGGGCAACATGGCGACGTTGATCGTCGGTGGCAACGACACCACCCGCAATTCGATGTCGGCGCTGGCCGAGGCCTTCACCCGCTGGCCCGAACAGTGGGAGCGCCTGCGCGCCGATCCCTCGCTCGTCGCCAATGCCGCCAGCGAAGTGATCCGATGGCACAGCCCCGCGCTGCACATGCGCCGCACCGCGCTGGAGGACACCGAGTTTCGCGGCCACCGGATCAGCAAGGGCGACAAGCTGGTGCTGTGGTATGTCTCGGCCAACCGCGAGGAGCGCCTGTTTCCGGATGGCGACCTGTTTCTGGTGGACCGCCCCAATGCCCGGCGGCACCTGTCCTTCGGCTACGGCATCCACCGCTGCGTCGGCGCGCGCCTTGCCGAACTGCAATTGCAGATCCTGATCGAGGAAATGCTGCGGCGCGATCTGCGGCTTGTCGCGGACGGCCCTGTTGAACGGGCCGCGCATCCGTTCCTTGCGATCATCAACGCCGTGCCGGTCCGCACCTGCTGAGGCGCACGCGAATAGGCAAAAGCAAACGGGGGCTGTCGGGCGCCTTGCGCCTCTTGGTCGTTTCGATTTGCCACACGAAAAGGCCGCCCCTCAGGGAGCGGCCTTTTGCGATGCAATGTCGTGTGCCTAGAATTCGGCCTTCAGCCCGATGGCGAAGGTGGTGCCGACATCGAAGGTGTTGAGCTCGGCGCGGTTGCCGTTCACTTCCTGGAACTCGAAGTTGTCACGGCCCAGGATGTTGCGCGCCTCGAAGCTCAGTTCGAGCGGAACGCCCCCAAGCTTGACCTGCGAACGCGCCACCAGATCGACCGTAAGGCCGGGGTTTTCGACCACGTCCGGCAGCGCCCCGCCACGCAGGGTCACACGCTCGCTGGCATAGTTGAACATCACGGTGAACTGCTGGACCTTGTCCAGATCCTCAATCCCGAAGGAGACGTTGGCGACGTGGTCGGATTGGCCCACGAGCGGTGCTCCGTCGTCGAACAGCTGGCTCGCCACCTGGCCGGTCGCACCGGGGATCGGGGCAAGATCGGTCGCGCCGACCGAAATGCTCGATTGGGTGTAGGTGTAATTCGCCAGGATCAGGAACTGCTTGGTCTCGAAAAGCCCGCCCCAGTCCGACAGATCGATCCCGTAGGCGAGATCGAGCTCGGCCCCGTAAAGCTCGGCTTCCGGCGCGTTGGCATAGCTGGTTTCGATGATACCCGGCGCGGTGATCAGGAAGTTTTCGATCGGGTTGTCGATCTTCTTGAAGAAGCCCGCAAGGCTCACCCGGTTCGGTCCGCCCATGTAATATTCGGCGCGCGCTTCAAGGTTGATCAGCTCGCTGTCCTGCAGGAACGGGTTGCCGCGGAAACGACGGTTCGATTCGGGATCGAAATAGGTCTGTTCCACCAGCTCGCGGAACTGCGGGCGGGCGATGGTCTGCGAGGCAGAAAGGCGCAGCTGGAGATCGTCCATCGCCTCCCACGTCACCGTGGCCGAGGGCAGGAAGTAATCATTGGCAATGCGCGTCGGGGTCGCAATGTTGCCGCCGCCAAAGCGCAGATCGGGCGCGGCGACCTGAAGGCCGTCTTCATAACGCACACCCGCCTCGATGCTGAGCCGGTCGGTCGGGCGATAGCGCGCAAGGCCATAGCCAGCGTGAACGGTCAGCGCCGCGTCGAACACCGGGAAGGGGGTCGGGTCGGATACGGTGACATTGAAGAACGGGCGGCCATCGGGGAATTCGGCCAGCACCGCACCGTTGATGATGTCGCCCGGCTTGCGCAGACCCAGCGCACGCAGCGCCGGCGTCAAGTCGGCTGTAGAGCCGAGCAGCGGACGGATAATGAAGGAGATCGAGCGGCGGGTGGTGTCGGAATAGGCATAACCCGCCGTCAGCGACAGGGTGTCGGAAACCTCGAAGGTCACGTCCGCGCCGCCGAACCACAGTTCTTCCCGCAGGTCTTCGAAGCCGACCTGGATGCGCTCGGTCCCGCCGATCAGCGCGCCGACATCCACCACGAACTTGTCGCCGAAGGGGTCATTGGGGATGTTGGTGCGGATATAGGGAACGATGGCGTTGTAGGGCGCTTCGCGATCGGTGCGGGCATAGCCGCCGCGCAGGTCGATCTCGAACTTGTCGAAGTTGAATTCGGCCACCAGCTGCGAATCCATCAGCTGGCGTTCGAACCAGCCGGTCTGCTGGGTCTGGAAATCGAACGGGCGCGCAACGTCTGTGAAAGCATCGGTGCCGGTGGCCAGCCGCGCGGTCTTCAGAGTGTCGCGGATATAGAGATTGGTCCAGCGGATGGTGTGCTCGCCAATGTCGAGCCCGAGCCCGATCAGGCCGTTCACCAGCACCTTGTTGTCGGTGATGAAGTTTTGCGAATCGAACAGGATCTGGCCCGCTTCGGCATCGCCGAACTGCTGGCTGGTGACGTTGCGGTTGCGCCAGGAATTGGTGATCCCGGCGGTGGCGATGATCCCGAGATAATTGCCGTCGCCGATCTCGAACGATCCGCCGCCGGTGATGCTGCCGGAGAAATTCGCGGGCAGCACGTCGTTCTTCTGCAGCGTGACGAGGTTCAGGGGCATGACCTGCCCGGCCAACTGGCGCTGCACCGCGATCGGTGCATCGTTGACGCGCGTGCCGCTGGCGATCAGGCCCTGCAGCGCCGTGGGGAAATCGCGGTTGCCGTTGTCAAACCCGAACCCGTCCCAGTCCGAACCGAAATAGGTCAGCCCGTTCTGGAAGGTGGTTTCGGTATCCCCGCTGCCCGAGATGCTGATGGTGAGGAAGTCTTCGGACGGAATGGCCTTGGTGGTCAGGTTGATCACACCGCCGCCGAATTCGCCGGGGAAGTTGGCCGAATAGGTCTTCTGCACCAGTGACGATGCGATCACGCTGGTCGGGAAGATATCGAGCGGAACGACGCGGCTCAGCGGTTCGGGGCTGGGCAGGGGCAGGCCGTTGAGCAGGGCAAGCGAATAGCGATCACCCAACCCGCGCACGAACACGCGGCCATTGCCCACCAGCGAAAGGCCGCTGACCCGTGCCAGTGCGCCGGCAATGTCGCCTTCGCCGGTGCGGGCGATATCGGCTTCGGAGAGAACGCTCAGCACCTGCCCCGAATTGCGCGCCGGATCGCGGTTGCGGCGACCGGTCACGATGATCCCGCCGCCCGGCACCGAAATGTCGGCCTGTTGCAGGCTTTCGTCCGGGGAATCCTCTTCGCCGAGGTCTTCGGACTGTGCCTCTTGCTCTTGCGGCGCTTCCTGCGCGTGAAGAACCGAAGGCAAGGTCAGCGAAGTGGTGAGAAGCAGCAGCCCTGCAAGGCGCGTGCCGGTCGACATGGGTGTAGCCCCCCTGATGATCTGGTCAGTCTTGATGCGAAAACAGGGGAGGCGCAGCGATGAAGCGGCACCTCCCCCGACAGGTTGCATGGGCCCGGATCAGACCGGGTAGACAGGCAGCGAGGTGCAGGCGCCGGTCGAACTGTTGAAGTTCTGGATCGACGAGTTGCAGGTCCAGTTGCCGAAGGTGCTGGCCAGCGCAGCAGCATTCTCCACCGCGCCGATGAAGCTGCGGGTCGGGAAGAAGGTCGACCGGCTGTTGGCGTTGAAGGCAGTGCGGCCCGCTTCGCCCGTCCCGTTGACCACATTGTTGGTCAGGGTGATGGTGAAGGCGAAGTTGTTGTTGGTGCCGGCATTGACTGCCGCCAGCGCCTGTTCATTGGTGTTGCCGCCACCGCCGCGCGCAATGTTGCCGGTCGGGCAGTCGCCCACCACCGAATCGATCCCGATCAGCGCCGCCAGCGTGGTCGGCTCGTCGAGCTGGAAGCAGTGGTTGTTCCCGGCATTGATCACGCCGTTGGTAAGGCCAAGCGCCGCACCGCCGCGCGCCTGCACGGCCTGCGGAGCGCCGTCACGCACGACGAAGGTGAAGTTGTTCACCTGGAAGCGGGTCTGCGGGATCGCGTTCGAGGGCGTACGGTCAGCCACGTTGGGCGAATCCAGCTCAATGACGCGGTCACCGGTGGTCTGGCGCTGCACGACGATCACGGTGTCGAGATTGACGTCGGCACCGGTGTCGACGTCAAGCGAATCGTCCGAAGCACCGATGATCGCGAAGTTGCGCATGTTGAGCACGCCGCCGAAGAACTCGACGCCGTCATCCGAGCTGTTGAACGAGACGAGGTTCTCGATCACCGTCCCCGAACCTGCGCCGCCGGTGGTCAGCGCCTGCAATTCGTTGTTCGGGGCCAGTTCAAAGCCCGAAAAGCGGATCTGGTTGAAGCGGAACGAGCCCGAGCTGTCATTGCGGTTGGCACCGCCGAACGGGGTGGCGACTGCCGCACCTTCCAGGCGACCTTCGCAGGTCGGGTTGGCATTGGGGTTGGCAGCGGTGTTGAACACGCCGGTCGAGCAATCCGAGTGCGGCGCGCGGCCGAGCAGCACGACGCCGCCCCACTGCTGCTGGCTGTTGTCGTCGGTCAGACCCTGGATGTTATCGCGGCTGGTCCAGATGATCGGGCGATCAGCGGTGCCGTTCGACTGGATCTGGTTGCCGCGGTTGACCACCAGATAGGAGTCCTGCTGGCCGAACAGAATCACGCCCGGCTGGACCGTCAGGGTGACAGCGTTGCCGGTGCTGGCAAAGCCGCGATCCTCGCCCACTTCGACACGGCCGGGGATCTGATAGACGAGGCCGCGGATGAACGGCAGCGTATCGGTGGTGGTAAAGCGCGCCGGCAGGCGGCACACGCGATACTCGCCGGTCGGGCCGGACAGGGTGCCGGCATCGGTCAGACCGCCCGGCGTGGCGATAGTGGGGCAACCGGCCGCCGGCGTGACCAGCGACTGGGTCGGCGTGGGGGTCGGCGTCGGGGCAGGGGCCGGGGGCGGGTTGTTGATGATGATGTCGCCGCTCGTGCCGGGCGAGACGATTTCATCCGCGCCGCAACCTGCCAAAGCAACAAGGCTGCAACCCAAGATCAGAGTGCGTTGAATGTTTTTCACGAGCGATGGTCCCCTAATGAGCCGAGAATCGAAATGGCGCGTGACGTGATGCGCTGAGGGGTCGCTAGGGGGCGGGCGTGTCAGAATTCTTGCAGCATTACAGTCGTGTTGCAGTTGCGCGATTATGACCGAAGAAAGACAAATATGACAAAATTCGCCGACACCGGATCGGGCCTAAAACGTTCAAAATGTCATATAAAAAGGGTTAAAAAACACGCATTTGAGACTATAAATTACAGAAAAATTACAATATTACAGTTTTGTTGCATCCACGGCCAAGGCGAGTCATCATGCAGCTCGATGATAGAGGAGCCATGCCGATGTCCGTTACCGCCTTCGCGCTCGCGCTGTTTGCCGCAACGCCCTTCGCCTCCGCAGCTGCGCCTGAGCTTGCCGTCCAGCCGCTCGCTGCCGGGAAGGCCGAGCAGGCGCTCGCCACGCTTGAACGCGCGAGCATTGCGGCGCCGCATGATGCAGCCGTGCTGATCAATCTCGGGATTGCCTATGCGCAGGCGGGCCATGACGCCAAGGCACGCGCTGCCTTCGAACAGGCGCTGGCGTGTCATGAAGTGATCGAGCTCGATACTGCCGATGGCACCGCGACCGATTCGCGGCGTCTTGCGCGCAAGGCGCTCAAGATGCTGGAGCGCGGCGAGTTTCGTCCTGCCGCGGCGCGCAGCGAACAGCTGACCTATCGCGATTGAGATACGCGGCTGATTCGCGGCCTGCGGGCCGCACCGATGCGCATCACGGGCGGGCTGCCACAGGCGGCTCGCCCGTTTTGCTGTCCGGCGCCACGGCCGAGCGCGCATCGCGGGCTCTGGCTTTCGCAAGACTGTCACCCGCCTGTCATTTAGGATAGACAAAGGGGGTCATTCTGGAGGGCCGAGACATGATTCTCGCCGCGGCTTGCCGCGTCATGATTGTTGCTGCTGCGGTCGGGCTTGCGGCTGAGGGCCGGGCCGATGTGCTGGAACTGGGCTCGGACGGCGCGCGCTGGGTGGCAGGGCCGCTTGCCGGACAGCCGGCCGTGGTCGATCCCGCGCGTGCGCCGCTGACCGCCGCCGACCTTGCCGAAATCCCCGCACTGCCCGATCATGCCATTGCCGATCCCGCCCGCCACGCGGCCGGCATTCCCCCGCGCTATTCGGCCAAGATTGCCGAGCTCAGCCAGCGGTTCGATCTGTCTCCCAGCCTGCTTGAGGCGCTGGTGTGGCAGGAAAGCCGCTGGAACGAGAGCGCCGTCTCCCCGGTCGGGGCGCAGGGGCTGGCGCAGCTGATGCCCGGCACGGCGCGCTATCTCGGGGTAGATCCGCGCGATCCCTATGCGAACCTTGAAGGCGGGGCGCGCTATCTGCGCGAACAGCTCGATCGGTTTGACGGCGATCTGGAAAAGGCGCTGGCGGCCTATAATGCCGGGCCGGGCCGGGTCGAGCGCGCTGGGGGCATTCCCAATATCCGCGAGACAAAGCAGTATGTTGCCGCCATCATGGGGCGGCTTGCCAACCATTCGCGTCCGGCCGGTCAATGATCTGCCGGGCAACATCACATGAAAGAATGATCGCAAAATGATGTCGCAGTTCCGCATTTCCGCCCGCCTTCTTGCCCTGCTGACGCTGGCGCTGACCCCGTCCGCCGCCTTTGCGCAGGCCGCTGCGGGGCAGGGGGGAGACCCCATCACCAACGCGCTTTCCTGGATGCAGGGCATCCTGCTCGGGCCGATCGCCACCAGCCTTGCTGTCATGGCGGTTGCCGGCGTGGGCTTCATGATGCTGACCGGCCGGATGAACTGGCGTTACGGGGCGACAGTGATCATCGGCGTTTTCATCATCTTCGGCGCGCCCAGACTGGTCGCCAGCATCAGCGGGTTCTGAGCCGGCGATGACCGATCTCGTCCGTCATCCGGTGCACCGCACTCTCACCCGCCCGCAGATGTTTGCGGGCGTGACGATGAATTTCTTCATCATCAACATGATGGTGACGACGATTTCGTTCCTGATCCTCAACAGCTGGTGGATCATCCCGGTGCCGGTGGTGATGCACGTGGTCGGCTACTTCGCTTCGCTGCGCGAACCGCGCATCTTCGACCTGTGGATCACCAAGGTCTCCAAATGCCCGCGGGTGCCCAATTTCAAGCGCTGGGGGTGCAATTCCTATGCCCCGTAAGTGGATCGGCCCTGCCAGCTGGAGCGCCAAGGAAGCCAGGGTCGGAGACCGGCTGCCCTATGCCCGCCTGATTGACGAGAACACCGTGCTGCTGCGCGATGGTTCCGTCATGAGCGCAATTCAGGTGCCGGGTCTGCTGTTCGAGACGGAGGATTCGGACGCCCTCAACGCCCATGCCGCGACGCGCGAGGTGATGCTGCGTTCGACCCTCGATGCGCGCTTCGTGATGTATCACCACGTCATCCGCCGCCGGGTCGAGGTGGAGCTGGATGCGGAATTCCCCGATCCTCTCAGTCGCCATATCGACGCGCGCTGGAAGCAGCGGCTAGCGGGGGGATCGCTGTTCATCAATGATCAGTTCGTGACCCTGATCCGCCGTCCCGCGCGCGGCAAGACGGGCCTGCCGGAACGCATGGCCAAGCTGTTCAGCCGTGCGGGTGCCGACGAGCTTGAGGCCGATCCCAAGGATCTGCGAAGCCTCAAGGCCGCGATCACCGGCCTCGTCGCCAGCTTGCAGAACTACGGCGCGGCGGTGCTGGGGGATTATCAGGCCCCCGGTTCGGCAGGCACCAATTCGGAGATGCTGGAGCTGCTCAGCGCGCTCTACAACGGCGAAATGCGCCCGGTGCGCCGTCCTTCGGAAGACACCGACATCGGCCATATGCTCCCCTATCGCCGCGCGAGCTTCGGGCTTGATGCGATGGAGCTGCGCGGGTCAGCCGCGCCCGATTTCGCCGCGATCCTCGGCCTGAAGGACTACCCCGAGGCGACTTCGCCCGGCCTGCTCGACAATCTGCTGCGCCAGCCGTTCGAAATGGTCGTTACCGAAAGCTACGCTCCGAACGAGCGCACCACGGCCAAGGAACGGATCGACCTTGCGCTGCGGCGCTCGCGCTCGGTCGATGAGGAAGCCGCCGCCGAACGTGCCGACATGCTCGCCGCGCGCGATGCGCTGGGCAATGGCGCGGTCGGCTTTGGCGATCATCACCTCACCGTGCTGGTGCGCGAGAGCACCCTCCCGCGCCTCGATGACGCGATGGCCGCCTGCGCGGCGGCATTGGCGGATACCGGCGCGATCGCGGTGCGCGAGGACACCAATCTCGAACCCGCCTTCTGGGCGCAGTTCCCCGGCAACGAGGAATATATCGTGCGCCGCGCGCTGATTTCCTCGGCCAATATGGCGGGATTTGGCTCCTTTCACGGCTTTGCGCTGGGGCAGGCGAGCGGCAACCACTGGGGCGATGCGGTGACCCTGCTGGAAACCACCAGCGCCACCCCGTTCTTCTTCAATTTCCACCACGGCGACCTCGGCAATTTCAGCGTCATCGGGCCGAGCGGATCGGGCAAGACCGTGGTAATGAATTTCCTCGCCGCGCAGGCGCAGAAATTCCGCCCCCGCACCATTCTGTTCGACAAGGATCGCGGCGCGGAGCTGTTCATTCGCGGGATCGGCGGGCGCTATGACCGGATCGCGCCGGGCCAGCCCACCGGGTTCAATCCGCTGAGCCTGCCCGATACACCGGCCAACCGCGCCTTCCTGCGTGACTGGCTGGCGGTGCTGCTCAAGGCCGATGGGCCTGAGGAGTTTTCGACCATTTCCGCCGCGGTCGATGCGACCTATGCCAATGATCCTTCGCTGCGGCGCCTGCGCCACTTCAAGGAGCTGCTGGCCGGCACGCGGCGTCCCGAGCCGGGCGACCTTGCCGATCGCCTCGGTGCGTGGATCGCAGAAGGCGAACACAGCTGGCTGTTCGACAATGCGCGCGATCTTCTGGATCTCGAAACCCGCGTGCTGGGCTTCGACATGACCGCGCTGCTCGAAAACCCGCGCCTGCGCACGCCGACCATGATGTATCTCTTCCACCGCATCGACGAGCGGCTGGACGGGCAGCCGACCATGATCCTGATCGACGAGGGCTGGAAGGCGCTGGATGACGAGGTGTTTGCCGCGCGCATCCGCGACTGGCTCAAGACGCTGAGAAAGCGCAACGCGCTGGTCGGCTTTGCCACGCAATCAGCCCGCGATGCGCTCGACAGCAAGATTTCGACCGCGCTGGTCGAACAGACCGCGACGATGGTGTTCATGCCCAACAGTCGCGCCCGGCCTGAGGATTATTGCGACGGCTTTGGCCTGACGCCGCATGAATTCGCGCTGATCCGCAGCCTGCCCGCCCATTCGCGCTGCTTCCTCGTGCGGCAGCCTGATGCCTCCGTGGTGGTGCGGCTCGATCTGTCGGGCGCGCCGGAGGTGCTGACGATCCTTTCGGGCCGCGAAAGCGCGGTGCGGCGGCTCGATCTGCTGCGCGAAGCGGTGGGCGATGCGCCCTCGGCCTGGTTCCCGGCGCTTACTGGCAGGACATGGCCCGATGGCGGGGCGGGCGATGATCACACCATGTGGCAGGCGGCGGAATGACGACCACCTGCGACATGGCCGCGCAGGCGATGGGGAGCGGGGTTTCCGCGGCGCTGACGGCTGTGGACTGCATTGCCAGCGGCGTTTCCGAACAGGCCTTCAACCGCCTGTTCGGCACTGAGGGCCAGCTCGCCGTTGCCCTGACCTTGCTGCTGGGTTTCTACGTCGCCTTCTTCGGCATTTCGCTGATGCTCGGCCGGTCGAACCTGTCGGTTCGCGTGCTGCTGCCCAAGATGATGACGCTGGGGCTGGTTTTGACCTTTGCGACCAGTTTTGTCGCGTTTTCCAGCGTGTTCTACAATGTCTTCATCGGTGCGCCCGATCAGATCGCGGGTATCTTGACCGGTACGCGCGGCGAAAGCGCGACGGCAGTGTTCGCGCAGAAACTCGACGTGGTGTTCGTGGCGGTGCAGGAAGCGAGCGGCAGCAACGAGGATATTTCCGCCTTTTCCCCGCGCGGGATGATGTGGTTTGGGGCGATGCTGCTGATGCTCGGCACGGTCGGTCTGCTGGTGACGGCCCGGATCGCGCTGGCGCTGCTGCTGGCGGTGGGGCCGATCTTCGTGGTGATGGCACTGTTCGAAGGCACGCGCGGGTTGTTTACCGGCTGGCTCAAGGGGCTGGTGATGCTGGCGCTGGCACCGCTGTTTGCGGTGCTGGGCGGATCGATCATGCTGGAGCTGTCGGTGCCGGTGCTGGCCGCGCTGGTAGCGGTGCCGGGCAAGATCGATCAGAACGCGGCGATGGCCTTCTTTCTGGTCGGCGCGGTGCATATGGCGCTGATGCTGCTGGCGCTGAAGGTGGCCGGAACGATGGTATCGGGCTGGCAGGTGTTCGGTCTGGTGCCATCGCGGGATCGGGACCGGGTGTCCGATGGGCCGCGCATGGTGTCGGCACCGCAGCCGTTGCAGGCCGCGCCGCGCAGCGCCGTCCTGACCTCTACCGGCGCGGGTTTGACCCCCCGCAGGGTCGATGTTGCCTCGGTTCAGCCCGCCTTTGCGGCCAATGACACGAGCCTTGGCGGCACTGTTTCACGTGAAACCCGGGTACTGGCGACCAGCAGCGGCGGTGGACAGGTGGCCGCGCAAGGCCCAGCCGGATCGCGCACCCGCGGGATCGGCAATCGCTTTCGTTCGCCCGGGGCGGCCAAGCCCGCGCCCGCGCCCGCAGCCTCGCTTCCGGAGACCTACCAATGATCCGCGCCGCGCTCCTCGCGAGCCTCGCACTTGCTCTTGCCGCGCCCTTGGCGGCGCAGGACAATCGCCTGAAAACGCTTGTTTTCGATGAGGACACGGTGGTGCGGATCGATGGCATGGTCAAGGTGCAGACCACCATCAAGTTCGCGCCTGACGAAGTGATCGAGAATGTCGCCATCGGGGATTCGACCGCGTGGCAGGTGCAGCCCAACCGGGCGCAGACGATCCTGTTCGTGAAGCCGCTCGATCCGGTGGCGCGGACCAACATGACGGTGGTGACGGACAAGCGCACCTATCTGTTCGATCTTGTGGCAAGCCCAAGAAATTCAGCGCTTTATGTTCTGCAATTCCGCTATCCCGAGCTGGAAAAGGCGGCCGAGGAAGCGCGGCTTGCCGCTGCCGCCGAGGCTGAGGCGCAAGCTGCACGGGCGCTCGCTGATCCGGCCGAGCTGGCGGCTGCATCCGACCCTTATGCCGTGGCTGATCCGGCGCTGCTCAACTTCGAATGGGCCACTGCCGGTGCGGCGGCACTCTTGCCCACCCGCGCTTTCGACGATGGTGAGGCGGTGTTCCTGGTCTGGCCGCAAGGCACTGCTATTCCTGCGATTCTCGTCACCAATGCCGATGGCGATGAAGGCCCGGTCAATTACACCACCCGCGGCGATATGGTGATCGTCGATGGGGTGCCGGCGCAGATCATCCTGCGTTCGGGGCGCGAGACCGCGACCCTCACCAACACCGGGCCGATCAGGCCAACGGCGCGTCAGGCAGGGCTTGATCGGGCCGGGTCGTCGAAGGAGTCCAACTGATGCGTCTGGCCATGCGTCTGCCCCCGAAGAAGGGCGATCAATCGAGCGGCGAGGGTGATGACCCGCGCGAGCGGGAAAGCGCCGAGATCATCGATCTTGCCAGCCGCGCTGCCTTCCCGGCTGTCGCCGACCGCAAGGCAAGGGGTGAGGGGCTGGGACTGGCCGCAGGCGTGGCAATTGTCGGCCTATTGGGCGCGGTGACCTTCTGGGCGATGGATGCGGCTGAGGCCCCTCAGCCCAGTGGCATCGGCAATCCCGCAGTCGCGCCGCCGCAAGCAGCGGCGCCTGCTACCGTGCAACCCGTAACCGACCCCGCGCTGCAACCCGGTGCCGAGCCGGTGCAACCTCAGGCCGATCCTGCGCCCGCGCCGGTGCTGGCGAACAATCCCGCGATGATGCCGGGCGCCGCCGTCAATCCCTATGCCAGCCCGCAACTGGTGTTCGATGCCAGCAGCGCCCGCGGCGTACAGGTGGGCGGCGTTGCCGCTTCCGCCCCGCCGCCGGGAACGCCGGGAGCCGAGATCGCAGGGTCAGGCGGTGCGGCCGCCTTTGCCAGCCGTATCGGCGGGGTGGGCGGTGCGCCTGCACAGGCCCGCGCCATGACCAACCCCTCGACCACCGTGACAGAAGGCACGCTGATCCCCGCAATCCTTGAAACCGCGATCAACACCGATGTGCCGGGCTATGTCCGTGCGGTGGTGAGCCAGGATGTGCGCAGCTTTGATGGCAAACGCGTGCTGATCCCGCGCTCCTCGCGCTTGATCGGGCAGTATCAGGCGGGCGTCGAGCAGGGCCAACGCCGCGCCTATGTGATCTGGACGCGGCTGATCCGCCCGGATGGCGTGTCGGTCAATCTTGCCTCGCCCGCTGTCGGATTTGACGGGGCAACAGGGCTTGAGGGCGACGTCAACAGCCACTTCTTCAAGCGGTTCGGATCGGGCCTGCTGCTGTCTGTGGTCGGCGGGCTCGGCGCCTTGGCGACGGGCGGCGTGGGCGGCGTGATCGTTGCTGGCGGCGCGCAGGGCGCAGCCAACTCCGCAGTGCAGTCGCAAGGCCAGATCAGCCCGACGATCCGTGTGCGCATGGGCGAGCCGATCCGCGTCTTTACCGCGCGCGATCTCGATTTCAGCACCGTGAACTGAGCGGTTTGATGAGCGCGGATATCCATCATCTGGGGGCAGGCGAGGCAGAGGCCCTGCCGCTCACGGCGGAACGCTCTGTCTATCTCGACGCCTATCTTGCCCCCTTCCGCCGCTGGCTCGACCGCGACACTGTGACCGAGATCATGGTCAACCGTCCGGGTGAGGTGTGGATCGAGGATGCCGCCAATCCCGGGATGCAGTGCCTCGATGTGCCGGAGATCGACGACCGGCTGGTGCAGCGCCTTGCCGAACAGGTGGCGCGGGTCAGCCATCAGGGCATCAACCGCGAACACCCCTTGCTTGGCGCGACCTTGCCCGATGGGGCGCGCGTTCAGTTCTGCGGGCCGCCGGCCGCGCGCAAGCACTGGGTCATGGCGATCCGCCGTCATCGCCGCCTCGACCTGCCGCTTGATGCCTATGACACCGGGCCGCTGGCGGGAGAGGCGCAGGTATCGCTGCCCGATCCCAATGCGGCGCCTATCGCCTTCCTGCGTGCGGCGATCCGGGCGCGCCGCACGATCCTGATTTCGGGCGGCACGAGCACCGGCAAGACCACTTTCTTGAATGCCATGCTCGGCGAGATCCCTCCGGAAGAGCGCGTGGTGATGGTGGAAGACACACCGGAACTGAAGTTCCCCGGTGCCAATGCTGTCGGTCTGGTCGCGGTCAAGGGAGAACTGGGCGAGGCCAAAGTCACCGCCAATGAGCTGCTGCAGGCGGCCCTGCGCCTGCGCCCCGATCGCATCGTCCTGGGCGAACTTCGCGGTGCGGAAAGCGTCAGCTTTCTGCGCGCGATCAACACCGGGCATCCGGGCAGCTTCTCCACCATTCACGCCAATTCGCTGCGCGGCGCGCTGGAGCAACTGGCGCTGATGGTGATGCAGACCGGCATTGGCCTGACGCGCGGCGACACCATCGCCTATGCCGCCAGCGTGATCGACGTGATCGTGCAATTGGGGCGCGACGCCAATGGCAAGCGGGGTATCACCAGCATTGCCGAAAGCCGTGATCTGGTGTGATTTCATTTTCGCGCGATGCGAGGCGGGTGGTCTGTGCCGCCAGAGGTCGCCCGCAATCAGATTGACATTGGTGTGACAAGCCTGCCTTCGTGATTTACACCGCTTGCGCAAGCGAACACATGCGCTGTGCGAGCGCCGCTGAAGAACCGGCGCAAGGCAGAACGGGAAAGCGATGAGCACGTCACCGATTGGCAGTGAAGACCCGCCCGCAGGCGCGGCGGCAGCGCAATTTGCGGAACTTGCCCCGGACGAATCGCCCTATTTCAACCGCGAGCTTTCATGGCTGCAATTCAACCAGCGCGTGCTGGCCGAGGCCTGCAACGAAGCCTATCCGCTGCTTGAACGCCTCCGGTTCCTGTCGATTTCGGGCAGCAATCTCGATGAATTCATGATGATCCGCGTGGCTGGTCTGGTCGGTCAGGTGCAGCGGGGCCTCGCGACCCCTTCGATCGACGGGCGTAGCCCTTCGCAGCAGCTGTCCGCAATCCGCGAAGAGCTGGCCGAACTCAGCATGACCCAGCAATCGATCTGGCGCACATTGCAGGGCGCGCTGGCGGGCGTGGGGATCCATATTGCCGAGGAACAACGCGTCAGCCCGCCGGTGCACAAGTGGCTCAAGAGCTTCTTCCTCAACGAGATCCTGCCGATCATCACCCCGCAGGCGCTCGATCCGGCGCACCCCTTTCCGTTTGTCCAGAACGAAGGGCTGGGCCTGCTGTTCACGCTCTCCCGCGACGCGACGCGTGAACAGTTGATCGAGATGGTGCTGATTCCCAGCGCGCTGCCGCGTTTCGTGCGGGTGCCGGATGATGTGACGGGGGAGAGCGGGGCGCTCTACATCTCGATTTCAAGCCTGATCCAGCGTTATGCTGCTGCCCTGTTCCCCGGCTTCACGATCGAAGGCGACGGCTTGTTCCGGGTGCTGCGCGACAGCGATATCGAAATCGAGGAGGAGGCCGAGGATCTCGTGCGGACCTTCCGCAGCGCGATCCAGCGGCGGCGCAGGGGCCAGGTGATCCAGCTGGAAATCGAGGAGGATTTTGATCCTGCCGCGGAAGCCCTGTTGCTCGAACAGCTTGGTATCAATGAGGCGGCGGTGATCAAGACCGACGGGATGATCGGGATCGACGGGCTTGCCGAGATCGTCCGCGAAGACCGACCTGACCTCAAGTTCGATGCCTATTCCCCGCGTTTTCCCGAACGCATCCGCGAACATGACGGCGATGCCTTCTCGGCGATCCGGGAAAAGGACATCATCATCCATCACCCCTATGAAAGCTTCGAGGTGGTGGTCGACTTCATCCGGCAGGCAGCGGCCGATCCGGACGTGGTGGCGATCAAGCAGACGCTCTATCGCGCGGGTTCGCAATCGGCCGTGATCAATGCCCTGATCGAGGCGGCCGAAGCCGGCAAATCGGTGACCGCCGTGGTCGAGCTCAAGGCCCGCTTCGACGAGGAACAGAACCTCAAATGGGCGAGCAAACTCGAACGTGCGGGCGTGCAGGTGATCTATGGCTTCACCGACTGGAAGACCCACGCCAAGGTGGCGATGGTGGTGCGCCGCGAGGGCGATTCCTTCCGCACCTATTGTCACTTCGGCACGGGCAATTACCACCCGGTAACGGCCAAGGTGTACACCGATCTCAGCTTCTTTACCGCCGATCCCAAGCTGGGGCGCGATGCGGCCAAGATGTTCAATTTCGTCACCGGCTATGTCGAGCCCCACGCGCTGGAGCGGATTCACATTGCGCCGATCGATCTCAGGCAGGAAATCTATCGCCGGATCGACATCGAAATCGCCAATGCGGCTGCCGGAAAGCCTGCGGCGATCTGGATGAAATGCAACCAGATCACCGATGAAGGGGTGATCGACCGGCTTTATGCCGCCAGCAATGCCGGCGTTCAGGTGGAACTGGTAGTGCGCGGGATCTGCTGTCTGAGGCCAGGGATCGCGGGCCTGTCCGAGAATATCCGCGTCAAGTCGATCATCGGCCGCTTTCTCGAACACAGCCGCATCTATGCCTTTGCGAGCGGTCATCCGCTGCCGAGCGCGCATTCGTCGGTATTCATCGCTTCGGCCGATCTGATGGGGCGCAATCTCGATCGCCGGGTCGAGGCGCTGATCCCGATCCTCAACCGCACTGTCCACGATCAGGTGCTCCAGCAGGTGCTGCTCGCCAATATGCTCGATACCGAACAAAGCTGGTGGCTACATTCGGATGGCAGCTATTCGCGGGTTGTGCCTGAGGGCAAGCCGTTCAACTGTCACCGCTATTTCATGACCAACCCATCGCTGTCCGGACGCGGCGGGGCGCTGGAGGCGGGGGGTGTGCCGAAGCTGTCCCTGCGACGGGGAGCGGCGACATGATCTGGCGCTGGCGGCGGGCAGACCGCGATGGGACAATCGGAGGCAGCACGCCCGAACGGGCGATCATCGACATCGGATCGAACACGGTGCGTCTTGTCGTCTATGGCGGCACCATGCGCGCGCCGATCGTGTTGCTCAACGAAAAGGTGACCGCCAAGCTGGGGCGCGAGATTGCCACCACCGGGCGGCTCGCCGATGAGGCAATGGCGCTGGCGCTGCGCGGGCTGCGGCGCTTTGCCCTGCTGCTCGCCGACCTTGGTATCAAGGATATCGAGACCGTGGCGACCGCTGCGGTGCGCGATGCTGCCAACGGGCCGGAATTCGTGGAGCAGTTGCGCGCCATCGGGCTCAGTCCCCGCGTCATTTCGGGCGAGGAAGAAGCCCTGCTCAGCGCCCATGGGGTAATCGGTGCCTTCCCCGATGCGCGCGGGATCGTGGCCGATCTGGGCGGCGGCAGCCTTGAACTCGTGCGGGTGGCCGATGGCCAGACCGACAGCGCCAGCACGCTCCCGCTCGGAACATTGCGACTGCCCGATCACCGCCCTTCCTCCCGCAAGCCCGATGCCGGGCGCGCCGAGATGCGCAAATCGATCGACAAGGCGATCCGCAAGGGCGGCTGGGATCTGGCCGACAAGACTCCGGCAGAGAACGGCGCGCTCTATCTGGTTGGCGGCACATGGCGGGCGATGGCGGTCTACGCGATGGCCGCGCGTGGTTGGCCGCTGAGCGATCCGCACGGCTTCGAGCTGGACGTTCCTGCGGCGCAGCAACTGGCCGCAACGCTGTCCGTTAGTGAAAGCGACGTCCTTAGAACCCGCGACCGGATTTCGACCATGCGCGCAGAAAAGCTCCCCGATGCCGCGGTGCTGCTGCAGGCCTTGCTGGTGCGGCTGGCGCCCGAAAAGGTGGTGTTTTCCTCATGGGGCCTGCGCGAAGGGCTGGTCTATGATCGCTTGCCCGCGCACACCCGCTCGCAGGATCCGCTGCTGGCAGGCGTGGCCGTGTTCGCAGCTCAGCGCGGATCGGCGACAACCTTGGCGACGCGAATGGCAGCCTGGACGCTGGATGCCGCTCCGGCGCGCGAACATGGCTCGGAACGGTTGCGGCTGGCGGCGACCATGCTGGGTCTGGCAGGGATGCAGATCGAGCCCAATATCCGTCTGCCGCAGGCGATCAACTGGGCCTTGCACAAGCGCTGGATCGGGATCGACGGCAAGGGGCGGGCGATGCTGGCGGCGGCAATTGCGGCCAATGGTAACCAGCTTGCGCTGCCCGCAGAGGTTCACGCCCTCGCCAGCGAGGAGGCCTTGGAGGAAGCGGTGCGCTGGGGCCTTGCGCTGCGGCTCGCGCGGCGGCTTGGTGCGCAATCGGCGCGTTCGCTGGAAGTCAGCCGGTTGATCATCGAGGATGGTGAGCTGGTGCTGAAACTGGCGGAAAGCCACGAGGCGCTGTTCGGACAGCCGACCGAAAAGGACATGAAGCTGCTCGCTGGCCGGCTGGGTCTTGGCTGGCGGGTCGATATCGTCCCGGAAGGCGTGCTTTAGAGCGTTTTCCAGTCAGGTGGAATCACCTGACGGTTCGGAAAACGCGGCAAACCAATAAATCAGAGCGGTTGATCTGGCGCAGCCAGATTGGAATCCGCTCTAGAGCGGTTTCGGGGGCGCTTGTTTCTCGCTCGTGGCGAAGGGCGAGAAATCGGTGTCGAGATCGAACAGATCGACCCCTTCGGCCTTCTTCAGCTTGGCGACAACGACATAGGTCACCGGGGTCAGCACCGCTTCCCACACCACCTTCAGCGCCCAGTTGGTAACCATCACGGTCAGCACCGCGTCGGTCGTCCAGATGCCGAAGAAGGCGATGGGGTAGAAGATCAGGCTGTCCACGCCTTGCCCTACGAAGGTCGACCCGATGGTGCGGCTCCAAAGGGCGCGACCCTTGGTCCAGACCTTCATCTTGGCCATCACGAAGGAATTGACGAACTCACCCGCCCAGAAGGCGGTGATCGAGGCGACCACGATCCGCCAGGTGCTGCCGAACACGCTGGCATAGGTTTCCTGACAGATCGCGCCGCCGGGAATGCTTGCGTCAGCGTTGGAGGTGACCGGGCGCGTGCCGCCAAAGCCGCTGGCGCTGCACTCCCACCCGTCGAAGGCGGGCAGGCTGACCACGACATAGCTCATGAAGGCGAGGAACATCATCGCCGCCGTACCCACCCAGATCACCCGGCGCGCCTTGGCGAAGCCGTAGATCTCGGTCAGCACATCGCCGATCACATAGCCCAGCGGGAAGAACAGGATGCCCGCGCCGTAAATGAAGGTGCCGTCTGGCGCGGGCCACCAGCCTGCGGGCCAGAACGGCACGCTGACGAAGGTCAGCTTGGCCGCCCCGATGATGTTCGACAGCAGCAGGATTGCCACGAAAGCGGCCATCACCAGATCATAGTAACGGAACGTAACCGGCGCATGGCTGGTGGCCACGATCCCGTCATGGGGGTTGCGGTCGAAGGCGGCGGCCGGATCGGGCAGCTTGCCGGGAGAGGTGTTTTCCATCGCTCGGACGGTTAGCGCGATTTGCCTGAGCGGCAAAGCACGCTATTGGCGCAATCGGCTGCGCGCCCGTAGCTCATCTGGATAGAGCGCGAGACTTCTAATCTTGAGGCAGCAGGTTCGAGTCCTGCCGGGCGCGCCAACGCTACAAAATACCGGAAAACTGGCATTTTCGAAGCAACCATCCCCGCACAAAAAAGAGAACTTTGACCATTTCCAGGCCGGTTGCCGATGAGCAGGTTCCGGGTGCCAAAAGGACGAAAGTGACCCTCCGATCATCTGTTCAACTACGGCAGCTGTCGACCCAGAGGCGGTCGTTCGAGCCCATTCCATCGAGCGTCTGGTTCCGATAAAAGCCGTCAATCGGCTTTTCGGACTGCCGATTGGCCCCGCTTGTGACCGCAGCTGGGTAGAAAGGCGAATGGCGGCTACGGCTGCCGCACCGGTCCAGGTCAGCGCGCCACAGCCCCCATCGCGCTTGATGCGCCTAACCGGGCCGGGACTGCCGCAAGCGATAGAATATCCCGCTTTCATCGTAGCCAGTCAGTTCGAGCACTCCGCTCACCGTGAACACCCGCGTTTCGCTCGTTGGGAAGGCGGTGTCGGCATACACCTCGATGAACTGGTTGGGTGCGGCGTGGAAGTGGAAGGGGCAGCCCGGCGGATAGCCGAGCAGCACGAAATGTTTCTGGGTGCGCCCGGCGGTGAGCGGCATCATCCATCCGGCGACGGTAATCCGCTTGCCAGCGAGCGCCTTTACCTGCGGAGTGAATTTCGGCTTGGAGACGATGAAACCCTGCGCATCGGTGCGGGTCGTCTCGCCGGTCGCCTCAAGCACTTTCCACGATACCCCGCCTTTCGGCGTCGCGGCGGGCTTCCACACGTCCTCGACCATGCGGCCAGACTTGTAATCGGGAGCCTGCGCCGCGCCATAGGCCTGCACCGCCGGTTCGATAAGTGCGGGATTGCGCTTGGTGCCTTGAACCGCGGCGGCGATGGCCTGGCCCACCGTGATGCTTACCAGTGCAGCGAAGATCACGATGATCGCCTTCCAGCTCATTTCGGCAAATTCCTTTCTAGTCATCGTCAGCCAGCCCGCACCAGCACGCAGGCAGGATCGAGGCGGTAGACGGCAAGCGCCGGGACAAGTGCGGCAAGCGCGCCGATGCCGACCACAGCAGTTGCCAGCGCCGCTTCGGCCGGCAGCGGTTGCCAGGCGGCAAGGCCAAGCTCGGCCAGCGCCGGGAAACTCGCACGGGCAGCCATGATCAGGCCGTGCGCCGCGATCCAGCCCAGCACCGCCCCGACCAGTGCGGTCAGCACGCCCTCGAGCAGCACCGTGCCGAACACTTGCGCGCGGTTGGCGCCCATCACCCGCAGCAGCGCCAGATCGCCCTCGCGGCTGCGCACCATGCCGACCAGCGCAACGAGGATCGCAAGGCCCCCGGTCGCCGCCAGCAGCCATGCGAAAATCCGCAGCCCTTCGAGGCTTGCGCCGAGCAGGTCGAGCAGGCGGGCGGTTTCGGTGGCAGGAACCGCCGCTTGCAGGGCGCTCTGCCGGTTGATCATCGCCGGCACTCGCATCGCGCTCGCGGCATTGCGATAGGTGACGAGCAGCGCGGTCAGTTCGGGTTGGAGCGATTGCGAACCGCTCGTTGCGCCATGATCGTGATCGTGATCGTGCTCCTCGCCTTCGTCATGCTCCGCGATCCCGTGCACGGCCCACACGCTAGCGACGCTGGTGAGGATCAGGCGGTCGGCCACCCCGCCGGTCGGGGCGAGGATGCCGACGGTCTTGAACGGCGCATGGTCGTGGCCCTGTTCCTGCCCCTCCTCCTCGGCAAGTCCGTGGCTGCCGACGAACTTCTGGCCAAGGCGCGCCCCGGTGGCACGGGCGACGTCTGCGCCGAGCACCGCTTCCATCGGCGCGGCGAAGGCGCGGCCCTCGGCCAGCCTGAGATCATAGAGCGCTGCAAATCCCGCATCGGTGCCGACAATCCGGTAGCCGCGGAAATTGTCGCCCAGCGCCAGCGGCACCACCCGCGCGACGGCCGGATCGCGTGCAAGCAGGGCGCGCGCCTCGATCGGGATATTGCCGGTTGGCTGATCGACATGGAAGATGCTGGAGAGGATCAGCTGCAGTGGCGAACCCTTGGCCCCGACCACCAGATCCACCCCTTGCGCATCGCGATCGAACCGTGTGCTGGCCTGCGCGCTCACCTGCACCAGTAGCACCAGCATGGCGACGGCGATGGCGAGCAGCAGCAGGTTGAGCGCGGTCGTCAGCGGCCGGTCACGCAGGTAGGCGAGCGCGAGGCCGATCATCCCGCGATCCGCCCTTCGGCCAGCGTCAAGGTGCGGGGAAAATGCGCGCGCAGGCGATCATCATGCGTGGCGACCAGCAGGCTTGCGCCGGTTTCCTCGGCAAGGTCGAGAAGCAGGCCCGCGACCCGCGCGGCATTGTCGTGATCGAGCGCCGAGGTCGGCTCGTCGGCGACGAAAACGGCGGGACGCACCACCAGCGCGCGGGCGATGGCGGCGCGCTGCGCTTCGCCCTGGCTCAAGGCATGGGGGCGTGCATCGGCGCGGTTCGCGATGCCCAGCCGGTCAAGCGTGCTCTCTATCAGCGCCGGATCGCTCACGCCGGTCTGAAGCTTCTGCGCCAGCGCCAGATTGGCGCGCACGGTGAGCGCTGAAACCAGCCGCAGGGTCTGGAACACGATCCCGAAATGGCGGCGGCGCAAACGGTCTGCGGCGGCCATATTGCCAGGTGAGGCCAGCACGTCCTCCCCGAGCATCACCGCACCCGTATCGGGCCGTTGCAACCCGCACAGGCAATTCAGCAGCGTCGATTTGCCCGAGCCCGAAGGGCCGAGCAGCAGCGCCCGCTCGCCCGGCGCGAGGGTGAACGAGACGCCCGCCAACACCATTCGGCCACCATAGGCCTTGCCAATATTGCGCGCTGCCAAATCCATCGTCAGTGCGGATGCGCTTGCCGCAGCCGCTCCCAGTGGGCCGCCATCAATAGCGCGGCACCAGCCACGGTCAGCGTCTGTTCGCCAAGCTCGCTCTCGAGGAACAGTGCGCCGGTCAGCGCGGCAAAGGCAGTCAAGACCAGCGCCGTGCGAAGCAGGCCCGGCCGGGCACGCAGCAGCACAGGGCCGCTCACCAGTAATACCGGTGCGATCAGCGCGGCGTGAAGCCATTCGTTGTCACGCAATGTTTCGGGCAAAGCGGCAAGCGCCACCGCCGGCAGGCTCGCCAGCAACCACGGCAGGGCGAGGCAATGTACGAGGCACAGCACCGAAAGGCCCATCCCGAACCGGTGCCACAGCGGCTCGTTGCACGTTGCTGAAAGAGAAATCGCCATGATCCGCCCCTATTGCGTAATGTTACAACATCACTTAAATCGGTGCCGCCGATTTGCAAGTGCCAGCAACAGGATTTCACCCCATGACCACCTCGCCTGATCCCCGCCTGCCCGTCACCGTGCTCTCCGGCTTTCTTGGTGCGGGCAAGACCACGCTGCTCAACCACATCCTCGCCAACCGCGAAGGCAAGCGCGTGGCGGTGATCGTCAACGACATGAGCGAGGTCAACATCGACGCCGATCTGGTTCGCGGGGGCGAGGCGGCGTTGTCCCGCGCCGAGGAAAGCCTCGTCGAAATGACCAATGGCTGCATCTGCTGTACCTTGCGCGACGACTTGCTGAAGGAAGTGCGCAAGCTCGCCGAGGAAGGCCGCTTCGATTATCTCGTGATCGAAAGCACCGGTATTTCCGAACCCCTACCGGTCGCGGCCACCTTCTCCTTCCGCGACGAAGATGACGAATGCCTCGGCGATGTCGCGCGGCTCGATACGATGGTGACGGTGGTCGACGCGCTCAATCTGCTGGCGGACTATTCCAGCACTGACCTGCTTTCCGCACGCGGTGAGACAGCGGGCGAAGGCGATGATCGCAGCCTTGTCAGTCTGCTGGTTGAACAGATCGAATTCGCTGATGTGGTAATCGTCAACAAGGCCAGCGCCGTGAGCGCCGAGCAGCTTGCCACGGTCAAGCAGGTGGTGGCCTCGCTGAATGCCGATGCACGCATCATCGACGCCGATTTCGGCAAGGTGTCGCTGGACACCATCCTCGATACCGGCCTCTATGACGAGGAGCGTTCCGAACAGCACCCGCTGTGGATGAAGGAGCTTTATGATTACGCCAGCCACCGCCCCGAAAGCGAGGAATACGGGGTCGAAAGCTTCGTCTACCGCGCCCGCCGTCCGTTCCATCCGGCGATGTTCTACCGCTTCCTGACCGGCGACTGCTTGGACAAGGTGATCCGCGCCAAGGGCCATTTCTGGCTCGCCACGCGCACAGACTTCCTCGGCGAGCTGGCGATTGCAGGGCATCAGAAGACCGTCAGCCGCATGGGGCGCTGGTGGGCGGCGGTGCCCAAGAACCGCTGGCCCGATGACGGCACCTTCGAGGAATTTGTCATCCGCCACTGGGACGCAGTATGGGGCGACCGCCGGCAGGAGCTGGTGTTCATCGGCATCGGGCTCGATAAGGCGGCGATCACCAAGGCGCTCGATGCGTGTCTGGTGCCGACGGATGAATTCACGCCTGAACAGTGGGAACGCCTCAACGACCCGTTCCCTGAGTGGGGCGAGGCGCAAGCCGTGCTGGAGCACGCACAATGACCGCAGCTGACGCAATGATCATGGATCGGTGGGCGCAAACTCATGACCGCGATTGTCTGCTACGTATCGAACCGCGCGAACCGCTAACTCGCTCCTCTTCAGATGACTGGTTTGGGATCGCTTGCTGACCGGCAGGAATTTTTCGCGAGCAGGGCAATGCCGACGTGCCGCTTTCGGGATCGCGCATCAGCCCTGTTCATGACTGCTGGTGGGTGGATTGCGGAACGGCGGCTTTGTCGGCTAATTCGCGACGCTAGCGTTTGGGCGCTTCAGGCTCCGCACCGGTAATCCGCTCGGATTCGGCAGCGGCGCGTGCAATGTCGTTGTAAACACGGCGAGGCGAGGAATTGCGTGAGGCGTTGTAGATCTCTGCAACCAAACTCCGGTCAAACAAGGTCATCTCGGCGGGCGGGTCCGGCTCGTCAAACAAGGTGAGGATGGTGCGGGCCGGAACGCCCTCTTCGCTCAATGGCGCACCGGTCCCGATCAGCGCTCGCATTGTGATGTAGTCGGCCAGCTGGGCGAGCGTGAAGCCCTCGGCTGCTTCGCGCGCAATAAGCACCGCTGCTCCCGTAATCTCGGTCGTGACGATCGGATCGTTCCGGTTGTAGGGCTCGATAAAAATCATCCTACCAACCTCAATCGGCTCGCCGTTGAAGTCGCGCATGAGCACACGGTTCCACGCGCGCACAGGTCCGGTCTCGGCGAGCACGCGCTCGCGCTCGTAAATCGCGAGATGCGCGAGCTGTGCGGAGTCGGCAGTCAGCCAGCGATCTGATGGGCCTGCCGCTGGTGCCATGAAGGCAACCTTGACAGTGGGCAGGCAGGCCGGATCCGTGTTCGCTCCAACACTTAATGCGCGGGCATTCTCCCGGATGCGTTCGACGATGGCCTCAGCCTCTTCGGGAGCGAGGCCGAGAACCTGCGGACAAATCGGATAGAAGAATTTCGCGACCGGGTGGCGCATGCGCGGCGGTCGAACGATCTGTTTGGTGAACTCCCGCAGTTCCTGCTTGCGCTCATCTTCCGTGAGCGGCGGCCTGACGATGATCGTGGTCCCCTGAGGGGTGTTGTCCTGCGCCGCTGCATCTTGGGCCGCTGCTGGGACAGCGGACACTCCCGCGAGGGCAATTGCTAACGTGATGGCAAGCGAGCGCATTACGAGCAGAATAACCGTTTGAAGAAAAGCCGTAAACTGGGTTCAATCCTCGCCACGACCGTTTTGGGGTCGGTTGCTGTATTTCGGCTTTTGGCAGAACCCCGGTCCAAGCTGACCGACCGGTATTGGCGAATCCAGTCATTCGAATGTCGATTGGGCACGGCGGTTAAGTCCCAGAACTGGCAACCGAGGCGAACTGAGCACGTCGTCAGCTTTTGGGTGATCGGCGCGCCAACCGCAAAAACCGTGGCGAGGGCACAAAACGGACGCAGCAGGATTGCACCGCTCAGACCAATCAATCTGGGCGATTTTGATGAGGTTCCGCCAAAAGAAGGTTCCTGTGTGAAGGCGAATGTAGTAGGAAAATCAATAATTAAAGGATAATCACCCAGTTCTCATTTTCATCCTTCCCGGCGCGCCATTCATCCCCGCGCGACGGTTTCCAGCAATTCGCCGGTGACCGGATAGCCCGCATCGGCGAGGATCGTCAGCCACGGCTTGCCGTCCTGCTCGACGATCTGCGGCATGATGGTCTTGACCGGAATCGCTTCTGCCTGAGCGCGCGCCTCGGCGAAGCTTGAAAACAGGGCAAGGCGTTCGAGGTTGCGGCGGGTGGGGAAGATCAGCTTGATCTCGCCGCGTTCCGCTGCATCCAGCGCCCCTTGCGCGCTGGTCCAGAACAGCTGCGTGTTTTCGGCATGGTCAATCGACACGTCGACGGCGCCAGTCCCTAGATCGGCGAGATAGAAACGCGTGTCATAGACGCGCGGGATGTTCTCGTTCTTCGGAAACCAGCGCGCAAAGGGGGTGATCTGGGCAAGGTCGAGTCGCCAGTCGAAGGCCTGAAGCACAGGAGCGAGCGCGCCGATCTCGGCCAGCATCGCTCGGGCTGCCGCGGCTCGCTCGGCATCGATGGTGCCTGCAAGGCCTAGCGCAAGGCCGGTTTCCTCGATCGTTTCGCGCACCGCGGCGATCTGGTGGGCGGCTTCGTCCGGAGAAAGGCCGTGGTCTGCGGCCACCTGTTCGGCCAGCGCGAAATCTTCGGGATCCACCCGCCCGCCGGGAAACACCGCCATGCCCCCGGCAAAGCTCATATTGCGCGAACGCACCGTCATCAGCACTTCCGGCGCGCCGCCCGAAGGGGCATTGCGGAAAATGATGATGGTGGCGGCAGGGATGCCCTGAGGTCCAGAATCGTGCGGTGTTTCGATGTTCATCGTGGCAAAGGATGGCCTTGCGGCAGGCGCTTGCCAAGGGGGCAAGGCGAATCCCTGCCGGGTTGCGATCCCGATTTCCCGTCAGCCGTGCCGAGGCCTGTAGATGTGTCGGATTGCTTTACAATAGCCCTGTGGGCGACCAGCTGAATGAGCGTCAAAATGACGGAATTGCGTGATTTTTCGAGTTTGGCACGGGCTGTGCAGAGAATGCAGCGGTCCTAATGGTCTTCGACGAGAGGTGCGACCCTTCCTGGTCTCCGGGTTGCGCCTCCCCGAACAAAGAAACGCCCCGCACTGGTCCTGCGGGGCGTTTTTTGCTTTCCGCACCCGCCTTCGCGGGTGCGTCCTCGGCGCTGTTCCTTCGCTGCGCTACGGGCGCCTGCGGGCGGCCGGTCGGCCTTGCGACCCTTCGGGGCCGTTTCTGTTGGCGTCTCAGACGGCGGCGCTGGCCGAACTAAGCGAGAGCGGCGAACTTGCTTGCAGCAGCAGCCAACAAACCCAAAGCTATCAATAACGGTATCAGCCTGCGCCAAAGCGGATCTTGGCGACCATGAGCTTCATAAGCCATTACCGCGTTGAATACGCCGCCTAGCAGCAACGCAAACAATTGCAGCAGAGCAAGCGTCAAGCTTGTGAGGCTTTCGCTACACCGCTCTCATCCAGCAACTGCTGCAATTCGCCCGCTTCGAACATTTCCATCATGATGTCGCTGCCGCCGACGAATTCGCCCTTCACGTAAAGCTGCGGTATCGTGGGCCAGTCGGAGAAGTTCTTGATCCCCTGACGGATTTCCATGTCCTGCAGCACGTCGACGCTTTCATAAGCAACGCCGCAGTGATCGAGGATCGCCACCGCGCGGCTGGAGAAGCCGCATTGCGGAAACAGCGGCGTGCCTTTCATGAACAGCACCACGTCATTGGTGCTGACGAGATCGGAAATGCGCGCGTTGACGTCGGACATGGGTTTTGCGCCTCTGGCAGGATGGTTGATCGTTGCAGGTTACTTGGGAACCACAGTGGTGACTTGCAAGGCGTGCAGCACGCCGCCCATGCGCCCGCCGAGCGCATTATAGACCAGCTTGTGCTGTGCCACGCGGCTCAGGCCTGCAAACTGCGGTGCGGTAACGGTTGCGGCCCAGTGATCGTCATCGCCCGCCAGATCGGTGAGTTCAACACGCGCGCCGGGCAGGGCGGTGAGGATGGCTTCCTCGATCTGGCTGGCGGTCATCGGCATGGCTTAGGCCTCGCCGAGCAGTTGGCGGCGCGCCTCGATGGTCATTTCATCCAGCTTGGCACGGATGTCGGCCTCGCTGACATTGGTGCTGGCTGCAGTCAGATCGCCGAGCAGTTTGCGGATCACGTCCTCATCGCCCGATTCCTCGAAATCGGCCTGCACCACGGCCTTCTTGTAGGCGTCGGTCTCTTCGGGGGTGAGTTTCATCAGGCCCGCGGCCCATTCGCCCAGCAGGCGGTTGCGGCGCGCAGCGATGCGGAAAGCGGTTTCGCCGTCGAGCGCGAACTTGGCCTCTTCGGCGCGTTCGCGATCCTTGAAATCGGTCATGTGATATGTGTCCCTTCGGGTACGATCCGCTCTCAGCGATAGAGGCGGGCGCGCGCGGCTTCAAGGGTGAAGCCGCGCGGGTCGGACACAATTATGAGACTTTATTCCATCGTCACGACGAGCTTGCCCACCGCCTCGCGCGCTTCGAGCTTGGCGATGGCATCGCCCGCGCGGGCAAGGGGGAAGGTTTCGCTCACCAGCGGATCGATCTTGCCCGCCGCCATGAGGTCGAACAACTCGTTCACCTGCGCATGGAAGCCCTTGGGATCGCGCGCGGTAAAGGCGCCCCAGAACACGCCGCAGATGTCGCAGGACTTCAGCAGGGTGAGGTTAAGCGGCATCTTGGCGATCCCGGCGGGGAAGCCGACCACCAGAAAGCGGCCCTCCCACGCGATCGCGCGCAGCGCGGGTTCGGAATATTGCCCGCCGACAATGTCATAGACGATATTCGCGCCTTCCGGGCCGCAGGCCTTCTTGAAGGCGTCGGCCAGCGCCTTGGAGGCATCCTTGTCCATCGCCTCGCGCGGGTAGATCACGACTTCATCGGCCCCGGCCTTGCGGGCGACTTCGCCCTTGGCCTCGGAGGAGACAGCGGCGACCACGCGCGCGCCGAAGGCCTTGGAAAGCTCGATGGCGGAAAGCCCCACGCCGCCCGCTGCGCCGAGGATCAGCACGGTGTCACCGGCCTTGATGTGGCCGCGGTCCTTGAGCCCGTGGATGGTGGTGCCATAGGTCATCAACAGGCTGGCCGCCTTCTCGAACGGCACGCCGTCCGGCACCTTGAACATCCGGCCTGCGGGGACGACGACTTTCTCCGCGAGGCCGCCATTGCCGATCCCGGCCAGCACCCGGTCGCCCACGGCAAAGCCTTCGACACCCTCACCGACCGCTTCGATCACGCCGCTGATCTCGCCGCCGGGGGAGAAGGGGCGCTGTGGCTTGAACTGATACATGTCGCGGATGATGAGGCCATCGGGATAGTTGATCGCACAGGCCTTGACCGCGACCAGTACTTCGCCTGCACCGGGGGTGGGAACCTCGACCTCGTCGAGCGTCAGCGTCTCAGGCCCGCCGGTCTGGTGGGTGCGAATGGCTTTCATTGTGTCCTCTCCCGGTATTGTAATTCTATGCGGCCTCAGTGCCGCGCATCAGCCACGGCTGGGCGGCGGTACGCTGCGCCTCGAAGGCGCCGATCGCCTCGCCCCGCGCCATGGTCAGCCCGACCTCGTCGAGCCCGTTCAGCAGGCAGTGCTTGCGGAACGGGTCGATCTCGAAGGCGAAGCGATCCTGATAGGGGGTGGTGACGGTCTGGCTTTCCAGATCGACCGTGATTGCCTGCCCCTCGCGCGCGACTTCCAGCAGCCGGTCGACCGCCTCCTGCGGCAGCACCACGGGCAGGATGCCGTTCTTGACCGCATTGCCCGAATGGATATCGGAAAAGCTCGGCGCGATGACCACGCGGATGCCGAGATCGAGCATTGCCCATGCAGCGTGCTCACGGCTCGACCCGCAGCCGTAATTGTCGCCCGCGATCAGGATCGGCGCGTGCCTGTAGGCGGGATCGTCGAACACGTTGCCCGGTTCCGCGCGCAGCACTTCAAACGCGCCCGCGCCGAGGCCCTCGCGGCTGATGGTCTTGAGCCACTTGGCGGGGATGATGATGTCCGTATCGACATTCTTGAGGCCGAGCGGAATGGCGCGGCCTTCAACGCGGGTGAGGGGTTCCATGGCGTGTCCTGTCAGTCGGTTTCGGGCGGCTCGCCCGACGGGATCGCGCCGGACTGGGCCTCCTCGTTCTGCTTCTTCTTGCGCTTGCCGGCATAAAGCAGCGCGGCCGCGATGGCCGCCGATCCGATGGCGCCAGCCGCGGCCAGAGCGGCGTTGCGGGCGGTGTTGTTCTTGGGCTTGTCAGTCATGACTGTTTCATGCGCCTCGCTGCGGTGCGTTTCAAGGGGTTGGGATCAAACCAGTTCGCGCACATCGGCAAGGCGCCCGGTGACTGCGGCGGCCGCCGCCATCGCGGGGGAGACGAGGTGCGTGCGTGCGCCCGGCCCCTGCCGCCCGACAAAGTTGCGATTTGACGTCGAGGCGCAGCGTTCGCCCGGCGGAACCTTGTCGGGGTTCATGCCGAGACAGGCCGAACAGCCCGGTTCGCGCCATTCGAAGCCTGCTTCGGTGAAGATGCGGTCGAGGCCTTCCTCCTCGGCCATGGCCTTCACGAGACCCGATCCGGGGACGACAATGGCCCAGCGCACGTTGTCGGCCTTGCGGCGGCCCTTGAGCACCGCGGCGGCGGCGCGCAGGTCTTCGATCCGGCTGTTGGTGCAGCTGCCGATGAAGACGTTCTCGATCGGCACTTGCGTCATCGGCGTGCCGGGGGTGAGGCCCATGTAATCGAGGCTCTTCTGCGCGGCGACGCGCTTGCTATCGTCGGCGAAGTCCTCGGGGTGCGGCACGCGGCCACCGATGGGGACGACATCCTCGGGGCTGGTGCCCCAGGTGACGCTGGGTTCGACATCGGCGGCGTTGATCGTCACCGACTTGGCGAAGACCGCGCCCTCGTCCGAATGGAGCGTGCGCCAATAGGCCACCGCCGCATCCCACTCCGCGCCCCTGGGGGCCATCGGGCGGCCCTTGATGTAGGCGAAGGTGACATCGTCGGGCGCGATCAGACCGGCGCGTGCGCCCGCCTCGATGCTCATGTTGCAGACCGTGAGGCGTTCCTCGATGGTCATGCGCTCGAACACCTTGCCGCGATATTCGATCACATAGCCAGAGCCACCCGCCGCGCCGATGCGGCCGATGATGTGGAGGATCAGGTCTTTCGCGGAAACGCCGGGGCCGAGATCACCCTCGACCCGCACCTCCATCGGCTTCGACTGCTGGAGCAGCAGGGTTTGCGTCGCCAGCACATGCTCGACCTCGCTGGTGCCGATCCCGAAGGCGAGCGCACCGAGGCCGCCGTGACAGGCGGTGTGCGAATCCCCGCAGACGATGGTGGTGCCGGGAAGCGAGAAGCCCTGTTCGGGGCCGACGACATGGACGATCCCCTGTTCCTTCGCGGTCGCGGGGATGTAGCGGATGCCGAAGGCGGGCGCGTTGACTTCCAGCATGGCGAGCTGGGCTGCGCTTTCGGGATCGGCGATGGGGACGGGCTTGCCTGCGCTGTCCAGCCGCGCGGTGGTGGGCAGGTTGTGATCGGGCACCGCGAGGGTGAGTTCAGGTCGCCGCACCGGGCGTCCGGCCACCTTCAGCGCCTCGAACGCCTGCGGGCTGGTAACTTCGTGCACCAGATGCCGGTCGATGTAGATCAGCGCGGTGCCATCATCGCGCGTCTCGACGACGTGCGCGTCCCAGATCTTTTCGTAAAGCGTGCGCGGGCGGCTGGCCATCTTGTGTCATTCCCTGTGTGCAAGGGGGTGGGGAGGGGGCGATTAGACGCCGGGTGCGCCATCGCGCAAGATGTGTGCTTGATACGCGTCAAAATCGTCATGGATTTGCAAGGTTCCCACGGTATACTGACAAATATGTCAGCAACCGAATCCCCCGCCGCGCCCTTTTTTCACCCGATCACGGTCGAACCGGCCGACATCGACTTCATGGGCCACGTCAACAATGCCCGCTATCTCAATTGGGTGCAGGACGCGGTGCTGGCGCATTGGCGCGGGATCGCTCCGGCCGAAGATGTGGCATCCAAGGCATGGGTCGCGCTGAAGCACGAGATCACCTATCGCAAGCCCGCCTTTCTTGATGATGCCGTGATTGCCCAGACCGTGCTGGAACGCTTCAACGGGGCGCGCGCGTTCTATTCGACGCTGATCAAGCGCGGCGAGGAGGTGCTGGCCGAGGTGCAATCAAGCTGGTGCTGCATCGATGCCGAAACCCTGCGCCCCGCGCGCATCGGCGAGCATCTGCGTGCCTTCTTCTTCCCGCCCGCGCCCTAGGGGCGTCACCTGATCGGGGGATTGCCCGGCGCGATGCGGTAGGCGATGAAGCGATCATACTGCCGTGGAGGAGACGCCTCGCCATGATCCGCCAGCTTTTTGCTGTCTCTGCCGTAATGCTCGGAGCAGTGGCCCTTTCCTCCGTGCAGGCACAGACCAGGCGGGGTGCGTCGCAATGGAGCGAGGACAGCGCGAAACTGTCGCAAGCGCAGTTCGCTGCCCGGCCTGAGCGCCATCAACGCTATTATGGCCCGACCGATAACCGTGTGGCCGCCAGCCCTGCACTTTATGCTGCCGCCAATGCCATCCGTGACCGCCTGCCACGCGGGCAGTGGGACGAGGCCGGGGTCGCAGCCCTGCGTCGCCATGTGCTTGCCGATGGCCGCATCAGTGACGATGAACGCGATCTGATCGTCGAGGTGACGTTCAAGGGGCCGATCAGGACGATCACGGTCAGTCCTGCCAAACCTGCGGACGGAGCGGACAAGGGCTATCTGCTGATGTCGGAGGTCATCAACGATACCATGCGGGCCTCTGTTGCCAGCCTGCTCGATGTCGAGCCGGTGGTATCGGCATGGGACGCGACTTGGAGCGAAAAGCAGCGGCAGGACGCGCTGCGCCGGCTCGCCAGGGCCAGTATCGGTTCGCGCGACCATGCCCGCAATTTTCATGCGCTGCTGCTGGCCGAGGCCAAGCCGCGCGTTGCAAGCTCGACCACGCAGAACGCCTATGCGCCGCTGCGCGAACTGATCTCGCAGACCTATGCGGTGATCAACGCCTTCCCGGAGGAAAGTGACAAGCTGCTGCTGCGCCACATCCTTTACGATGCCGTGTTCGATGCGGTGGTTGATGGCAGCTATGCCAACCGGGTGATCATGCCCGACTATCTCTACAACTGGATCAAGCCAAAGCCGGCGGGCTGAAACCGGGCGCGCCTGCCTTACCCGAACAGGGGATTTGACCCGCACGGCCTTCGGCATATTCTGGCCATAGCGTGCAAAGGGGTAAGCTTTGGCGGCCAATCCTGCGCACTGATCCGGGGGGATGAAGAATGCTGCGTCTGCTTTCGATTTTCTGTGTTCTTGCCTGTGCGCTGGCGCTGCCCGCGTCCGCCAACAAGCCAAGCAAGGATGCCGAAAAGGCGTGGAGCGAAGGCGCCAAGACCTACAAGGCCGGGGACATGGTTACCACCCGGGGCCACTTTGGCAGGGCCTGCGATGGCGGCCATGCCCGCGCCTGCTTCAACCTTGGCGTGATGCTGACTGACGGGATCGGGGGCGCCGCCGATCTACCGGCGGCCCGCCAGCGCCTGAGCCGTGCCTGTGATCTCGGCTGGGCAGCGGGGTGCTACAATTTCGGCAATATGGCGATGGAGGCCAAGGGCGGCGGGCGCGATGATACGCAGGCGCGCATGGCGCATGAACGTGCCTGCCGTGAAGGCATAGCGCAGGCCTGCAACAGCCTTGCGATCCTGCTCGAATCCGGGCGCGGCGGACGGGCCGATCTGGGGCGGGCGAAGCAGCTCTATCAGTCTGCCTGCGATGGCGGTGCCAACACCGCCTGCGACAATCTCCGCAAGGTCGCCACCGGCACGCCCCCGGCCCCGCCGTCGACCGCCGGGCTCAGTCAGGCGGATTACCGGATGGGGCTCGATTCCTTCAACCGCAGGCTCTATCCCGGCGCCTACCAGCTGCTGCGCCCCTTCGCCGATTCCGGCGATACGCCGTCCGAATATGCCGTCGGCTGGATGCTGGCCTATGGCGAGGGGACGAGCCGCGATTACCTTGAAGCCGCGCGCTTTCTCGTGCGCGCCGCGCGCAAGGGCGACAAGGGCGCCGAAGAAGTGCTGGCAAGGATTGCGCCCAATATCCGGCAGGCCGAATTCGTCTACATGATCGACACGCAGGGGCCGGACATGACCAGCCTCCAGACCTTCGGTTATGACGTCGCGGTCTATTGCCAGTACCGCGGGCCGCACTGTTCGACCTGGCGCCAGCGCTACAAGAAGGCCGAGAACGAAAACAACCGGCGCGCTTTTGCCGAACAGATGGCGCGGGCGTGGGAACCGCTGACGCGGCCGCGACCCGGCTTTGGCAATGACCCGCGCCGATCGGATGAGACCTTCAGCGCTTGCATCGCACGACAGGCGCGCACCCGCGGGGTGACGGCGGGGACGACGGTGCTCGATTTCGACTGCTACTGAGGCGTGGGGGTCGCTTTATCAGATGGGGGGAACTGACATGACATCACGATTTCTGGCGACCATCACGATCGGCGCGGCGGTGATCGGGCTGGCCGGGGCGGGCCTCGCCTCGGGCCAGATCAACGGCGGCTTTCCTGATCCGGGGCGCAAGCATCACCAGCGCTCCAACTGCCATGGGGCCTATGACCTGCTGGCGAAGCGTGAGGCGGGCGGGGCCAGGCTCACGGACGCGGAGGAGGACTTTGCCGAGGCCTATGAGGCCAACGCCGCCGCGCGCCAGCCCTGTCCCGCGCCGCCCGACGCGCTGCTGGCGCAGGCAACCAACCGCGACGTGGTGACGCAGGAGGCGTTCTACCAGCTCACCCAGTATGTCCAGCAAGGCGATGCCGCCGCCCATTACGAACTTGCGCTGGCGACGCTGAACGGGCGGGTGCCGGATGTCGATGCGAGTCTCGGCATTGCCACTTTGGCGGAAGCCGCGCGGCTGGGCGATCCCTCGGCCAACTATCTGGTCGGTGTCCTCAGGATGCAGCCCAGCGGTCTTGGCCCGCAGAATCCGGCCAAGGCGCTCGAGCATCTCGAAGCCGCCGCCAAGACCGAGCACGTCGATGCGCTGTTCATGCTGGGGCTGATCCATGCCGAGGGGATCGGTACGAAGAAAGACGCGAAGAAGGCGCTGGAATACTTCAAGCAGGCGGCCGAGCGCGGCCACGTCCACGCCACCTTTTCCGCCGCCGATCTGGTCAATCGCGGGGCCGGGGTGAAGGCCGATTACGGTCTTGCCTACAGGCTCGGGCGCAACCTTGTCGATCAGGGTGAGGTGGTGGGCGCAGTGATCGCCGCCAGTGCCCTGCTTCAACGCAAGGATGTGAAGAAGCACCAGAACGAAATCCTGCACTGGATGGCCTTCGCCGAGACCCACGGCGATGCCAAGATCAAGGGCGACATGGCCCGCTTTCGCCCGCAGGTGGTGAGCATCTTCGACCGCATGAACGCACCGCCCGCCTACCGCCCGACCGAACGCCGCGTCTGCCCGCAGCGCAAGGTCTGCTATGTCGACCGCACCACCGGCGCGCGCAATTCGTGCCACACCTACACCGATTACTGGAACGATTGTAACACCACGTATTGATGGGCGCTGACGACAAATGAGGTGACAAATGCGGATCGCGGCAAGCGCGCGGCATTGGGGGGCGGTGCTGGCGGGGCTGGCACTGGCAACAGCGGCAATCCCGGCACAGGCAAGGCAGGCACAAACGCCGACCTCGCCTGCGAGCACATTTCAGTCTGGCTGGGCGGCTTACCAGAGAGGTGATTTTGCCACGGCACGAACCCTGTTCCAGCGCGCCTGCGATGGCAAGAATGCACAGGCCTGCTTTAACCTTGGGTACATGCTGAGGACAGGCCAAGGCGGCCCTGCCGATCTGCCCAAAGCATTGAACCTTTACCAGCGCGCATGCGACGGGAACGAAGCTCAGGGATGTTTCAGTCTGGGGCTTATGCTTTCGAAGGGCATGGGGGTCCCTGCCGACCTGCCCAAGGCGCGAAGCGCGTTCCAGCGCGCCTGTGACGGGAACGACGTGGATGGATGCTTCAACCTGGGCCTCATGCTCGTGAACGCCCAGGGTGGTCCTGCCCACCTGCCAAACGCGCGAACCGCCCTTCAGCGCGCCTGCGATCTGAAAGATGCAGGGGGATGCTACAATCTGGGCGTCTTGCTGAGGGACGGCAAAGGCGGACCCGCCGACCTCCCGCGCGCGCGGAGCCTGTTCGAGCGGGCCTGCGATGGCAAGAGTGCGGAGGGCTGCTCCGGCTTGGCCACAATGCTGGCGAAAGGCGAGGGTGGCTCTGCCGATCTGCCGCGTGCGCGGAGCCTGGCGCAGCGCGCCTGTGATGGCGGCAACGCGCACGGCTGTTTCAGTTTGGGCACCTTCCTGGTGAAGGGCGAAGGCGGCGCTTTCGATCTGCCCGCGGCGCGAGCCGCCTTTCAGCGCGCCTGCGATGGGGGATACACAAGAGGTTGTACGGCGCGGAGTATGCTGGGGCAGTAGTAAGGTGGGGTCAGCGAACAGGCGTGCTGCTTGGCGCAGGCTTGACGGGCGTGTACTGCGCAGCGCCGCGCAAGCCAGGGGACGAGGGAGGATTGCCATGGTCAAGACACCACCCTGCGCCATTGGCAAGGCTTCAACGGCCACAGCCAGCCTCTGGCGGATTGCCGCTTGTGCCGCACTGGCGTTGGCGTTTGCGCCATCCGGCCCGGCGCGCGCCGAACTGCCGCCAGAGCCGCTGCGCCTTGCCGGCCTTTATGGCGGGAGCCATGTCTGCGAGAACGGCGAACATGGCGCGCTGCTGGAAATCACCCGCGTCATCCCCGGTGACACGCCCGACTACCCCTACCGCCTCGAAGGCCGCTATGCCTTCTTCCCCGTGATCTCCGGACGTGCCGGAATCCATGGCGAGAGTGCGGGGAGCTTCCGGCTGGTGGGTGAGATCCGCGCCGATGGCCATGTGACGCTCGATAATCTCGGCTGGCTGGTCGCGCCTGAGACGGGGGAGGGCGCCGCCGATTTCGAGGGCCGCTTTACCGCGCGCAGCGACGGCCTCATGCAGTTCGAAGGGCGGATCGAAACCGAGGTGGCGGACGAATGCGGTGCGGTGCTGCTCACGCGGGCGCTGCCAGTTTCGGGCGAAGGTTGAAACCGGCACATTGCTGCCGTGCGCGGCGCAATCCTGTTTTGCGCAAACGCAATTGCCGTTTGCCGCGCGCGCTCTATACGCATCCGCATGGCCCGCCTGCGCGTATCCCCTTGAGATGAACCCGCACTTCGCTCTGCCTCAGCGTCCGCGCCAACGCGCCCTCGGCCTTGCGCTGGCACTGGCGATTGCCGGGAGCTGGCTGGGCATCCATGCCTACGGCATGTTCGTGTTCGATCTGACATGGTCGAACTGGCCCTTTGCGCTGATGCTGGCGGTGGTGCAGTGCTGGCTTTCGGTGGGCGTGTTCATCGTCTGCCACGATGCGATGCACGGCAGCCTCGTGCCGGGCGCGCCGCGTGTGAACGGCACCATCGGCGCGGTGCTGCTGGCGCTGTATGCCGGCTTTGCCTGGAAGCAGTTGCGCGATGCGCATTTTGCCCATCACAAGCTGGCTGGCCATGCGGGCGATCCCGATTTCGACGAGCATCATCCCGACAATTTCTGGCGCTGGTATGCTACTTTCTTCCGGCGCTATTTCGGCTGGCGTTCGCTGGTGTTCGTGCACACTGTCGTCGGGATTTACTGGCTGGTGCTGGACATTCCCATGGTCCAGATCGTGCTGCTCTACGGCCTGCCCGCGCTGGGATCATCGCTGCAGCTGTTTTATTTCGGCACCTATCGCCCGCATTGTCACAAGCCCGGCGAAGACGCGCAGCGCTTTGCGGATCGTCACAACACCCGCTCCGAGGATTTCGGCACGCTGGCGAGCCTCGCCACCTGCTTCCATTTCGGCTATCATCTCGAACATCACCGCCGCCCCGATGTGCCGTGGTGGGCGCTCCCGGCAGCGCGCCGGGCCGGGGTGGGCCGCGACGCATTGACTGAAAAGGTGCCTGCATGAGCTGGCTCGAAATTTTCCTCACCGTCATGTCCTCGCTGATCGGGATGGAGCTGTTCGCGTGGTATGCGCACAAGTACATCATGCATGGCTGGGGCTGGGCGTGGCACCGCGACCATCACGAACCGCATGACAACATGCTGGAAAAGAACGATCTGTTCGCGGTGGTCTTCGGCACGATCAATGCCGCGATGTATATCTACGGCTCGCTCTACTGGGACTGGCTGTGGTGGTTTGCGGTGGGGATCAGCCTTTACGGGGTGATCTACACGCTGGTGCATGATGGCCTGGTGCATCAGCGTTACTGGAAGTGGGTGCCGAGGAAGGGCTATGCCAAGCGGCTGGTGCAGGCGCACAAGCTCCACCATGCGACGATCGGCAAGGAAGGCGGGGTGAGCTTCGGTTTCGTCTTCGCGCGTGATCCGGCCAAGCTGAAGGCTGAACTGAAGGCGCAGAAGGAAGCGGGTCTTGCCGTGGTGCGTGACAGCGCGGGCGCGGGCGGCGACGAATTCGAAGCGGTCGGGCGCAATATCTAGGCCGGTTTCAACGGCAGCTTGACTCGGTTCAGACCCCCTCCAGACCCCGGTTAGCCTCCCTCTCGGCGGGGTTTGCCCCCGGCTTGCGCGCGCTGTTTCACGTGAAACAGCCGCTCAGCCTGCGGCGAGGCGGCTGGCGTGTTCCTTCACCAGCGCGATCATGTTCGGCACGCCCTGGGTGCGGTTGCTCGACAGCTGGTTCTTGAGATCGAAGGGGGCGAGCGCGCCCATCACGTCCATGCTGGCAACCTCGGCGGCCGGCCTGTCCTGCACCGCGGCGATGACAAGCGCGACGATGCCCTTGGTGATCGCGGCATTGCTGTCGGCAAGGAAGTGCAGGCGCTCGGCGTCGGTGCCTGCGGGATAGACCCAGACCGCCGCCGAACACCCGCGCACCAGCGTGGCGTCGGTCTTCAGTGCATCGGGCATGGGTTCAAGGCTACGGCCCAGCTCGATCAGCAGGCCGTAACGGTCATCGCCGTCGAGGAATTCATATTCCTCAAGAATGTCGGAAAGAGTGCGCATGGGCCGCCCTTAGACAGGGCGGCACTCCAACGCAAAGGGGTGATTATCCGCCGAGCCCGCCCGGCCGGGTGAGAGCATGGTAGATCACGTAGAACCAGCCGAAAAAGCCGTGGATGATCGCCCAGATGATCGACTGGTTGAGGCTCCAGCTGATGGCGACGGCGATGGCGCTGCCAAGGCCGATCCCCGCCTGCGTGGCGGTATCGCGCGCGCCGCTCACAGCTCCACCCCGCTGGCGATCGCTTCCAGCTTGCGGATGCGTTCCTTGAGATCCGCCATCTCGATACGCGCCGTGCCCAGCGCGAGGCCGTGATCCGGGCGTTTGTCCTCGGGCGCACGCTCAAGCTCGTGCCGCTTGAGATCGAGCCATCCCTGCCAGGCGCGCAGCAGAGCAGCGGCGATGACGATGACCGCGATCAGGGAGGAACCGGCGGTGATAATGGAGGGGTCGAAAAGGGGCGTGGTCACTGGCTCTGCTCCTTCTGGCGTTCGTCGGAATTATGCGCGTTCGGCAGCCCGCGCAGCGCCTCGATCTCAGCGGCGATCCGCGCCCGTTCACGCGCATCGCTGGTGTTGCCATCGGTGGCGATGCGTTCGAGCACCTTCACGCGTTCGGCAAGTTCGGCAATCTCCCTGCGCGAAGCTTCAAGCGCCGCAGCTGCCTGCCCGTCATCACGCGGGGCGAAGACCGGGTTGCCATCCTCATCGCGGGTCACGCCCAGTTCGCGGTCATGGCGACGGGTGTAGATCTGCACCAGGCCCCAGATGGCAAAGATGATGACTGCGGCGGTCCAAAAGCTCATTATGCTTCGCCCTTGTCCTTGAGGCCTGCCAGCGCGCGGTCGCGCAGGGCGTCGATTTCCGCGCCGAGGTGATATCCGCCGTCGGTGACGATCCGTTCGACATTGGCAAGCCTGTCCTTCATCGAACCCAGCTCTGCCCGCAGTTCGGCGTTTTCCTGGGTCAGCAGGGTCACGCGGTGCGCGGTTTCCTTGTCCGAGCCGGGCTTCAGCGACTGGCCCCACATCCCTTCGAGCGGATAGCCGTTCTTAATCTTCATGCGGGTGGTCTGGAACGAGACGAGGATACCCATCCCGCCAAGCACGGTGCAGGCTAGGATGATCCAGCCCAGATAGGGGAGAAAATCGGACGCCTGCATCACACGCGCTCCTTGCTGCCTAGGCCGAGCGGGACGCCCGCGCCTGCTTCATCAACCCGGCGCGTGTCGCGCAGCGCCTCGATTTGCGTTGCAATGTCGTAGCCGCGATCGGTGACGATGCGTTCGAGCACCTGCACCCGGTCTTCGAGCCGCTGAATGTGGCTGGCGTACTGCGCAGCCTTTTCGGCGGTCTGCTCGGCGGTGGCACCAACCTGCATTTCAGCGATTTTCTGCTGGTGCTTGGTCCAGATTGCGACGATCGGGATCATCAATGCGATGATCGGGATCATCAGGGCCAGGTAGCCTTCCATGATATGCGTCCCCCTTTGAGTGTGATTGCGGGTTTCAGCGCAGCCGCTCGATCTCGGCGGTCAGGCGCGGGTTGCTGCTGACATAATGGTGCTCGACAGCGGCGAGGCGGCGGTCGATGTCGCGGAAGCTCGCGCGGATTTCGCGGGCGGTGCGCTTCGGGCTCTGCCGGACGGACTGCCAGTACTTCTGCTCGCTTTCGTCACGGTAGAGATGCGGTGGCTTCTTGTTGAGGAAGAAACCGGCGATGAAATAGGCCATGATCGGCCAGCCGAGCCCGAATGTGAGAGCGATGGTCGCCAGGCGGACCCAGAACACGTTCACTCCGGTATAGTCGGCGATGCCTGCACAAACACCCATGATTTTGCCGTTGTGCTTGTCGCGGTAAAGCGTGGTCCGGGGGCTGTTCATCGCGTCGTTCCCTTCTTCTCGGCGATCAGTGCTTCCAACTCGCGAAGCTGCTGGTTGTCCTTTTCCTGATCGGCGATCAGGCGGCGGGCGGGGGTGAAGGCGGGGTCGTCCGAAGCGACCAGCCGTTCCACCGTGTCCATCCGTTCGTCGAGCCGGCGGGCCAGGTTGTAGAGCTCCTCAAGCAGCACCTCGTCATCCGATGTGATGGTTGGGGCTGTCTTCCACTTGGTGATGTAGTGCAGGATCACCCAGGGTGCGCCAATGAACAGCGCCAGGGCGGCAATGACTTCTCCTCCATCCATGGCTTATTCCCCCTTGTCTTCGCCGGATTTGCCAAGCGCCTTTTTCATGGCAGCCAGTTCGTCGTCGATCGCGTCCGACCCGGCGAGAGCGGCAATTTCATCGGCGAGCGACGGGGTCTTGCCTTCTGCGATCTGCAAAGCGTCGGCGCGGCCCTCGGCGTAGTCGACGCGGCGTTCGAGCTGGTCGAACCGCGCCAGCGCCTCGTCGGTGCGCTCGGTGCTCATCAGGGTGCGCAGTTTCACGCGGTTTTCGGCGCTTTCGAGGCGCGCGGCAATTGCGGTCTGGCGGCTGCGGGCCTCGCGCAGGCGGTGCTGCAATTTGGCGATATCGTCCTCGTAGGCGCGCAGGGCATCGTCGAGCACCGCGATTTCAGCCTTGAGCTGCTCGGCCATGTCGCCAGCCTTCTTCTTTTCGACCAGCGCCGCACGGGCGAGATCCTCGCGGTCCTTCGACAGCGCGAGCTGCGCCTTTTCAGCCCAGTCGGCCTGGAGGCGATCAAGCTTCACGCAGTGGCGGTGCATTTCCTTCTGGTCGGCGATGGTGCGCGCCGCGCTGGCGCGGACTTCGACCAGGGTCTCCTCCATTTCGAGGATGATCATGCGGATCATCTTGGTCGGATCATCCGCCTTGTCGAGCATATCGTTGAAATTGGCAGCAATGATGTCGCGGGTGCGGCTGAAAATGCCCATGAAGGCTACTCCATCGAGAAACGAATTGACCCGGTCGAGGGGAGCGACTCGCTCGTCCTGCGGCTGGGCGTTGTCGCGCCGAGATTGCGTCGGGGTGGGGCTGCGACGCAAGGCTTCGATTTCTTCATCGAGCCGCGACATGCGCCCCGCCGACAGCAGGCGGGAAGGGTGGGCCGGAGCTTCGCTGGTACCTGCATCGCGGGTGGGTTCCGCGGTGTGACCGGCGTTTGCAGGAGGGACAGCCTGCATGGGGCGCTCCGGCCCGAGGGGATTCTCGTGATCGCTCACGTCAGGCAACCTCGATCAAGGCGCCGGCTTCGGCAGCGGGGTGACCAAGCGGAGCGGCGCTGGCCGCCCCCGGCTGAAGCTGGGATGTCAGCGCGATCATCATCACCATGGCAGCGATGCTGGCCATCGCGGCCTGGCCGAGCTTGGAGCTCCAGAAGCTGGCTTGGCTTGCATTGCGGTTGATCATTATGGCCTCCCAAGTCGTATCCGTGGTCTTGCCATCCAATCTGCAACCGCCGTGCCAAACTGCCCGAATGGCGGATTTGCGCGGTTTTCTGGCGCAAGTGACGGTCGGGCATTGGTCTCTATTGCCAAGCATTGGGGAATTTCACTATAGTTTGGACATGAAGCTTGAGACGCAGTTCATTGGTCAATCAGGGGCCTTTCTGGACGCGGTCGAGCGCGCCAGTCGGGCTGCGGCGATGAACCGTCCGGTGCTGGTGATCGGCGAGCGCGGCACCGGCAAGGAGCTGATCGCCGAACGTCTTCACCGCTTGTCGAGCCGGTGGGACGAGCCGCTGGTAACGATGAATTGCGCTGCTTTGCCCGAAACGCTGATTGAGGCCGAGCTGTTCGGCCATGAGGCAGGGGCTTTCACCGGTGCGACCAGAGCGCGCGCGGGGCGGTTCGAGGAGGCGGACCGGGGAACGCTGTTCCTCGATGAACTCGGCACGCTTTCCATGGGCGCGCAGGAACGCTTGCTGCGCGCGGTCGAGTATGGCGAGGTCACGCGCATTGGCGCCTCGCGGCCGATCCGGGTCGATGTGCGCATCATTGCGGCGACCAATGACGATCTGCCTGCTCTCGCCGCCGCGGGGGAATTTCGCGCTGATCTGCTCGATCGGCTCAGTTTCGAAGTCATCACCTTGCCTCCGCTCCGCGTGCGTGAGGGCGATATTGGCGTGCTGGCGGAGTACTTCGGGCGGCGCATGGCAGCCGAGCTCGACTGGGAGCGCTGGCCCGGCTTTGCCCCGCACGTGATGGAAGCGTTGGAGGATCACCTTTGGCCCGGCAATGTGCGCGAGCTGCGCAATGTGATTGAACGCGCGGTCTATCGCTGGGACGCGCCGGACATGGCGATCGCCCATGTGCAGTTCGATCCGTTCGACAGCCCATGGCGCCCGCGTCCACCCGAACATCGACGCGCCTCCCCGCAGGCACCTGTTGCCGCATCAAGCGGTGCGGTGCCAGCCGGGCCTGCGGCCACAGGCTATGACAACGTCGATGACCTGCGCGCCGCAGTCGATGCGCACGAACGCGCAATCCTCGCCCACGCGCTAGGCAAGCATCGCTGGAACCAGCGTCAGACGGCGCGAGCGCTCGGCCTGACCTATGACCAACTGCGTCACTGCATCCGTAAGCATGGCTTGATGGAAGGCCAGGACTGAGAGCGTTCCTTACCGTTTTTAAAGCTCTGGCGATTATTGAAAGGGCGGGGTCCGGGGCGACGACAGGATGCAAAGATCAGTCAGAGATATGGCGCAATCAGCGGCAAGGCCCGTTCGCTCGTGCTCTGAGCCTGAACGGCCTGACGTGACTCATGTCGGCGTGCCTGATGACCATGCAATGCGTCTTATGACACCTTTGCCGCATGGCTCTTCCTCGGTTAAACAGTCGCGGGTTGCACTTGATACCGTTGCCGAGTCGCACGTCGTGATGCCAGTCGATGGGGCTTCGACGTGGCTGCGGAAGGGAGCGCAACCGATGGTGGATCCCGATCCGGACAAGGATGCCAAAGCAGGGGTGCCTGTCGGTCGCCGCGCTGCTCCACGACTGCGTTTAAGTCTGCCTGCTCAACTGGTCGCAGTTGAGAAGGTCCATACCTGCATTCTTCTCAACCTGTCGCGCACGGGTGCGCAGGTTGCCATTCTTGATGCCATGCGTGAGGGCGAGGGGGCGATCCTGCGATGTGGCATCATCAATAACTTTGCGATCATTACGCGTAGCGAGTTTGGCCTTAACGCGCTGGAATTCGATGAGCCGCTCACCGACGAAATCGTGTTGGAGATCCGCCGCTATCACGAGACCTTCGAGGAACGCGAGAAGCGCGCGCTGATCGAGACCGCGCGTAAATGGGTGACTGGCGACAATAGCGACGAACGCACGGCCTGACCCCGGCCCGCTAAGCGGGCTGCACGGGCGCGCCTCCCGCAGGATGAGTAAGTAATCCTCCCGGGAGCCTGGCAGGGCTTATTTTCAGCATTGGCGGCGAGCATTGCGTCGTCATGGCAGCGCAACCTCTTTCCTCTGCCGCGCAGGATGAAGCGGTGTCCACAGGCCGCCGCGCTGCTGCGCGCCTGCGGCTGGCCGTCCCGGCACGGTTTGTGTCGATCTACGCGACCCAGTCCTGCGTTCTGATGGACATTTCCCGTACCGGCGCCCGCATCGCGCTGCCCGCGCCTCTTGCCGAAGGAAAGAGCGGCTATATCGAGATCGGCCGTCTGGAAATCTTCGGCATGATTGTGCGGGCCGAGCGCAGGCCCGAGATGGCCGTCAATGCGATGGAATTCGACGATCCGATCCTGCACGAAGACGTGCTCCGGATCCGCAGGTTTGCCGAAGGTTTCGAGCTGCGCAACCAGCAGGCCCTGCGCGATCAGGTGCGGCGCTGGGTTGCGGGGGACAGCTAGGCCGCTCGCGCAGGGCAAACTGGCGGGCGGCCGCGAAGATGCTTGCCAAACGGGGCAAAGGCGACTATTGCGCCTGCCAATCCCGACATTGTCGCAACAAGGTTTGGATGCTGGCGCCGCACGGGGCCGGCCCCACACCGCATTTGCGCAATGTCATCATTCTGGAGCCCGCATGGCCGATATCGCGCGCCTGACACAATTGATCGAACCCGAGGCTGCGGCGCTCGGCTTTGATCTTGTGCGCGTGGCGTTTCTGCCGTCCGAGGCAGGCGATGGCGGCATGGCGCTGCAAATCATGGCCGAGGATCCGGCAACCGGCCAGCTGGTGATCGACCAGTGTGCCGCTCTGTCGCGCCGCGTGTCGGATGTGCTCGATGCCGCCGAGGAAGCGGGCGACGTGCTGATCGAGGATGCCTATCACCTCGAAGTTTCCAGCCCCGGAATCGACCGTCCGCTGACCCGCGACAAGGACTTCGTGAACTGGGCAGGGCACGAGGTGCGGATCGTCATGGACAAGGGCTTTGATGGTCAACGCGTCAACAAGGGCGTGCTTGGGGGGCTTGAGGATGGTATGGTCCTCGTCAAGGAAGTGAAGGCGGGCGATGTTCGCCTGCCGCGCCAACAGATTCATATGGCTAAGCTCGTCCTCACCGACGCGCTGATCGCCGCCACCCGCCCGCTGGACACCAGCGGGGTCGACGAACTCATCGAAGAAGAAGAAAAGGCAGACGACTGATGGCCAGCGCCATTTCCGCCAACAAGGCTGAGCTTCTCGCAATCGCCAATGCGGTTGCCTCGGAAAAGATGATCGACAAGGCGATCGTCATCGAGGCGATGGAAGAAGCGATCCAGAAATCCGCGCGAAACCGCTATGGCGCGGAAAACGACATTCGCGCCAAGCTCGATCCGCTGACCGGCGATCTGACGCTGTGGCGCGTCGTCGAAGTGGTCGACGTGGTCGAGGACTACTTCAAGCAGGTTGATCTGAAGCAGGCCGAAAAGCTCCAGCCGGGCGCCAAGGTCGGCGATTTCATCGTCGATCCGCTGCCGCCGGTCGATCTCGGTCGCATCGACGCGCAGTCGGCCAAGCAGGTGATCTTCCAGAAGGTTCGCGACGCGGAGCGCGAGCGTCAGTACGAGGAATTCAAGGACCGTCAGGGCGAAGTCATCACCGGCGTGATCAAGTCGGTCGAATTCGGCCATGTGATCGTCAACTTGGGCCGGGCCGAGGGCGTGATCCGCCGCGACCAGCAGATCCCGCGCGAAGCCGCCCGCGTGGGCGAGCGCGTGCGTGCGCTTATCACCAAGGTCGAGCGCAACAACCGCGGCCCGCAAATCTTCCTCAGCCGCGCGCATCCCGACTTCATGAAGAAGCTGTTCGCGCAGGAAGTGCCTGAAATCTACGACAACATCATCGAGATCAAGGCCGCCGCCCGCGATCCCGGCAGCCGCGCCAAGATCGGCGTGATCAGCCGCGATTCGAGCATCGACCCGGTCGGCGCCTGCGTCGGCATGAAGGGCAGCCGCGTGCAGGCGGTGGTGCAGGAATTGCAGGGCGAAAAGATCGACATCATCCCCTGGAGCGAAGACACCGCAACCTTTGTGGTCAACGCGCTCCAGCCCGCCACGGTCAGCCGCGTCGTGCTTGACGAGGATGACGGCCGCATCGAAGTGGTGGTGCCGGACGATCAACTGTCGCTGGCTATTGGTCGCCGTGGTCAGAACGTGCGTCTGGCGAGCCAGCTCACCGGCCACCAGATCGACATCATGACCGAGGAAGAAGCCTCGGAGAAGCGCTCGAAGGAATTCGCCGAGCGTTCCAAGATGTTCGAGGAAGAACTCGACGTCGATGAAACCCTCTCGCAGCTGCTGGTGGCCGAAGGCTTCGCCGAGCTGGAGGAAGTGGCTTACGTCGACCTCGCTGAACTCGCGACCATCGAAGGCTTCGACGAGGAACTGGCCGAGGAACTCCAGAGCCGTGCCTTGGAAGCGCTTGAGCGTCAGGAAGCTGCGCACCGCGAAGTGCGTCGTGGTCTGGGCGTTGAAGATGCGCTCGCCGAAATTCCGCACCTCACCGAAGCGATGCTGGTCACGCTCGGCAAGGCCGGGATCAAGACGCTCGACGATCTGGCCGATCTTGCGACCGACGAACTGATTGCGAAGAAGCGCGAGGCCCCGCGCCGTCGTGGCCAGGCCGACGGCCCGCCGCAGCGTCGTCCGCAGCGCGAAACCGACAAGGGCGGCGTGCTGGGCGAATATGGCCTGTCGGAAGAGCAGGGCAACGAAATCATCATGGCTGCCCGCGCGCACTGGTTCGCGGACGAAGAGCCGACCGAGGAGGCCGCCCATGCGGACTCCACCCAATGAGCGCCTGACGTCCGACATCGCTGAGCCGTCGCTTTCCGCTGCTGCGGGGAGCGAGCGGCGCTGTATCCTCTCCGGGGAGAATTCGCCGCGCGACATGCTTGTGCGGCTGGCGATTTCGCCGGATGGGCTGGTTTTGCCTGATGCCGCCGGCAAGGCCCCGGGGCGGGGCGCGTGGATCGGTGTGACCCAGCCTCGGCTGGAAACCGCTCTGGCTGATGGCAGCCTGAAGAAGGCCCTTATGCGTGCCTTCAAGGGGGCGCCGCTTGCCATTCCCGACGATCTTCCCGCGCGGGTCGAGGCGGCGCTGGCGCGCCATCTCTGTGATCGGCTCGGGCTGGAACTGCGTTCCGGAAATATCGTGATGGGCTCCTCGCGGATCGAGGAACAGGCGCGCTCCGGGAGGATCGCGCTGCTGCTCCATGCTGCTGACAGCAGCCAAGACGGGCGGCGCAAGCTTGATCAGGCGTGGCGTGTCGGCACGGATGCCGAAGGCACAGGCGCACGCGGCGAAGTCTTGCCCCTAGACCGCACCGCGCTGTCTGTGGCATTGGGCCGCGACAATGTGGTCCACCTGGGCGTTGCCGGTCATCCCGGCGACATGCGCGCGGCAACCCGCGTGCTTCAGGCGGTATCCCGGCTGGTGCATTACACCGGGGATGATCGGGCGAGCGCGACGAATGAGACGGGCCGGGATCAATCCGGCCACGCCGATCAGCCGCAGGGCCGGTCGGCTGATTTTGATGAATACGTGAAGGACTGACGAGCGATAATGAGCGACGACAACGACAACCAGCGCACCCGCAAGCCTCTGGGCCTCAAACGCTCGGTTGATGCGGGCGAGGTCAAGCAGACCTTCAGTCACGGCCGCACCAACAAGGTGGTGGTCGAGGTGAAGCGTCGCCGCGTGCTCGGTAAACCGGGTGAGGCTGCTCCGCCGCCGCCCCCGCCGCCGCCCGCGCCCGAGCCGGTCGTGGCCGCACCGCCGCCTCCGCCGCCGCCCGCGCGTCCCGCCCCTGCTGGTGAGACCCCGCAGGAGCGCGTGAAGCGCCTCCAGCTCGAAGCGGAGGAAGAGCGGCTGCGTCTGGCCGAGGAAGCCCGCAAGCGCGAGGAAGCTGAAGCGCGCGAGCGCGAGGAGGAGGAACGCCGCCGCGCCGAGGAAAACCGCCGCGCCGAAGAAGAGGCCGAAAAGCAGCGCGCCGAAGTAGCCGCTGCCCCTGAGCCTCTGGCGACGGCGCCTGACGCTGAAGCGCCCGCCGCTGATGAAGGCGTTGCGCCCGCCGCCAAGGCTGAGGCGACTGTCCCTGCCGCTCGCCGCTTTACCCCGGTCGAGCGCCCCGAGCCGAAGCGTCCGGCCCCCGAGGTCAAGGGCAAGAAGAAGGACGACAAGCGCGCTGCGCCGATCGATGCGGGCAAGGACAACCGCCGGTCGGGCAAGCTGACTGTCACGCGCGCCCTCAACGAGGATGAAGGCCGCCGTGCGCGCAGTCTCGCCGCGCTGAAGCGTGCGCGCGAGAAGGAACGCCGTGGTCAGGGCGGGCCGTCGAAGCCGCGTGAAAAGCAGGTGCGCGATGTGGTCGTGCCCGAGGCGATCACCGTGGGCGAACTTGCCAACCGCATGGCCGAAAAGGGCGCCGATCTGGTGAAGGCCCTGTTCAACATGGGCATGATGGTCACGGTCAACCAGACCATCGATCAGGACACGGCCGAACTGCTGGTCGAGGAGTTCGGCCATAACATTACCCGCGTTTCCGCCAGCGATGTCGATATCGACACCAGCGCGGACGAGGATCCGATCGAAACCCAGAAGCCGCGTCCGCCGGTGGTGACGATCATGGGTCACGTCGATCACGGCAAGACCAGTCTGCTCGACGCGCTGCGCGGCACCGATGTGGTCAAGGGCGAGGCCGGCGGCATCACCCAGCATATCGGCGCCTATCAGATCACCACCAAGGACAAGGCAAAGATCACCTTCCTCGATACGCCGGGCCACGCGGCCTTTACCGAAATGCGGATGCGCGGTGCCAATGTCACCGACATCGTCATTCTGGTGGTCGCGGGCGATGACGGGCTGATGCCGCAGACGATCGAGGCGATCAATCACACCAAGGCGGCGGGCGTCCCGATGATCGTGGCGATCACCAAGTCGGACAAGCCCGAGTTCAACCCGCAGAAGATCCGCGAACGCCTGCTCGAGCATGAAGTGATCGTCGAGGCGATGTCGGGCGACGTGCAGGATGTCGAGGTTTCGGCCAAGACCGGCGCGGGGCTCGACAAGTTGATCGAAGCGATCAACCTTCAGGCCGAACTGCTCGAACTGAAGGCCCGCCCGGACCGCGATGCTGAAGCGACCGTGATCGAAGCCCAGCTCGACAAGGGCCGCGGCCCGGTGGCGACGGTGCTGGTGACCCGCGGGACGCTGAAGCGCGGCGACAACTTCGTGGTCGGCACGCAAAGCGGCCGCGTGCGCGCGATCGTCGACGACAAGGGGCAGCAGCTCAAGGAAGCCGGCCCCTCCATGCCGGTCGAAGTTCTGGGCCTTGGCGGCGTGCCGTCAGCGGGCGACAACCTCACCGTGGTCGAAAACGAACAGCGCGCCCGCGAGGTCGCCAAGTATCGTCAGGAAATCGCGACGGAAAAGCGCACCGCGCTGGCCCCGACCAACTTCGACACGATGTTCAACAACCTCGCCTCCAACGTCATCGAGTATCCGGTGGTGGTGAAGGCCGACGTGCAGGGCTCGGTCGAAGCGATCGTCAACGCGCTCCACAACCTCTCGAATGACGAGATCAAGGTGCGCGTGCTCAACGCGGGCGTCGGTGCGATTACCGAAAGCGACGTGCTCCTGGCAGCGGCCTCTAAGGCACCGATCATCGGCTTCAACGTGCGCCCGAATGCCAAGGCGCGCGACCTCGTCAAGCGCGATGGCGTGCGGATGATGTATTACGACGTCATTTATCACCTCACCGATGCCGTGGCCAAGGAAATGGCGGGCGAGCTTGGGCCGGAGCGCATCGAGACGGTCGTGGGCCGTGCCGAGGTCAAGCAGGTCTTCCCTGCGGGCAAAAAGGACAAGGCAGCGGGTCTGCTGGTGCTGGAAGGCGCGATCCGCAAGGGTCTGTTCGCGCGTCTCACCCGCGCCGATGTCATCGTCTCGGCCACCAAGATCGCCTCGCTGCGTCGCTTCAAGGACGATGTCGACGAAGTACGTGCCGGTCTCGAATGCGGCGTGGTGTTGGAGGACACCAACGACATCAAGCCGGGCGACAACCTCGAAGTCTTCTCGGTCGAGGAGCGTGAGCGGACGCTGTGAGCGACAATCTCGAACGGATTCGATCTAAGCTCTCTCAAGTAGCGTCCGTGTCGGCCGCTACCGCTGGTATCGCTGTATCTGCCATTTCACTGTTTTTTTTGGCCACCATCGGAGGAGAGCAAAGCCTTTTTCTGGATCCACTCGACAAGATCCAGAATGAAGAGATTGCGACTCTGCGTTCTCAAATCGACACTCTCAAAGGAGATGTCTACTCCGAAGGTGAGCCATTAACCCCGATTGACAGCACGCGGGTCATAGCGATTGAGGATCGCCAAAAGGCGTTGGATGAGGCGCTGTCGCAAAGCGCAGATCGCGTAATTGCTTTGGCGACAATGCGTAATGATATCGATACAATTGAGGAAAGGCAAAAGGAGCAGGTCGGCGCGCTTCAACAGCAAGTATCTGAGCTGAGGACAATTCTCTTAAGTCTTGTAGGTTCGATTGTTGCGATCCTCCTCGCGTTCGTGGGATGGCTCGGCTTGCGCAAAAAGTCGTCTAGCAATGATTAACTGCACCGATCCCGACGATGCGGGCGCCTCGCCGCATACGGCGCTGCTCGGCAGCGAGTTTGTCAGCTTTGACGAAGCGACCCAGACCGCGACCATGCGCTTTACCGTCAAGCGCGAAATGACCACCTGGCGCGGCGGCGTGCAGGGGGGCTTGGTCGCGGGCTATCTCGATGACGTGATGGGCTATGCCTATGTCGCGGCCACGGGCGGGGAGATGGCCCCGCTGAACCTTGAGATTTCGATGAGCCTCATTCGCCTGATCCCCGAAGGCGCGACGATCATTGGCAAGGGCCGGGTGGTGCGCGCCGGGCAGAGGGTGATCTTCCTCGAAGGGGAATTGCTGGGCGAGGATGGCACGATCTACGCCCGCTCGACCTCCACCGCGATCCCGACCCCGCGCCCGACCCCCGAACAGACCGGGATGACGCGCTGATGGCCAAGCAACCCTTCACCGCCGAACAGCAGTCGGTGCGGGTCCTCAAGGTGGGCGAGCGGGTGCGGCATATCCTGTCCGAACTGCTCGCGCGCGGCGAGGTGCATGACGATGTGGTGAGCGCGTCACATGTCTCCGTCACCGAAGTGCGCATGACGCCCGACCTGCGCCACGCTACGGCCTATGTGAAGCCGCTGCTGGGTGCGGGCGAGGATGAAGTCGTCCACGCGCTCCGTCAGAACACTGCCTTCCTCCAGCGCGAGGTGGCCCAACGCCTTGGCCTCAAATTCGCGCCCAAGCTGCGTTTCCGCAAGGACGAAAGCTTTGCCGAGGCGGACCGGATCGAGGCGCTGCTGCGTGATCCCAAGGTCACCAGAGATTTGGGCGGCGATCTCGACGAGGAAGAATAGCGCCGGGCGCGCTACTTCGGCACCATCCGCGCCTTCAGCGTGATGTCGACCTTGTTGCCCACGATCAGCTGATAGCTTTTCATGCCAAACTGCCGCCGGTCGATGGTTGTCGTCCCGGTGAAGCTTACGGGCTTGCCAGCCAGCGCGAGCGGATCGCCGTCAAAGACCACTTTGAGCATGGCAGGGCGGGTCACGCCGCGCGCGGTCAGCTCGCCTGTCACCGTCCCGCGGGTCGGGCTTTCCAGATCGAGCGAAAGGCCAAGAAATCGAATCGTGGGGTATTTCTCGACCCAGAAGAACTTCTCGCCCCGCAGCCGCGCGAGGGTGACGGAGTCCGGAGCCTCGATCGCGGTGGCATCGAAGGTCACGTCGATTACCGCTTGCTCCGGCGCGCCCGGCACGATCGTCACCGCGCCCTGCATCCGGGGAAAGCGTGCGGTCTTGCTGGCGAGCCCGAAGAACGGGACTTGCGCCGAGACATTGCTGGCTGACGCATCGAGCGTGTAGCGCTGCGGCACGCCCGCGCTGTTGGCGAGCGCGAACAGCGCCAGCAGCGGCACAAACAGAACCCGGAAAGGAAGGCTGCGACCGATCATCTCTGAGGGAATACGCACGAACCGGGCAAAAGGTTCAAGTCCGCGCTCGCACGCGGCACTGTCAGGGGGTAGGCCTCTGCCATGGCCAAGCTCTATTTCTACTACGCCAGCATGAATGCCGGCAAATCCTCGCACCTGTTGCAGGCGGACTTCAATTACCGCGAACGCGGCATGACGACGATGCTGTGGACTGCGGCGCTCGACAGCCGCTCGGGAGGGCAAGTCAAGAGCCGCATCGGGCTGGAGAGCGCGGCGCACAAGTTCACGACCGAGACTGACCTGTGGGCGATTATCAGCGCCGCGCACAAGGTCCAGCCGCTCGACTGTGTGCTGGTGGACGAGGCGCAGTTCCTGACCGCCGAACAGGTGTGGCAGCTCGCGCGGCTGGCGGACGAGGGTGGCATTCCGGTGCTGTGCTATGGCCTCAGGACCGATTTTCAGGGTGCGCTGTTCCCCGGATCTGCCGTCCTGCTGGGGATCGCGGATGCGCTGGTGGAGCTCAAGGCCGTGTGTCACTGTGGCCGTAAGGCGACGATGAACCTGCGGGTCGATGAAAGCGGCGCGGCGGTGCGGCAGGGCCAACAGACCGAGATTGGCGGGAATGACCGCTATGTGGCGCTGTGCCGCAAGCATTTTTCGGAGGCGCTGCGGGGATGACGACACCCCTTTCCGGCTGGCTGATTCTCGACAAGCCGCGCGGCATGGGCAGCACGCAAGGCGTGAGCGCGGTCAAGCGGGTGCTGCGCGCAAACGGTTATGCGAAGACCAAGGTTGGCCACGGCGGGACGCTCGATCCGCTGGCCGAAGGCGTGCTGCCGATCGCGCTGGGCGAGGCGACGAAACTTGCCGGGCGGATGCTCGATAGCGACAAGATTTATGCCTTTACGGTAAAGTTCGGGGCGGAAACTGACACGCTCGATACCGAGGGGCCGGTGATTGCCACCAGCGATGCGCGCCCGACGCTGGCCGAGGTTGAAGCGATCCTGCCGCGCTTCACCGGCGCAATCGAGCAAGTGCCGCCAGCGTACTCGGCGCTCAAGGTCGGCGGCCAGCGCGCCTATGATTTGGCGCGCGCGGGGGAGGCGGTGGCGCTGAAGGCGCGTCAAGTCACGATCCACGCCCTCAACCTGCGCCGGGGTGACGATCTGGATGAGGTAACGCTTGAAGCCCACGTCTCCAAAGGCACCTATATCCGGTCCCTCGCGCGGGACATCGCCCACGCGCTGGGCACCTGCGGGCATGTCACCTATCTCAGACGCATTAAGGCCGGGCCGTTCCTCGAAAGCCAAGCGATTTCGCTGGACAAACTGGAGCAAACCGCTAAGGGCCGGGGCCTTGAACACCTCCTCCTGCCGCTAGAGGCGGGGCTGGACGACATCCCGGCCCTTACCCTCGACCAGACAAGCGCGCAGGCGGTCCGACAGGGCCGGGTGCTGTCTGGCATGCCCCAATCATCCGGGCTCTACCTTGCGAAACTGGGCTCTGTCCCGGTCGCGCTGATGGAAATTTCGGATGGGACGGCCACGGTCGTCAGGGGTTTCAACCTTCCCGATGTCGCTGAGTAAGAGAGAAAAACTATGTCGGTGACCGCCGAAAAGAAGCAGGAAGTCATTGCCTCGAACGCCCGTGATCCCAAGGACACCGGCAGCCCGGAAGTCCAGGTCGCGATCCTGACCGAGCGCATCCGCAACCTCACCGAGCACTTCAAGGATCACCACAAGGACAACCACTCGCGCCGTGGCCTGCTGATGATGGTCAACAAGCGTCGCACGCTGCTCGCCTATCTCAAGAAGAAGGACGTCGAGCGCTACAACGCCCTGATCCAGAAGCTGGGTCTGCGTAAGTAAGAGTTTAGCGAAAGGGCGGCTCGAAAGGGCCGCCTTTTTTGCATTGGGGCTAGCAGGCATCCGGCCTGTTGCCTTGGGGCCAAACCAGTGCCCCGCACCGGACCGGGACGGTTGTTTCCCCGGCACATGAGGCCCCGCGATGGCAATATGGCCGCGCGGGTCAGAAGGAAAACCAATGTTCGACACGAAAACCGTATCGCTGGAGTGGGGCGGAAAGACCCTCACTCTGGAAACCGGGCGTATTGCCCGTCAGGCCGATGGCGCCGTTCTGGCGACCTATGGCGAAACCGTGGTGCTGTGCGCCGTGACCGCCGCCAAGTCGGTGAAGGAAGGGCAGGATTTCTTCCCGCTCACCGTCCACTATCAGGAAAAGTTCTCCGCCGCCGGTCGTATCCCGGGCGGCTTCTTCAAGCGTGAACGCGGCGCGACCGAGAAGGAAACGCTCACCAGCCGGTTGATCGACCGTCCGATCCGTCCGCTGTTCCCCGAAGGCTTCTACAACGAAATCAACGTGATCGCGCAGGTCCTGTCGTTCGACGGCGAGACTGAGGCTGATATCGTGGCGATGATCGCGGCGTCTGCTGCGCTGACGATCTCGGGCGTACCTTTCATGGGCCCGATCGGTGCTGCGCGCGTCGGTTATGTCGACGGCGAGTACACGCTCAACCCGAAGCAGGACAAGGCACTCGCCGAAGGCCGTCTCGACCTCGTGGTCGCCGCGACCGACAAGGCCGTGATGATGGTCGAATCCGAAGCCAAGGAACTGACCGAGGACGAAATGCTCGGCGCCGTCATGTTCGCGCATGACGAGATCCGCAAGGTGATCGGCGCGATCATCGAGCTCGCCGAAAAGGCCGCCAAGGATCCGTGGGAAGTCGACCTTTCCGATAACACCGCCGACATCAAGGCGAAGCTCAAGGAACTGGTCGGCGCCGATATCGCCGCGGCCTACAAGCTCACCGACAAGTCGGCGCGTTCGAACGCGCTGAACGAGGCGCGGGCCAAGGCCAAGGCGGCCTTCGCCGACGAAACCCCGCAGACCCAGATGGTCGCGATCAAGACCATGAAGAAGGTGGAAGCCGACATCGTCCGCACCGCCATCCTCAAGGAAGGTTCGCGCATCGATGGCCGCAAGCTCGATCAGGTCCGCCCGATCGAAGCCATTGTGGGCTTCCTGCCGCGCACCCACGGCTCTTCGCTGTTCACCCGTGGCGAGACCCAGGCGATCTGCACCACCACGCTCGGCACCAAGGACAGCGAGCAGATGATCGACGGTCTGGAAGGCCTCAGCTATTCCAGCTTCATGCTGCACTACAACTTCCCGCCCTATTCGGTCGGTGAAGTGGGCCGCTTCGGCGCGCCGGGTCGCCGCGAAGTCGGTCACGGCAAGCTCGCATGGCGCGCGCTCAACCCGGTGCTGCCGAGCAAGGAAGATTTCCCCTACACCATCCGCGTGCTGTCGGACATCACCGAGTCCAACGGCTCGTCCTCGATGGCGACGGTGTGCGGCGGCTGTCTGTCGATGATGGACGCGGGCGTTCCGGTGAAGGCTCCGGTGTCGGGCATCGCCATGGGCCTGATCCTCGAAGGTGACGAATTCGCTGTCCTCTCGGACATTCTGGGCGATGAAGACCACCTCGGCGACATGGACTTCAAGGTTGCCGGGACCGCCGAAGGCATCACCACGATGCAGATGGACATCAAGGTTGCCGGCATCACGCAGGAAATCATGGCCAAGGCGCTGGAGCAGGCCAAGGCCGGTCGCCAGCACATCCTGGGTGAAATGGCCAAGGCGCTGACCGGTGCCCGCACCGAAGTCAGCAAGCACGCCCCGCGCATCGAGACGATCCAGATCGACAAGTCGAAGATCCGTGACGTCATCGGCACCGGCGGCAAGGTGATCCGCGAGATCGTCGCCGAAACCGGCGCCAAGGTCGACATCGACGATGAAGGCGTGATCAAGATCTCGTCCTCGAACCTCGACGAGATCGAAGCGGCGAAGAAGTGGATCCTCGGCATTGTCGAGGAAGCCGAAGTCGGCAAGATCTACACCGGCAAGGTCGTCAACATCGTCGATTTCGGTGCCTTCGTGAACTTCATGGGCGGCAAGGACGGTCTCGTCCACGTCAGCGAAATGAAGAACGAGCGTGTCGAGAAGCCGACCGATGTCGTCTCCGAAGGCATGGAAGTGAAGGTCAAGGTGCTCGAGATCGACCAACGCGGCAAGGTCCGCCTGTCGATGCGCGTCGTCGATCAGGAAACCGGCGAAGAGCTGGAAGACACCCGTCCGCCCCGCGAACCGCGCGAGCCGCGCGGTGACCGTGGTGATCGTCGCGGGCCGCGCGGCGGTGGCGACCGTGGTCGCGGTGGCGATCGCGGCGGACGCGGCGGCGATCGTGGCGGCCGCGAGCGCGACAGCGGTCCGGCGGGTCTCCCCGACTTCCTGAAGGACTAAGCGCCTCGCAAGAGGTATGAACATTGGCCGCCCGGAGCGATCCGGGCGGCCTTGTTTTTGGGATTATCCAGATGCTCAAACGTGAACTGATAGACACCACCCAGATCGAGGACGGTGTCCTGCTCGAACTGTTCAGCCATGGCCGCGATTTCATGATCGTGCTCGGCCGCAACGAGTTGATGAGCACGCGGATGCGGTTTTCGGAGGAACAGCTGGCCGAGCTCACCATCGACCGGCTGGGCAAGGACAATGCCCGCATCCTGATCGGCGGCTACGGCATGGGCTTCACCTATCGCGCCGCCGCCGCCAAGCTCGGCGCGAAGGCGCAGATCGTGATTGCCGAAATATCGGAAAAGATCGTCGACTGGGCGCGCGGGCCGATGGCCGAGCTGACCGGCGACAGCCTGTCCGACCCGCGCCTCAACCTCAAGATCTGCGATGTTGCCGCGCTGATCGACGATGCCAATGACGGCACCTGCGACAAGTTCGACGCAATCCTGCTTGATGTCGACAATGGCCCCGACGGGCTGGTGCGGCATGAAAACAACCGGCTCTATTCGCGCACCGGCCTTGCCAAGGCGCGCGATGCGTTGAAGCCGGGCGGGATTCTCAGCGTGTGGTCAGCCGCGCCCGATCCGGCCTTCCGCAAGCGGTTGAAGGATGCAGGGCTGGAGGTCGAGGAACGCGGCATCCGCTCGCGCCCCAACAACAAGGGTGCGCATCACGTCATCTGGTTTGCCCAGAAGAGCTGAAACCCGAGCCTTTCAAGCTTGGGAGGTCTGCGGTTCGCGGCAGCGAACCCTGATTCAGAAGTCGTAGATCAGCGTAACGCGGCTCAGCGTATCGGTCTGCACCGCGCCCGGCGGCGGGTTGCTGTCATATTCGATCGCGTAGGAAAACCGTGCTGACAGCTTGCTGCTGATCGTTGCGTTAAGGCCCGTGATCAGATCGAGGGTGGTATTGCGCGAATCGATGATCGCCACTGCCGACCCGCCGGTTTCCGCAACCGCATTGGTGTCTTGCGTCAATTTCAGCCGGTCGGTGATGCTCCAGTCGAAATCAATCCCGACAAGCCCCGCAATGCGGCTTTCGCTGCGCCCGTCGACGAACTCGGTAATGCGGTAGGCCGGGCCAGCCTTGAGCGAGAGCTGAATGTCGTCCTTCTTCAGCGCCTGATAGCCGATCCCGCCAGAAATGGCGTAGCGTCCCGAAAAGCCCTGAAACCGGTCGCGCTCATATTGCGCGAGGGCATAGGCGTAGAAGCGGTCGGAAATGTTCACATTGGGTTCGTACCGGCCGAGGAACTGCTCACGCGTGGTAACGCCATTGGCGCGCTGGTAATCGACCCGCCCGGTTAGGTTGTGACGCCAGTCGATCCCTTGCCGGTTCATGGTCAGGCCAGCAGTGATGCCGGTGTTGGAAGAATTGCCAGTGGCCCGGAAAGCGCCAAACTCACCCTTGCCCGCCCAGTTTTCGAACAGGCTTGCGGATCGGATCTTGGCTTCTTTCTCAGCTGCTTCGGCCTGCCTGCGCGCAGCGACTTCGGCTTCGAAGATCGCGAGGATAGCGTCGATTTCCTGGCCATCCGTCGGATTGGTAGTGCGAGCGATCTCCGCGACAGTGCGAACCTTGCTTTCATCGCCGGTGGCAATGGCTGCATCGAGCATGGCACGCACCGGCTCAGGCAATTCGGCCAGAGCTGGTGTCGACCACAAGAACGTCACCGCTGTAAGCCCGGCCATGGACAGACAGGTTACGGAATTCACTTTGAGGGTCCTCTCGGCCGTGTTTGCAGGTGAGTGCCGGACGGTGTCAGCCAGGCCAGACCAAACCTTGCGGCATCCCTGGGGGGCTAGCGGACCCGCGGTCCACCGAAGGGCAGGGGCGGAGGGGGACGGCGTACGCCGCGCGGCAGCTGAGCCTGATAGGCCCGGCCGCAATGCTCGACGCAATAGGGAAAGCCTGGGTTCACCGGCTCACCGCAGAAATGGAAATCCGGTTCACCCGGATGTCCCATCGGCCAGCGACAGACCTTGTCCGACAGATCCAGCAGGCTGGTCTTTCCTGCGATTTCAGGGCTTGGCTTGGCAGGGACAAGCCGACGTGGCGGCGCAGGGGGGATCGGGGCCTGCTGATCGCCCGGGCCTTGCCGCAGGAAGCCACCAGGGCCGACCGAAACGATCTTGGGAAGATCAGCTTGCGGGTTGGGAACCGGCTGCGACAGCGAAGCAGCCTGACCGCTGTTGTCCCCGCTCCGCGAAGCAGGAGCAGCGGAACGCGGCGCAAGGCGCTCGGCGGGTTCAGCCGCTTCTGCGCGCGGTTCGGCCGCGGCGGCGGGGCGGGCAGACGCGGCGGCAGGTGCGGCAGTCTTCTTGGCCGGGGTCGATGCCTTTTTCTTTTCGTTGGCCTTGACCGGAGAAGGGCGCGCCTTGAGGCCGAGCCGGTGGGCCTTGCCGATCACCGCATTGCGGCTCACGCCGCCGAGTTCAGCGGCGATCTCGCTTGCGGTTGCGCCGCCTTCCCACATTTTGCGCAACGTCCCGATGCGCTCATCCGTCCAGCTCATGTATTCTACCTGTTCCTGTGTCTGGCCGCCGCGGTTGGGGCCGATGCTTGTCAGCGAGCCCTGTGCAGCCTAGGCATCCGGGCCATGACCGAACCTGCTCCGCCAGTGCAACCCATGCCTCTGTCCGCCTCCGTGACTGAAAAAGCGGCCGAACACAAGACCAGCGGTCGCGCGCCGTTTGCCCCTCGTGGGCAGCCGATTATCACAGGCATCAACCGTGTGGGTTTGTTCGCGCTCTATATGAAGGAGGTGCGCCGGTTTCTCAAGGTGCAGACGCAGACGATCTGGGCGCCTGCCTTCACGACGCTGCTGTTTCTGGTGATCTTCACTATTGCGCTGGGGCGCGAGGGCCGGGAGGTGCTTGGCGTGCCGTTTGCCACCTTCGTCGCGCCGGGGCTGATCGTGATGGCGATGATGCAGAATGCCTTTGCCAATTCCAGCTTCTCGCTGCTCTCCGGCAAGATGCAAGGCACGATCATCGACCTTCTCATGCCGCCGCTTTCGCCAGGGGAGCTGATGGGCGGGATTCTCGCTGCAGCGATTACTCGTGCTGTGGCGGTGGGCTGCACCGTTGCCCTGGCGATGGCCTTGTGGCCGGGAGTGTCGCTGGCCGTGACGCATGTCTGGGCGTTGGTGTGGTTTGCGCTGATGGGATCGCTGATGCTGGCAACGCTTGGCCTTGCCACCTCGATCTGGGCAGAGAAGTTCGATCACAACGCGGCGATCACCAATTTCATCATCGCGCCTTTGTCGCTGCTGTCGGGGACGTTCTACGTGATCGACAATCTCGACCCGGCGTTTCAGTGGGTGAGCCGTCTCAACCCCTTCTTCTACGTGATTTCAGGTTTTCGCTACGGCTTTCTCGGTACCAGCGACATAGGCCAGAGCAGCGAAGTCATCACCGCAGCGGGAGGATTGCTGACGCTGAATATTGGACTGGCAGCTGCTGTCTATGCGGTGCTGCGCAGCGGGTGGAAGCTGAAGAGCTAGGAAAGCCATTCCCGTATTCTGGCCAAAGGCCCGCCAGCGCGACCGCGCGCCCGAGCCTTTGCGAGGTACGGCAAGCCGGATGGCTTGCCGCAAGCATCAGTGCGTCAGAGACCTGCGCATCTTGTACCGGCCATCCTTGAAGCTGTCGAACAGCTGTCGGACAGTCGGATGGTCAACCGGCCCACCCTGCGGGTCAGCGAGCAGATTGCCCTGACTGACGTAGGCAACGTAAGATGAGTCCTCGTTCTCGGCGAGCAGGTGGTAAAAGGGCTGATCGCGGCGAGGGCGCATGTCTTCCGGGATCGACTGATACCATTCTTCCGAATTGGCAAAGACCGGATCGATGTCGAAGACAACCCCGCGAAACGCAAAGAGCCGATGGCGCACCACATCGCCAATGCTGAAGCGGGCGCGGGTCTGGCGCGGGGCGACAATGGTGCGGCCCGCCTGACTCGAAAAGAACTCTGCGCGTTCCATGGCGGCCAATATGGATGTTTCGTGCCGCAAAACAAGCACGGCATCCGCGCGGTGTGCCGGATATGCCCGCATTTTGTATGCTTGCGGGTCTTGGCAAGCCTTACGCCTTGGGCTAACGGGCGCGCTTCCTGTCGCCCTGCCGCCTTCGACCAGGCGGCCAATTACAGGGCGTGTCAGGCCTCGCGGAGAGGTGGCAGAGTGGTCGAATGCGCCGCACTCGAAATGCGGTTTACCGGCAACGGTAACGTGGGTTCGAATCCCACCCTCTCCGCCACACATCCATGATTGGCGACCTAATTTATCGGTGTTCCGGCTGGTTCCAAGTGAGGCTCCCTGGTGCGGGGGCAATGGGGAATTTCGGTCGGGACAAATGAACCGCGTCGTGACAGGCCGCATTGATCACGGCAGTAATGTTAGAGGCTGGCGGCGGACAGGCTTGCCGGAATTGGCTCTGCCGTGCGTCTTGAACCGCTTGTGGCACGTCACCGCCGCATAGTTGCCATTCGGCAAGCGCCCCGAAGCGGTCGCCTCCCTGTGCTGCAAAAAACAGATTCGCGAAACGAGACCCTTGGCGAAGACTTCGTGGTCGGCGTTTTGACCGCAAGTGTAACCTTCACACACGCGGCGTCGAACGGGTTCATGTGAGCCAGCAAGGCCCACCCAGGATACGTGAAAGGAATCGTCATGAAATCATCCCTCGCCATTGCTGCGGCATCGCTCGCCAGCCTCGCTGCCGCGTCCCTGATCGCCGCATCCCCCGCCGTTGCGCAGAACAAGGGCGCCAAGGAAAAGTGCTATGGCGTATCGCTCAAGGGCAAGAATGATTGCGCCGCCGGCCCCGGCACAAGCTGCGCCGGTACCTCGACGGTCGATTATCAAGGCAACGCCTGGAAATATGTCGGCAAGGGCGAATGCGTGAAGATGGGCGGATCGCTGACCGCCAAGGCGGGCAATGCCAAGCCTGTTCCCCCGAAGGCCTGACGCCCTCGGGTCGCCCCGGATGCTGGCTGATATGCCAACCCCGCGCTCTCTCCCCCGCCTCGCAGGGGTCGGCCTCAAACCTCAGCATTATGCCGAGGCGCTTGAGTCCGTGTCGGCCAGCATCCACCCTGCGGGATACATTCCCGCTTGGTTCGAAGTTCATCCGCAAAACTATTTTGGCGCAGGTGGCCCGCCACATCGTTGGCTCAGCGCCTTTGCCGAACGCGTCCCGCTCAGCTTCCATTCGGTCGGCTTGTCACTTGGCAGCGCCGATGGCGTCAATCTGCACGAGCTGGATCAGCTTGCCGTGCTATGCGATCGCTATGCGCCGGCCATGGTTTCCGATCACCTGAGCTGGAGCGGCAGCGCTTCCAATCGTTATCCCGATCTGTTGCCGTTGCCCTACACCCAAGACGCGCTCCATCATTTTGCAGGGCAAGTCGCCCGCGTGCAGGATCGCCTTGCGCGCACGATCCTGATCGAGAACCCTTCGCGCTATCTTGCTTTTGCAGGCGACGAGATGTCCGAGGCGGAGTTTCTCCATGCGCTGTGCATCCGCACCGGTTGCGGGCTGTTGCTCGACATCAACAATATCGAAGTTTCCGCCGCCAATCTCGGTCTTGATGCCGGTGCCATGCTGGATGCGATTGATCCGGCGCTGGTGGGCGAGGTTCACTTGGCAGGTCATGCCAGCGAAGATCACGCGCATGGGCGTTTGCTGATCGATGATCACGGCTCGCCCGTGTCAGGCGAGACATGGCGACTGTTCGAGAGATTCGTGCAACGTGCCGGCCCGCGCCCCGTGCTGATCGAATGGGATACGGATGTGCCTGCCTTCGATGTTCTGCTCGGCGAAGCGGCTAGGGCAGGCGCGATCATCACGGCCTCAGCGGCCCGGCAGGAACGATCCCATGCGCTGGCTTGATGGCGGGCAGAGCGCTGTGATGCAGGCGCTCGATCATGGCCCGGCCTATTTGCCAGAAGGCTTGTTTGCCGGTTTGCCCGAACGCGTGCTGGCGGGGATGAAAGTGCACGCCAACACCATTTCCCATGCCCGGCTGGTGGCGCTGGAAGATACATTTCCGCGCACGCGGGACATGCTGGGGCATGAATCTTTCAACGCGCTATCGAGGCGGTTCATTGTGCAGCCGGGCAGGACTGCGGCGGCGCTGGGACAGATTGGTGCAGGCTTTGATGCGTTCTTGAGCGATGCTGGCGAAAGCGCAGGGGTTGCCGATATGGCGCGCTTCGAATGGTGCTGGCTTACATCCTATCACGCCGCCGATGCTGTCCCGCTGAAGCTTGAACAGCTCGCGGGCCTCGCGCCCGAAGCCTTGCTCGATTGCGTGGTGCAGCGCCATCCTGCGGCCTGTGCCGGGCGGTTTGCGCCGCTGGTGCAGCGCGTGATTGGTGCAGAGGTTCCCGGCGTGGCCGATGCCGATGCCATTCTGATCGCCCGCCCCGACGCCGATGTGCTGGTATCCCCTGCCAGCGTGCTGATGGCAGACGTGCTGGCCGCCGCAGAAAATCCCGTCACCATCGGTAACCTTCTCCGGCAGAGCCGCGAATGCCCCGATGACGCAGCAGCGCAGGCCGATGCCATGATGCAGTCGCTCGCTGCCATTATCACAGCCGGCGCGCTGATTGCAGCGTGATCACGGTGTTGCGAGCTATTAAGGAAATATCGTGCAAGCCATTCTGTCCCACTATGATCGTGCCGCTGCATGGGTCAGCGGTGTTGCCTTGCGAAGCCTTGCGCTGCTCCTGACCCGCATTGTGCTGGCCGGGATCTTCTGGCGTTCGGCCCGTACCAAGGTCGAAGAGGGCAGCTGGCTTAGCATCAGCGACACCACCTACTTCCTGTTCGCCGAGGAATATGCAGGCGTTCCCCTGCCGAGCGACATTGCAGCGGTGACAGCGACGATGTCGGAGCATGTCTTTCCGATCCTGCTTGTCTTCGGCCTGTTCACGCGGCTTTCAGCGCTCGCCTTGCTGGGGATGACGCTGGTCATCCAGATATTTGTTTATCCCGATGCCTGGTGGAGTGTGCACGCGCTGTGGGCAGCACTGACGCTGATTCTGATCACGCAGGGCGGCGGGCGGCTTGCCCTTGATGCGGCTCTGGTGAAGGCGCGCGGCAAATGAGAGCCGACGAGGCCTCGCTCGCCCGATTGATGGCGATGTCGCAAAAAGGCGATCGCCAAGCCTACGCCACGCTGCTTACCGAATGCCAAGCCTGGCTGCGGCGCTATTACAGCCGCCGGATTGCGCCAGCACAGCTTGATGATCTGGTGCAGGAGACGCTGATGGCGCTGCACAACAAGCGGGCCAGCTGGGATTCCACCCGCCCGTTCCTGCCCTGGTTGGCAGCGATTGCGCGGTATCGCTGGGTCGATCACTTGCGCCGTTTGTACCGAGCCGACGAATGCGAGCTGGTGACCGATTATGAAGGGCTGGACGAAGAACCCGCGATTGCCGCGCGGATCAGCCTTGATCGGCTGCTTGGCATCTTGCCGGATGCACAGGCCCGCGCCATTGCGCTGGTCAAGATCGAAGGGCTCAGCATTGCCGAAGCAGCCGAGGCGACCGGGCAAAGCCAATCCCTCGTCAAAGTCAATATTCACCGCGGCCTCAGAAAGCTGGCCCACACGGTCGAGAAAGCCTGACACATGACCCCAGAAAATGATGCCTTGATTGCCAGTCTGGTCGGCGATCTCCAGCCTGTGAAGCCCTTGCGCTTTGCAAGAGGGTTGGGCCTTGCCGTGGCAGGCGGCGCGTTAACGACGCTGGCGGTGGTCGCCGTATTCGGCATGCGCGCCGATTTGCTGGCTGGACAGTTTGATCCTGTCCATCTCATTGCAGCCGGCCTGTTTCTGGTGCTGGGCATGGCAGCGGCGGTCACAGTCATCGTGATGAGCCGCCCTCAGGTGGGCAATGATCATAGTGGCTGGCTTTGGGCAGCGACGATGGCGGGTTTATTGCCGGCAGCAGCGATCATTGTCGGGCTAGGCGGCGGGAGCGACATTCTGGCGCGCGAAAGCATCGCGCACGGGGTAGAATGCCTGGTGATCGGGGGAGGTTCATCACTTTTGGTGCTGGCAATCCTGGCAATATGGCTGCGCAAGGGAGCTCCTACCGCGCCTGACCGGGCTGGCCTGCTCAGCGGCGTTGCGGCCGGGAGCATCGGTATCTTTGCCTTCTCGCTGCATTGCGCGGATAATGACATTGTCCATATCGGGATCTGGCATAGCGGCGTCGTGCTGCTGATGGCGGGCCTGGGCCGTGTCATCGTGCCGCCGCTGGTGCGCTGGTAAGCGCCGACTTTGGTGCGTCTGATTACCCGCCCGATCTGTTCGCTACCCGATCTCCGGCAGTTTGTGGCCACATCTGGCCGCTATTGATTGCCGCCCGATCCGCCTGGGCCCACGACATTGCCGATGGCAACTGCCGAGAAGGCAAGGCTGCTGACTGTGGCGATGAATTCGCGTAGCTCTGCCCCCGGCGCAGTTGAGACATAGATCACGTCCTGGTCGCGGATCATGAAATCCTGTGCGATGAAGAAGCCGCGGGCGTCGGAGAGGTCAAGGCGGTAGACCACCGGCACCTTACCGCCTTCGGTTACAATGCTTGGGTCGCGAAGGGACGGTTCGAGCGCCAATGGATCTTCCAGGCGGAACACGAACACGCCGCGGATACTTGCCTTGTCGTCACGCAGGCCACCCACCCGCGCCAGCCCTTGCGCCAGCGAGATGCCGCGCCCTTCGAACGGGATTTCCGCACTGCGCGCCACCGCCCCAAGTGCGATGAAGCTGTAAGGCTGATGCAGCACGGTCACCACGTCTTCAGGGTGCATCCTGATGTTCTGCGCAGGATCGGCAATGATCGCTTCGAGCGGAAGCGTGGCCGAAGTGCCACCGCGGCTTACCTGCACCGTGGTCTGGTGGACTGGGGCGCGCGGCCCTCCGGCGTTGGCGATGATATCGAGCAGGCGCTCTCCTCGCGGGCCGAGCGGTACCCTGCGGCTCGTCGCGACTTCTCCAAGAACGGTGACATTGCGCGAGTCATTCTGTGCAAGCCGCACGCTGGCCTGCGGATCATTGGCGCGGCCAATCAGGCGCTGTACGATCGCGCGCTCCACCTCGGCGGTCGAGCGCCCCGCAACCATGATCTCGCCAGCGAAGGGCACGGTTATCGCACCCGAGCTATCGACCACCTGGCTGACCACCGTGCGGCTCTGGGCGCCTGCATCGAGCCCGGGGATCACTGCGCCGCCGCCAAACAGAACAGCAGGCGGGGCCTCCCACAAGGCGATCTCCAGCGCGTCACCCGGCCCGATCAGCCACGCTGCGGAACCTGCGTCTCCCAGCGTCTGGGCAAGTCCCCGTGAGCGTTCGTAAGTGGCGATGCGCTGCCGGCTCTCCGCGTCGAGGTCGATAAGTGCGATCTGTTCGCCGGCATAAGCCTGGCCGGCGATCCTGGTCACTTGACCGGCCGAAGGGCCCGCTGCGCCGAGCGATGTGCAACCCGCCGCCAAAACGGCGAGCCCTGCGGCAGACAAAGCTCTAACCTTTTCGCAAAGTGGGGGCCACGCCATCATTGATCGCTATTTCCTGATCTGGGTTGCGACATCGAAGTGGCCCGTTCCCGAGAGTGCGATGCCAAGCAGCGGGATATTGTCCTCAACAAGAAATTCGTTGACCGCCGACATGACGCCGTAAGAAAGAACCTCAGAAATAGACCAGCGGGTGTAATCGTTGAACATCAGATAACCGCCGTTCCTGACCTTCCGTTTCAGCACCGCGATCTCTGCCTTGACGGATTTGTACGAGTGGTCCGCGTCCACATAGACAAAGTCGAAGAAGTCGTCTGGCAGCTTTTCTAGATTTCTGACCGAGTCCCCTTCGTGAATTGCGACCCCGGGATGCTTGCGGATCGTTTGATCAAAGCGTGAGAAGTCGATGTCGAAGATATGCAACTCGCGCGGCTTCAAAGCCTCGATGATCCGCTTTGCGAAAACACCGGTGGAGGTTCCGATTTCTGCGCAAACTCCGCCTTGGGGGAATGCCATCCGAGAAAGCATTGACTCCCGGTTGGCAAAGACCCTTGCATTTCCAAGCAGGTCGTCCCGCAGGTGGACAACCGGGTGATCAATCAGACTGGGCGGGAAATTGGGCGTGCGACCGGCGGAGAATTTGCGCACGTTGCGAACGGCCCGGCGAAGATTGTTGACGGCGTGATCGACCGCTATGTGAAGGTCCTTCTCATCCAACATCGGGTGCTTGCCTTTCCTGCTTTAATTCAGTGTTGAAGTTTGTGTTGTTTCATCGAAGCGGATGGCGCGGTTCGGTGTGAAACCGAGATGCTCTGCGTCTCATGATAACTGCAGTGCTCCCACCTTGTGCCTCAGGGGATGGGTGGCCGTTGCCGGCGACGCGCAGCCCAGAATTCCATCGTAGAAATCGGCCAATCGCGCGCGATACGCGGCCGGGCTAAACTTTTCGGCCTGTGCAAGGCCGCGCCGGGAAAGCTCTGCGACGGCGCGATCATCACCATCAAGGGCATGGATCGCCCGCGCCATGCCGCGCACCTTCATCGGATCGACCAGCAGCGCCGCCGCGCCAGCCACCTCTGGCAGCGATGAAGTCTTGCTGGTAATTACTGGTGTGCCGAGCGACATGGCTTCCAGCACTGGCAGGCCGAAGCCTTCATAGAGTGATGGGAACACCACCGCCCGTGCGCCGGCGATCACTGTCGCCAGGGTTTGGCGCGGGAGGTAGCCAAGCCACTTGATGCGGTCATGGCGATCCAGCTCGGCAAGCTGTTCGAGCAGCTTGACGTCCCGCTCGCTCCCCCAGCCGGGTGCGCCGACGATCACCAGCGGGTGTTTCGACCCGCTTGCAAGATGGGCTTCGAGCAGGCGGGCGAGGTTCTTCTTGGGTTCGAGCGCGCCGAAGAACAGGTAATAGCCGCGCATCTCGACGCCCAGCAGCCCCTCGACCTCGCGCGCGATCTGGTCTTGCGGCACGCCTTTGACCAGCGCGGCAATATCGGTCGACTGGTAGAGATTGGTGACGCGCTTCTCCTCCACCCCAAGGATGCGGATGATATCGGCGCGCGAATGCTCGGAGACTGTCAGGATGTGATCGGCCTCGCGCGCGATGCGTTGGCAGAGCGCGAGGTAGGTTTTCTTGCGATCAGCCGTGGTGTAGGGCAGGCGTAGCGGCACCAGATCGTGCAAGGTGTAAACATTGGCGGCACCTTTGGCCCTGACCGGAAGCGGATAGGTCCAATGGGCCAGCGTGACGGGCATGCCGGTGACGCGCGTGAACTGCCCGGTGACGCGGAACGCCCCATGGGCAAGGCCATAGAGTTCCGCAGCGTTCCAGTAGCGCGCTCCATCGAGCCCCAAGTTCGGGGGCAGGATCACCTCGCCCGTCAGTGCAATCTCGTGCGCAGGTCGCGCTGACAATACGCCGCGCGCGGCAGCGGCGATCTGCCCGGCCAGGCGCGTTCTGGGGGCATTGGCAGCGGCGCCCTCGCCGCCTTCGGCCAGCGCGATCTCGTTGAGCAGGGGCTGCTTTTTCGAATGACCCGCGCGGGTGCCGAATAGCAGGTTCACCCCATGTCCCAGCCCCGCCGCAGCCCGCGCAAGATTGCGCGCATAGGTCGCCACCCCCGTGCCATGCGGGCGCGCGATATTATAGGCGTCGATCAATAATTTAGCCATGGATCAGCCCCAATGCCTTTGCGGCAAAGGCGCGATTGCTGTCCCGGCATTCTGCGAGCGCATCGGGATAGGTCCGGGCCAACGGAGCAAAACGCTGCCAATCGCTCGGATCACACAGCGGCACGGGGTGCTTCATGCTGTAGAATTTGGAGGAGGATGGGAAGGCCACCACCTTGCGGCCCAGCAACGTGGCCCAGTACATGCCGTGGAAACTGTCGGTAAGCACCAGATCCCCGCTCGCGAGGAAGGGAATAACCTGTTCAAAGGGAGCGGAATTGTCGAGCATCGGCAGGCCAGAAGGCAGGGCCGCGGCGCGTGATGAATTCTGGATCGTGCCGGTGTGCGCATACATGACCACGTCGAAGACCGGGTCTGCAGGCGCGTCCAGATCCGGTGCCATGCAGGACGCGCATGGCACCCAGTCATAGCCGCAATCGGTATCTCTGACCCCGACCAGATCGAAGCCGTAGGCGTCAAGATCAAGCCCTTGCTTCAGACCGCGCCAGTCGCCCAGTTGCCAGTTATTGTGACCTGCACCCCAAACGACCGCCCGGCTGCCGGGCTTGCGGTTTTCGGCAATATGCTGGAGCCCGGGCTTGAAGAAGTCGATCTCCAGCAAGCCTCCGCCGCCGATAATGATGAGATCGGCTTGGGCAAGGCGCTCCTTCCATTCCTGAGCAGCGGCGACCGAAGCATTCTCGCTTCCCTTGAAACCGAGAATTTCGTCCCGGGTCGCATCGGCGAGTTCCGGCATCCAGAGCGATGGCGCGCAGATCAGGTCGCCGATGTTTCGGGTGTTGAGCCGGTGGTAGTTGATGATGCTGGTCACGCTTGTCTCTGTCCTGGCTGCGCGCCCCTGAGGGTCAGCCCGCGCTGATGAAGTCATTGGGTTGCGGCACGCGCGACAGGCGCGGTCGCAGGCTGATCATGGTGTCTACCGGCCAGCCGTCGCCTTCGCTCCGCTGAGTGAGTGCGCGCTCTATTGCCTCGCGGGCCACCTCGCGCGCTTGCTGCATTGCTGCTGCGCCTGCGGCCTCGATCTGTTCGCGGGGACGGATCACCGCTTTGCTTGCTGTGCGAAGGGCAGCGCGGGTGGCAGGCCAGTCCGCAAAAGCGCCGCGCAGCAGCAGCAGGTGCGGTAGCACTTCGCGTGGGTCGCCTAGTTCGGTGGAGAGTTGCCGGGCTGCGCCTTCATCCACCGGTGCGCCGGCGACCATCGCCGCCTTCAAAAGCCATTGGGGATCAAGCATTTTCGGCTCCCGTTTCATCCATGATCTGACGGTAGAAGCGAGCTACTTCGCGGGCCATGACCCGGTCGGAGAAGCGCGCGCAGAAGGCGGCATGGCTGCCGCGCGCCAGCTTCGCGAGCGCAGCGCGGTCGGTCATCAGTGCCGTCAGCCTTTCGGTGCTCCCGGTTACGAAAGCTTCCTCGTCAGGGAAGAGGAAGCCGGAAACGCCATCCTCGACCACTTCGCCTAACCCGCCAATTGCGAGCGCCAACACCGGGGTGGCTGCGGACATGGCTTCGATCGCCACCAGACCGAAGGATTCGAACCGGCTCGGCATAAGCACGACGTCGGCTGCCAGATACAGCGCCTCAAGCGTAGGGCGGCTCACTTCGCCATGAAATACCAGCCCCGCATTGCGCGCAGGGTCGAGACCGAATTCGCGCCCGATCCGGTCAAGCAGCGCGGCATCGGGTGTCGCACCGACGAATTCGAAGCGAATGCGGGTATCGCCCTGAAACCGCGCGGCAACCCGCAGTGCCAGATCGTAGCCCTTGCGCGCCTCGAACCGTCCCGCAAACAGCACCCGTAATGGATCGCCTTTCTTTTGGCGGGCGACCTTGTCTTCGATGTCCACCTGCAGCCGTTCGAGGATGTCGGGCGTTCCGTGCGGCACGATCTGCGCCCGTCCGCTCAGCGATACAGCATATTCCTGCTCAATCTGGTCAATCACTGCCTGACTATTGGCGAGAATATGCGGAGCGCGTGCGAGCGCTGCGGTTTCGGCGGCGATCATTGGATCGATGAAACTGCGGGCATAGATCACCCTCGATGTCCATTCCGGTTTGAATGGACGGGCCAGCCGGTAGCTGGTGTGCAGGCTCATTACTGTGGCAATTTCGGGATCATCGAGTGCGGGTAACGCTTCGAGATCCCAGATCGGGAAAGAGACGAGATTGAGGCCGAAAGTCTTGAGGAACGCGATCTCGCGCATGACCCCGGCCATCCAGTCAGCCACGCCCGATCGCGGCACGCGGTAGGTTGCAGCAAGGGCATCGGCTTCTTCGGGCGCAGCGGCGATGGCGTGATACCAGATCCCGCCGACAAAGCGGCGACTGGGCAGTTCGCGGGCGCGGGTGATGATGTGCACTGCCACGCCTTCATCGCGCAGGCCCTCTGCCAACAGCATCGTCCAGCGCGCAATTCCGGCTTCGTTATCCGGTGGCAGTCCTTGTGAAACCAGCGCAACTCGGAGCGGCCGCGGATCTGTGGACGCAAGAAACGACCCGGCGTCGACGTCCGCATGTGCAGCCAGATCGCCCTGCACCTTGTGTTCAAGTCGGGCGCGGCTGCTTGCCACCATCCCGACCTCGGTTCCGGCTTCGACATCGCCATCCAGCGTCTGGCGATGGCGCGGCGAAATCTCGCCATGCTCTTCCAGCCAGGCATTGGCGCGCAAGAGTTCCTCGCGGTAGTCCTGCAGCGCCTGCGCGACCTTGCCATAGCCTTCGGCGCGGCCGTGGTGATTTATGAAATAGGTCTTGCTGACAACTGACGGGTACAACGTGCGCGCCTTGCGCGTGCTGGAGCGGATATGGCTGGCAGCGAACTGATGGAAGATCAGGGCAGACGGTTCGTAAACGATGCCCCAGCCAGCATCGACCAGCCTGAGGCAAACGTCGGTTTCATCAAGCAGATAGGCAAAGGTGTGATCGAACCCGCCGATCGCGCGTAACGCCTCCATCCGAAAGCTCGAATTGGTGCCGAGCAGACTTGGGTAGAGGGGGGTGCCCGGCCAATTGAGCACCCGTTCGTCGAAGGTGTCGGGTGGAAAGTGAGCATTGCCGAACCGGTCGCAAACGGTCTTGCGCACCTGCCAGCGTTGTCCGGTGTTATCGACAGTGAAGCCACCCGCACCGCCGACCGTCGGATCGGCGAAGGCCTTGGCCAGATGGCGCAGCCATTGCGGGTGCGGCACTGCGTCATCATCCAGAAAGGCGACGATCTCCCCGGATGCTGCAGCAATCCCGACATTGCGGGACACTGACAGGTTGGCAACCTCGCAGCGCAGATGTTTGATCCGCCCTTGCCAGCGTGCCAGCACCTCTTCTGAATGGTCCGTCGAGGGGCCGTTTACCACCACCAGTTCAAAGGCCGGGTAATCGAGTTGCATGACCCCAGCGATCGCATCGTCGAGCAGATCAGCGCGGTTGAGCGTGTTGATGACCACGGAGACCGGCGGTGAGGCATGATCAGGCAGAAAGCGGGTCACAGTTCATCCTCCGACAGCAGTTCCAGCCAGACGCGGTTTGCCTTCTCGAAGCGGGGATCCGCGATCATGGCGGCGGCCAATGCGTCAAGGCTGTCGCAGGAGCGGAGCAGAGCGAGTTGTTCATCCTCAGCGACGTCATGCGCATCCCAAAGCAATCGGGCGAGTGTCAGGAGGTCGGGGCGTCCGGGCACCTGCTTATGCTGAGCGACGGGTGCGTGAAAGCGGATCGGGTAACGGCTTTCGACTTCACCCTGCCGCTCCATCACGAAGTTAAGGTGCGCGCGCACATCCAGCGGCTCCGCGCCAAAAGCAGCCGCAGTGCGATAGGCGATCTCAGCCAGTCCGAAATAGCCCTGCTCCTTCAGCATATGCCCGAGCTGGGTCCAATAACTGCGTTCATAGGGATGGATCTTGAGCGCAGTGCCATAGGCATCGGCAGCATCTTTCCAGCGGCCTTCGTCACGCGCGGCGTCGGCCTTAGCGACCAGATCGCGGAAGGCTGGATCGGCGAGCGCGGCGTCTTGCGCGGAATCGAGGTGGGCTTGGCGGCTCGCGTAGGAGAGCGGGGCCACGCGCGGAGCCGCTGGCGGGCCGCTCCGGGCCGGGCGCCGCCGGGCACCCGTAAGGGCAAAAATGTCTCGGGCAGGCTTCATGCCGCTACTCCTCGAACCGCATCTGGGTCATCTGGACTGGTTTTGTCGGTCGCGACTTCGGCAAGGTCGACGCACACCAGCCAGTCCTCTCCGCATTGCCGGGTTTCGACCATCGCGCGAGTAAGGGGCTTTACGGAGCTGTCGTAGTCGAGGAATTTGAGCGCATCGGTGCCGAAGGCCGCGACGACATCGTCCCAACCGTAGCCGCGCGCAAAATTCACTTCGCACACCACTTTGGGGCGGAAACGTTCAAGGATCGGGCCTAAATGAGCAAGCACCGCCAATTCTGCGCCCTCAACATCGATCTTTATGAAGTCAACGCTCTGGAATTCATGGAGATTTAGCTCTCCGAGCTTGACTTCGCTAAGCGTCCCATGGGCTGCGAGCCAAGCCGGATCCTCGCCCGGAGCGATGAAGCGTCCATTCTTGGGCTCGCCTGCGGGAATGAAAAACCGGCGTGAACCGCTTTCGCCCGGTGCAGCAAGTGCGATGTTGCGTGCCTCGGTCCGACCCGTGAAACCGTTGACAGCTATGCTTGAGGCAAGCCGACGAAAAACCTCCGGATTGGGCTCAATCGCCACCACCCGGCCGCCTTCGCCGACCAGGTCGGCAGCAAGTAGAGTGTAATAGCCCAGGTTGGCGCCGATATCGATCACGGTATCGCCGGGACGAATCGCTTGGGCGAAATGGCGGGTCAGCCAATACTCCCAGTACCCTTCGAACAGCATATGCGGGGTGAAGCCGACATCCTCGCCGATCGCGAACAGCTTAAGGTTGCCGAGCACCTGACACAGCACTGTTCCTTGCCCGAGATACTGGCTTCGGGTGCGTGCGACGAAATGGGCTTCGGCCGCCGGCCGCGGTTGTTCAAGAAGGATGCGGCGAAGCGCGCTCATGGCTGATGCTCCTGTAGAGGTGCGGAGGCGAGGTCAGGCAGCGTCCAGCCGTTCAGCCCTCCGGCCATGCGCAGCGCAGCCAGCAGACTTTCCGAACGGTTCAGAGCATCATCGAGCGCTTCGGGACGTATGCCTGCCATGCGGGCAAGATCATCGCGCCAGTCGTGCCGCAATGGTGCCGTGTTCCCCGGGACGACGACAATCGCGTCGGGCGCGAGGACCCTGCTGCCGCCGCCCATTCCGGCCAGCACTGCCTCAAGGCTCTGTCCGCTCCGAAGCAAGCGCAAGGCATCATTCTCGTCCAGCCGCTCAGCGCCGTGCAGCATAGCCGCCAGCAAAGCGAGGTCAGGATAGCCGGGCGGCTGCAGGCGGGTAGGGCCGCCATCAGGAACGGGGCAAGCAAGAGCTTGTGCGTCCGCCCCCGGCGGGGCGACTGCCGTGATGAACGGGGCCAGCACCCGCGCTGCTTCACCATAGGCGCAGGCGGTTCGATAGGCGATTTCTGCCCGCGCGAGTTGCCCCTGTTCGCGCAGCACGTGGCCGAGTTGCGCCCAGTAGCTTCGCTCGTAAGGGTGCAAGGTCAAGGCGGCGACATAGGCTGCCTCTGCCTCGGCCCAGTCGTGCCGATCCCGGGCACTGTCAGCTTTGCGCACCAAGGCCATGAACTGTGCATCGGCATGGGCCACACGGCGCAAGGAATCGATCGCGGTCAGTCGCCGCGCAAATGGCTGGACGCTGCCCCTGGCCCCTCTTCCGTCCGCGCTTTCTCCAGCACCGACCAGCGCGAGGAAATGGGATTGTGCAGCGTCGAAATCGTCGAATGTGGTCAGGCACCCTGCGTCTAGCACTGCCCAGCGGTTGCAATGATCGCGCAGGTACCCCGGATCGTGCGAGATGATCATCATCGCGCGTTCGCCGCGACGGTCGAACAGTTCGTAATTGCAGCGTTCGTGAAAGCGCGCATCGCCGACGGCGGCGATTTCGTCGATGAGGAAGCAGTCGAATTCGATGATCATCGAAATCGCGAAGGCCAGCCTTGCGCGCATACCCGAGGAATAGCTTCGTACCGGCTCGCGCAGATAGGCACCAAGTTCGGCAAAAGCTTCGACAAAGGCGAGGTTGGCCTCTGGGTCTTGTGCATAGAGCCGGCTGATGAAGCGAATGTTGTCGGCCCCGGTCAGCTGCGGTTGAAACGCACCGCCGAAGGCCAGTGGCCAGGAAACCGACATGGCGCGGGTGATGCGCCCTCTGGTCGGTTGTTCCGCGCCGCCAACCAGCCGGATCAAGGTGGACTTGCCCGCCCCGTTGCGCCCCAGCACCCCGAGCCTTTCGCCCATTTCGAGGGTAAAGCTGACCCCCTCAAGCACCTGGCGCGGGCCGTTGCGGGTGCGATACGACTTGGCGATGTCCTCGACCACGATCATTGCGGCGCCACCCGACCCGCAGCCCAACGCACAGCAATCAGCGCTGTCGCGCTCAACACAAGTGCGAAAGTCGCCGCGTAACCAGCATCATAGATTGCCTCGATCTTCGAGCCGAAGAAGCCGTCGCGGATGATCTCCACCCCGTGGACCATGGGTATCCACAGCACCACTTCGCGCACCGCAGGGGGCACTCCCGAAACCAGAAAGCCCGCACCCGATAGCGGAAACAGCAAATAGGAGGCGGGGTGCCAGAACTTGTCGACCAGCTCGAATTCGTGACTCAGCGCGCCCAGCGTCATGGCAAGGGCCGCGCCGAACCATGCGATCAGCAACCATCCGCCGACAACGGTCAGCACGTCTTCTGGCGGCGCAAGCCAGCCCATCAGAATGAACACGAGGCCCAGCACGAGAAACGAAATTGTCGCCCCTGAGAATTCGATCGCGATGCGCGTGAGATAGATATCCAGCGCGCGGATGTTGCGATGGTAAAACAGTGACAGGTTCGCTTCGAGCGCGCCGATGCAGCGGCCCGGCATGTTGCGCCACAGCAGCACACTTGAATAGCCGGTCAGTGCAAAGGCGACGATGGGCAGGTCGCTGCCGTGGACCGACTTGGTTGCGGTCCAAAGTGCCGTCACCCCAAGGGTGAACATCATCGGCTCCACGAACAGCCACAGAAAGCCGATATTGTGCCGACCGTAACGGGTCAGCAGTTCGCGGATCAGCAGCGCGCCAAGCACCCGGCGCTGGACAGCCAGATGCGCAACAAGCGAAAGGGGGGCAGGGCCAGCCACGGTCAATCCCGGTGCTCGCGCACGCCGACCAGCAGCATTGCGACAACGCCCCAGGCGATCAGGCCCAGCACCAGGGTCGCCAGCACTCCGCGCAACCGCCGAGGATAGGCGGCATCGTCAGGCAGGCTCGGCTGCGCAATCCGTTCGACATAGGCCTGTTTGCGTCGGGCTTCGGCTTGCGCCTCCTGATAGGCGGTAAGCGCAATGGCCAGCTGCCTTTCGGCATATTCCGATGCCAGCCGCAGTTCCTGATAACGCACCGATGCTGAAGACAAAGAGCCCCGTCCACCGGCAAGCTGTGCGGTCTGGACAGCGATCTCGCCTTCCAGCTTGCGGATCTGGGTGCGCAGATAGGGGATCTGCGAGGCCTGCGGCGTGTAGGTTTCGAGCTGCAGCAACTGGGTCTGTGCGGCGATCAGCTGATCCTGCAGCTTGCCGACCATCTGCAGGCCTGCGCTGGCCTGCAGTTCGGGATCGATTACGCCCTCGGCATTGCGGTAGGCGGCCAGAGCCAGAGCCGCATTCTGGGCCTGCTTGCGTGCCTGCTCCAGTTCTTCTTCAGCCGCGGCGATGCCATCACCGCGGGCGCGTTCCGAAAGGGTGTTGACCAGCACTTCCGAGGCTTCGAGCAGTCGCCGGTTCATGGTCTGGGCGCTTACCGGATCGAAGGCCTGCACCCGAAGCACAGTCACCCCGGTGCTCTTGGCGTCCTCTGCAGCAACCTTGCGGCGGTAGTAATCGAACAGATCCTCGGCGCTGTCGGACCACAGCCCGCCGAAACGATCGAAACGGAAAACATGCTCGTTCCCCCATGCACGGGTGGCAAAGCCATCCTCGTTGATCGCGCCAAGCGCCTGACGCGAGCCGAGGAACTCGCTGACCGCGGCGCTTTCCTCGCTCGCCCCGACGATGTTGCCCCCGCTCAGCACCACGCCCAGCGGAGACAGATTGGGCTTGGTCGGACTGCGCACGATGAAGCGGCTTTCCGACACGTAGACATCGCTGGCGAAGATCCCGAAATAGAGCGCCGCGATCAAGGTCGGCAGGATCACCAGCGAGGCAAACAGCGGATCGAGCGCGCGCACCCGCGCCAGCAGGCTCAACCGGGCTTTGGCGGGCGGGGTGGACTGCTCGCCTGTTTCCGCGTCACTCTCGTCGTCCGGCAATTCAGAGTGCAGGATCGGTGCCAGTTGGCTCATCGCCGTGCTCCCGCCATGGTGCCAAGCGTTTGCGGTTCTGCTTGTCGATGTCCGTCGTTATCAGCGCGCGGTAGCCCGCTTGTCGCCTCGGGAAATGGGCGCAAAAGGCTCTCGAGCCAGTTGTCGACCAGCGCGAAATGGTCGCGCCAGTCAGGTGCGCGCCATCCCTTGAGAGCTGCAAGCTGACGCTGACGCTCCGGCCCGTCAGAGACAAATTCTCGGATCATCCGCGCCCACGCCTCTTTCGCGCCTGGATTGAGGAAGGTCGGAACGCTGCCGCCAGCCTCACGGAAGGCAGGCAGGTCGCTGGCAATTACCGGGACACCGAGCCGAAGCGCCTCGGCCACCGGAAGGCCGAAACCCTCGGCCCTGCTCGGTGCAAGCAGCGCGCGCGCCTTTCGCAGGTGCCGGGCGACCTCGGCATCGCTGCAGTGGCTGTGGATCTTCACGAAGCGGTGGAGTTGTGGGTCGGCCCGATAGCGCCGTCGCACCGCCTCCGAACCCAGGCCCCAGCGACCGATCAGGACCAGCTGCGGCGCGCCTTCTCCGTACTCAGCGATCAAGCGCTGCCACACATCAAGCAGCATCATGTGGTTCTTCCGATGCTCGATTGTCGCCACGCAGACAAAGACTGGCGCGCGTGCCGGAGCCCGCTGGCCGGGATCCGGCAGCAAAGGGGCGCCGAGCGGCGCTTCAAGCAGGGGCGGCGGCGCCAGCCCTTGCTCTTGCGCAAAGGCTCGGATCGCACGCGCCGTGTCGCGCGAATTGGCGATGATCCCGCTCGCCGCGCTGAGCGCGTGACGCACCCGTCCGGCATGACGCGCTGCCTTGTGCGCTGTGGTGAACTGCGGATGTTCGATCGGGATCAGGTCATGCAAGAGATAGACTGGCCGCACACCGCTTTGCCTGACCCAGCGCCGATGATGCATCAGATCGAAGTCGGAGTGCGACACATTCAGATAGAGCCCCCCGCGGGTGTTCGTTGACCTGCTCACCAGCGCCCGTGCGGCAAGCTCGGCAAAGCGTTTCCGGAAGCCAGCGCCAGGGTTTTCAAGCAGATCGAACAGCCGCGCCGAATGGGCCGCAGACAAGACCCTTGCACGACCGCGCACCTGCACGACGGCGCGCGCGCGGGGGGCGAAATGCGCACGATAGGCATCGCACACGCGGTCGATTCCGGTCGGCATTCGGCCGCTCCAGCCAGTCGCTACCATGCGGGTGCAATCGAGCATGATCGGTGCCGCGATGGTCATGCTGCCGTCCTGTCGATAGCGATGTGCAAAGGGGCAGCAGCAGGCGGATCGAGAAAGGCCGGAGCCATCTGTTCGGCCAGCGCGAGCATTCCGGGATCGTCAACATCGATCCACCAATTGCCCGTGACGTCGAGGGTCGCTGCGGTTCCACAGGCGGCGAGGTGCTGCATCCCGTCTGTCAGGCTGCCCGCAGCACCAGCGGCAATCGCTTCACGGATCGCGTCGGCCAGATTGGGGGTGGCGATAAACGCACCGCAATCGACCGCGTCGCGATTGGTCAGATGCTTGCCGATGGATGCAATCATGCCATCGTGGCGGGTACTGACCCAGGTCGCGTCGGTCGGATCGATCGTCGGACCTGTGCAGTTGCGGTCAATCGCCAGCAAGGCCCCAGAGACATGGTCCATCTCGGCTACCAACCTCGTCAGCAGCGACACGGAGAACAGGTGATCTGCCATCATGAGGAGATAGTTGCCCTCGATCCGCTGCGCTCCGGCCAATACCGAATGGCCATTGGGCATCGACCAATCGGCCGTACGGCAGCTTTCCAGCATTACCCCGGTTCGTGCGGCCATTTCCGGCAGCAGACACTCGATTTCGCTGGCGCGGTGACCTGTGACGATGACGGCCCGGCGCACGCCTGCACGGGCCGCCTGCAGCACCGACCATTCCAGCAGGCTGCGTCCGGCCACTCCAACCAGCGGTTTGGGAAAGGGCGTGGCCTTGGCAAGGCGCGAGCCAAAACCTGCGGCAAGGATCAGAGCGTTCATGGCGATACGAACTCGGGCAGCAAGGAATACAGGCAGGGCGGGCAGACGGATTGCCGGAGCACCTTACTCGGCTGCATCCAGCTGCGGCGCGGCACGCGCATCCAACAGCGCAAGCGCCGCGTCTTCGGCCATCTGGCGGGGAGGGTGCTTGCAGTAGAAGGCGCTCTCGGCGATCAGCGCACCACCCTCACCGCGGTCGCGGGCGAGCTTGCAGAACCGGATCGCGTCCATCACGCAAGCAGCGGCATTGGGACTGTCTTCGACCGACAGGCGCAGTTCGAGGTGCATTGGCACGCCGCCCCACCCTGCACCTTCCAGCCTCAGGAAGCAGATCTTGTTGTCCTTCTGCCACGGCACGTAATCCGCTGGGCCGATACGGATGTTCTCGTCGTCCAGCCGGGCAGCAAGTGCGGCCTGCACAGCTTCGGTCTTGGATACCTTCTTCGCGGTCAGCCGGTCGTGATCGAGCATGTTCATGAAATCGGTATTGCCGCCGGTATTGAGCTGGTAGGTGCGCGCCACGTTGACCCCGCGACTGGCGAACAGGGCCGACAGGGAACGGTGGATCACCGTCGCGCCGATCTGAGCCTTGATGTCATCACCCACGATCGGCAGGCCACGCTGGCGGAAGCGTGCTTCCCAGACAGGATCGCTGGCGATGAACACCGGTATGGCATTGACCACGCCAACCCCGGCTTCGAGCGCGCATTCCATGTAGAACTCGCTCGCCGCCTGCGAGCCGACCGGAAGGAAGTTGACGAGCACATCCACCCGCTCGCGCCGGAGTGCGGCGACGATATCCTCCCGCGTGGCTTCGCGCTCCGAGGCGATCATGAAGCCGCGCTCACCAGCTTCGGTCATGTGAGGGGCCACCCCATCAAGCACACGACCCATCATCACCTTGGCTGGCGGCGATTCGATCCGGGAGTGAAATGTCGCCGTATTGTTGGGTTTTGAAAAAATGGCCTCAGCAAGCGATTTGCCGACTTTTCGTTTGTCGACGTCAATTCCCAGGACAAACCTGACGTCGTCGGGCGAAAATCCGCCGACTGACTGAAAGATAAGGCCATGCTTTTCTGAATTTTCTCGGTAATACTCTGCGCCCTGTATCAGAGATGCAGCACAATTGCCCAATCCGACAATAGCTGACCGTATTGTATTCATCTCTTCATCCTTTGGGCTGAAGAACAATTAAAAAAAATCTAGACATCCTCGACCTGGGCGGTTTTCGTGCGGATGCTGCCAAATCGGCAGAATGATCCGCGCAATTTTTGCTCAAGCGACTGGAAACACGCCGCCATTCGGTTCTGCATATCCTCGGTAAACCGTTGCGCCGCGTTCGACCCCCTAGGGTTAGCGCGTAAGTAAAAACCCTAGGGTGCTTGCGCCCGCCAATCGGCGCATTCTGCGCACCGGGGTGTGCCCTGCTTCGGATCACCGGTTCCGAACCAGTTTCCTGTCGAAGGTAAGGACCATGACCGTTTCACGGCCTTGGCGCATCGCGCTTGATTGTCGCTACATCGGGCCTCGTCCCAGCGGAATCGGCGAGTTCGTGACTGCTTTGGTCCAGCATCTGCCCTCGCTGGCACCAGACTGTGAATTCGTATTGCTGCGCCAATCCCGCGCCCCTGCGCCGCTTAGCCGCGCAGCCAATGTCCGCGAGATCGAAGTGGCCGCTGCGGCGAATGGCCCCGTTACCCTGCTCCATCTGCCCCTTGCCGTCGATCTGGCGGGCATAGATCTGTTTCATGCCCCGGCGAACATTCTGCCCGGTGGTCTGACCATGCCTGCCGTCACAACCATCCACGATGTGATGTGGCTGACGCATCCGGAATGGTGCAATCTCGGGCTATGGGGGCGGGTCGAGCGGGCATTCTACGGTCACGGCATTACCCGCGCTTTGCGCCGATCAGTGCATATCGCGACTGTCAGCGCCGCCAGCCGGGAGGCGATTCTCGGACAGGCCCCCTTATTGGCGGAACGTGTCAGCGTGATACCCTCTGGTGTCGCGCAGGACTTTATCCCCGGGGTGCGGGAAGAGGACGCTTTGCAGCGGATTGGCCTGCCTGTCGGTCGGCGCTTCGTTCTCGTTGTTGGTCAAGGCGCGCCCTACAAGAACCATGAAAGAGCCTTGCGCGCCTTCGCTTTGGGATCCGGCGTGCGCGGCGACATGGATCTTGTGATGGTTCGGCGCCGGGGGAGCAGTGGCGCGCGGCTCGAACGGCTGGCCAGAGATCTCGGAATCGGTGAGCGGTTGCACTTGCTCCCAGCGCTGGCCCGTGCCGATCTGGTGCGGCTCTATGCAGCAGCCGAAGTATTGCTCCACCCATCGCTTTGCGAGGGTTTTGGCAATCCCGTTGTGGAGGCGATGGCTTGTGGCTGCCCCGTGATCACCAGCGATTGCAGTGCGATGCCCGAGGTCGCGGGTGAGGCTGCGGTGCTGGTTGATCCGCATGACGTCGGCGATATTGCCGCTGCGCTGATGCGGGTTATGGGGGATACCAACTTGCGCATGGCGCTGCGCCAGCGCGGTCTTGCACGGGCGAAGGTGTTCGACTGGCGCGCCTGCGCCGAAGCCTATCTCGCGCTTTACCGCCGGGTGCTGGAGGCCCGAGCGGCGTGAGCCTGAGCGAGAGCATCACCAAACGCCTGCCGTACCCGAACCAGCGAGAGAACGAGCACGCCGCCGAGCACCACCACTTCGACCAGGAAATACCAGTGCGGCTGTCCCGCGAGCATCGCAGCCCCCACGGCAAGGGTTCGGTAATTGGCGCTGAGGGGGCTGATCCGGCCAAGCCACTGAACACTGCCCGCGCGCATCGCATTGCGCAGGGGGGCGGCAAGGGCCGGATCATGGGCCGCCGCGATCAAGGCAGGGCCATGCGGCACGATCAGGCCGGTAAGCCAAAGGTAATAGGTAACGAAGGGGTGGCGCCTTCCTGCGTTATCGCTGGGCGGTTCCTCGCTCGCCATCCAGCCGGTGCCGTAGACAGCGAGGCCGTATTGTCTCCGCGCCCCTTCATAGTGGGCAGCCTGCACCACCCTGCTGGCTCCGGCTGCCAGCATCAGTATCCATCCTGCGGTTCCTATCTGCGCTGCCGCAAGGGTGCCGAGCGTCAGATAAAGTACAATATGTCCGGCATAGTCGCAGATACCGTCCCACAGTTCGCCATGTGGCGATGCGCGGCCCGTCATCCGGGCAAGGTCGCCATCCGCCCCGTCCAGCACGTGCCATGTCATGTGCAGCGCAAGGCCCAGCAGGGCTCCCCATGGCCCTGCAAGCCCGCCATAGGCGAGCGCGGCCAGCATGATTGCCAGCGCGCCGAGCGCAGAGACCATATCGGGTGTAACCCCCGTTGCCGAGAGAGAGCGGGCAAGGCGCGCAGCGAGGGGATGGTAGAGCCGCGCGTTCAGCCAGTCTTCCAATTCAGGCGGACGGCCAGGCGGCCTATTGGTGTTGTTCGGACAGGAAGAAGGCCCAGAGGTCGTCACGCGTCACCGGATCAGGGCGACCGCGGAGTTGCGGCCTGTCAGCGATGGGCACAATATGTCCGCAAGGCATCCGGCTCAACTCCGCAAGGCTACGGTATCCAGTGACACAGTCTTGCGCCTTCCACTTCGCTTCGACAGGCACTGCCAACCGGCTGGTGGCAGGCGTTCCTGCCGCGGCCCGGCTTGCGCGAGCCTATGCCATCGCCTGCCCCGATGCACCGCTGGTGCTGGCGATTGGCTGGGATCGGCGAAAGGGCGATAGTGAGGCAGGGGCGCTGACGGCCAGAACCTGTGCGGAGGTCGCTCGGCTTGCGCCAGGGTTGCAGGTGATTGTCGCCGACCATCTGCCTGAGGGAGCAATCCCTGCTGAAACACTGCCCGATCCGGTCATGATCGCCGCTCTGCCGACGACGGGGGCCGTGCTGCGCTTGACCGACCCTGAAGCAGCGCTGGAGGCTGCGTCGCGGGCCATCATCCGGGCGACTGCAAAGCCGGGAGACGGGCTCATCTCCCGCCATATCAATCGTCCAGTCTCGCAGGCGATTTCGGCACAACTGCTGCGGATAGGCGGGGTACGGCCGGGCCATGCGACGGCGCTCACCGCGTTGACGGCGCTCGCAATGGTTTTTTGCCTGCTTGCGTTTCCCACGCCAGCCGGGCTCGCAGCAGGAGCGGTTCTGTTCCAGCTGGCCTCGGTGCTGGACGGGGTCGATGGCGAGATAGCGCGTGCCACCTATCGCACTTCTCGCCTTGGCGCATCGCTCGACAGTCTGATCGACGCCTTCACCAATTGTGGCTTCCTTGCCGGCGCGGGGGCAAGCTTTACGATGCAGGGCGAACTGCGGATCGCCACGATATGTTGGGCTGCGGCAGTGTTGCAGGTTGCGGGGCTGACGATCCTTGGCAAGCGCGCCTGGCTGCTCGAAAGGGTGGTGCATTTCGACGGTGCGAAACCCGTCGTGGCCTCAGTGCCGGGCGGCGTAGGCGGACTGATCAAGGATCTGACCAGCCGCGATTTCTATTGCTTTGCATTCATGCTGGCGAGCCTGTGCGGCTTGCTGCCTTATGCGATGATCGTCTTCCTTGTCGGCTCGGCCGTGTGGCTAGCCTTTGTCATCGCGGCTGTGGCCCGGCGTTCTGCCCCGACCTGCTAAGAAAAAACCCGGGCAGCTCCGGCAGCGATCACCCGAACGGGGGATGGCGCTGGTGCTGGCTTGATGCTTTTATGCAAGCAATCACTTGAGGAAGTCAGCCATGTCCGCCAGCCCTGCCAGAATTGCCGGCCCGCTTCATCTGCTTGCTGGCGCCTTCCTGTTGGCGGCTGGTGTTGCGCCGACAAAGGCGCAGGAGCATGATCGCTGGGAAGGCCCGGGCGAGGCTGCCGTCAATGCCCGTCTTGCGGCTCTGGCGATGGAATGCCGGAGCGAGATGGACTTGCCGCTCACCTATGATCCGCAGGAAGTGATCGCCAGCGTCGACTTCAACGGCGATGGACGGATTGACCCGGTGCTCGATCAGAGCAAGGTCGGGTGTGATGGGTCGGCGGTGCTGTGGTCGGGGACGGGCGGCGCGCCGGTGCGGATTTTCGTCTCGAACGCCGAAGGCGGCTGGGACGAACACACCACTGGCGGTTTTGCAGGACGGGTGGTGGTGATGGGCCATGTTCCGGTGTGGGTGCAGCTCGTCCATGGCACCGCCTGCGATGGCGCGGGGGCGCTGCCCTGCGTTGAGGCCCTGATCTGGGGCGATGGCAAGTTTCGCTCGGTCGCCGACGGCAAGCCCGTGATCGCCGATGAAGAGCAGGAGGTCGACGGTCAGGACACCGGCACGCCATGAGCCTGCGCGTCCTCATCCTCGAAGACCATGCCGACATGCGCGCCTGGCTGACGGGTGTGGTGCTGGAAGCTGCGCCGGACGCACGGATCTTGACCGCCCCCGACATGCGCACCGCGCTCGACTTGCTTGCGCAGCATGAATCCTTCGATCTGGCGCTGGTTGATCTCGGCTTGCCTGATGGTTCGGGGCTGGAAGTTCTGCGCGCGATCAAGGCAAAAAGCCCGCAGACCCTCGCTTGCGTGGCGACGATCCTCGGAAATGACACGACGGTGGTAGCGGCGCTGGCCGCAGGTGCGGATGGCTATCTGTTGAAGGATCAGACCAGCGCGCTGCTGGTACGCCAGATCAGGCAGATGCTCGATGGGGTGCCCGCACTCTCTCCTGCCATCGCGCGGCGGATCATGACTCATTTCCGCAACACCGGCCCGGTGACCGAGGAAGCCGAGCTCACACCGCGTGAGCGCGAAGTGCTGGGCCATATCGGCAAGGGGTTGCGCAACCACGAAGTCGCAGGACTGCTCGGGATCGGCACCAACACGGTCGCTGCCCACATCAAGGCGGTCTATGCCAAGCTCGGGATTTCGTCCCGTGCCGAGGCGGCTTGGCATGCCACAAAGCTTGGGCTTTAGGGCGTAAGCGGCAGACGCGCGCTTATGCTGGTGCCATCCGAACCGCTGACGAGGGCGAAGCTGCCACCCAGTCCTTCGATCCGCCCGCGCATATTGCCCAGCCCATGACCCGCGCGGGCAATGGCCGCGTCGAACCCCTTGCCATCATCGATGATCTCAAGCGAAAGCTGTTTCCCCCGGGCGGTCACGACGATGGCAATGTGGCTGGCTTCGGCATGGCGCAGGGTATTGCTCACCGCCTCGCGTACGAAGGAACGCAGCGCCCGCAGCGTGTCGCGCCGGGGCTGGATTGCGGGGAAATCTGCACTCTCCCAAGTCAGCGTGAGCCCGGCTAGTTCTACCCTGTCGGCGGTCTCGATCCTCAGGTCGGCAAGCAGCGTGGCGAGGCTCTGCTCCTCGGCATCGGCGTTACGGATCACGTCGCGCAGATCGCCGATTGTTTCTCGGATAAGCTCGTTTTTGCGTTCGCCCCCCGAGGCATGCAGGGCAGTGAGGAGCTGTGCGCCGATATTGTCATGAATGTCCTGCGCGATCCTGGCGCGCTCTGACGCTACCCCGCGATCATAGGCACCGCGAGCCTCGCTGAGATAGGTGATCAGCGCCAGCATCTCGCTCACCATGCGAGCATCGGTGGGGCTGAACAGCGAACGGCCTGCGTGGGGGTCGCGCATCGCCAGCCTGGGGAGCCCATCCGATCCCGGCACGAGCAGCGAACGCCCCTCTTCATCGATGACAACATCCCCGACCTCGATTGGGGCCGGCATGATGGACAGCGGTGCAAATGTCTGCGTCAGCAGCTGCCGCCATGCTTCGATCCGCTCTGTTGCCGTGGGTGCCAGCGCCACGTCAGCCACCGCCCGGAACAGCTCCGCCTCGTCCTTCTGCCGCCTTCCGACCAGCTTGACCCAAAGGTAGTTTCTCGCTGGCAGATAGGTGAGCGCGATCAGAAGCAGGGTGATTCCCGTCGCCCTTGCCGGATCGAGCGCGAGCCACACGATCATGACGCCATCGATGAGCAGCACGCTCAGCACCGCTGCGGCCAGAAACAACAGCTGGAAAGCCCAGCGACCCAGGCCGAAAACCCGGTACCGCAACAAGGCCACCGTCAGCGCGGCATAGATAATGCTGAACAACCCAAAACCGTATTCATGCGCGATAAATGGCGCTTTCAGCAGCGCGGAAGGCAAAGCAACCAGCGCGATGAAGCCGCCCGCGCCGATGATCACGCTGGCACCCAGCCACAATGCTATGGCCCGGTCGACCGGGTCGTGCCGGGCGGCGCGCACCTGCACGCCCGCCAGCAGCAGGATAACCGCCATTTCGACAAGGGTGATGCGGTGGATTTCGACGAAGGGTTCGAAAGGGCCGAACCACCCCATGAGGGTCCAGATCGGAAAGATGATGACGCTCGTGCCGATGATCCATCGGCTGCTCCGAAGCGGGCGAGGGTAGAGCGCAAAGAGGGCAATCATGGCCAAGCCAAAGCCGCTCGCCGCAAAGACGTTGAGCATCCCCGCCTGAGCAAGCGTTTCCGGCGACAGATCGACCGGCAACAGAAACACGGCTGCCCCAAGGCAGAAACCGTAAGTCGCAAGGCCGCTGGCTGCGAACAGTCTGACGGCGACCTCACGCGGCTGCAAGGCGAACAGCCAAGCTGAAAGCAGCGCCGCAAACGACCCCGTCAGGAGGCAGGAAAGCAGCCGAGGGTCAGGCCACAACCGCTCTGTTGCAGTTCCTGTCCCGCTCGCCATCAGCAGCATCATTGCCACCGGCAGTGCCAGCACGACGGCAATCAGGCCGAACAGTCCCGCTGGCGAAAGCCGCCGTCTGCTGGCACGAGCGGAACCGGACATTCGGGCAGAAGCCTGCGGCATCGTCGGGGGAGCCCAAGTGCGTCGTTACTGGCCCTTGGCCTGTTCCGCCTTTTCCTCGGCATAGACAAGGTCAGCCGCCAGCGTCACCGACTCCTCGAAGGCACGAAGGTTCTTGACGAAGGTCGGAACCGGGATCCCATCACCCAGAACCAGATCCCAGTGTACGTATGGATCACCTTCCTGATCGAGACGAACGGCAAGGAATGGAAATTCATCGCTGAGCTTCATCGCCTCCTGCGCGCTCCACGGCTTGGCACGGTCATAACCGACCTGCAGGCGGATTGACTGGCACCTGTCATGCGTGGTCGCATCGCAACCGAAGAAATAGACGACAAGGTTCGCGCCGGGCCCTCTGGAAATGATCAGAGGATCGCCCACCCTGTCGGTCGTCAGTTCGGGATTGTGCCCTGCATTGAGCATGGCCACCACGATCCCCGCAGGGTTGCTGGCGGTGACCATTTCCCCGCGGTCGTTGGCCATTGCCGGGCTGGCGATGAGCAGACCCAGGAAGGAGAGTGCGGCAGTCTTTAAATGCTTCATGTGCATAATTCCCCCATTGACAGCCCGGGCCATGGGCAGCCTGCCCCGTTGGCAAGCGACGCTTTGCCAGCGTGCGCCCTCTGCTTCCCATGTTACCGGGGGAAGGTTCGAAGACAAGTCATGC